>NZ_JBGQOF010000002.1:0-357440 GCF_052113665.1 Flavobacterium sp. W22_SRS_FK3 | reverse complement strand
CTTTTTAGAAATAATTGGTTGTAGATTAGTAAATGTTTTTTGAGAAGACCTCCATTTATAAATACGCTCTACCTGGATACCTAGTTCATCTGCTAATTCTTTGATGTTTTCCCGCTCGTAACTTAATCGTACTGCTGATGATTTAAACTCAGCACTGTAAACTCGTTTTTTCATAATTCTAAGATATTTATTTTTATTTAAACAGTCTTAAAATTTATGTCCCAGTAAATGTAGCAACTCCAATTTATACCTCGCATTTTCAAGGTACAAATAAGGTACAAATTTAATCAAAACATCACATAATATCCAAAAGAAAAAGGAATTAAAAAACGAGTTAAAATATTGTTTATAAATAGTTTAACTCGTTTATTTGTTTTTGTTTTGTGTTATTTTGTCCTGCTATTTTCCGATACAGAAATTAGCAAAAATATTTCCCAGTAATTCGTCATTAGAAACCTGCCCCGTAATAAGCCCGAATTGGTATAAACATTCACGAATGTCCAGTGCAATTAAGTCACTTGACAGATTAGTTTCTAGACCAAATTTTACTTTTTGTATTTCATCTAAAGCTTTAAGTAAAGAATCATAATGTCTTGTGTTTGTTACTATGGTTTCATTATTACGAAGAGCACCGGTATTTACAAATGAAAGTAATTCATTTTTTAATTCGTCCACACCAGTGTTTTGTTTAGCAGAAATTTTTAAAAGTTTCAAGTTTAAAGTTTCAAGTTTTTCATTTATTATTTCAATTTCATTTTCATTCAGTAAGTCTACCTTGTTTACAACAACTAATATTGGCTTTAAAGGATATTTATTTTTAACTTTTTCAATTTCGACAATATAGTCAGAACCTGAAACCTGAAACTTGAAACCATCAAACAAAAATATAACAACTTGTGCCTGATCAATTTTTTCGAATGTTTTTTTGATCCCGATGCTTTCTACAACATCTTTTGTTTCGCGAATTCCTGCAGTATCTATGAATCTAAAACCAATTCCGCCAATTACCAGTTCGTCTTCAATAGTATCGCGAGTTGTTCCGGCTATGTCAGAAACGATAGCACGTTCTTCGTTTAATAAGGCATTTAATAAAGTTGATTTACCAACGTTTGGTTCGCCTACGATAGCAACCGGAATTCCGTTTTTGATGACATTTCCAACGGCGAAACTGTCAATTAAGCGTTTTAAAACAAATTCAATTCGGTTTAGTAATTCATGAAATTGAGTTCTGTCGGCAAATTCTACGTCCTCTTCGGCAAAGTCTAATTCTAATTCAATCAGTGAGGCAAAATTCAAAAGTTCTTCTCGCAATTTTGCGATTTCATTACTGAAACCACCTCGCATCTGCTGCATAGCAATTTGATGAGAAGCTTCGTTATCTGATGAAATTAAATCAGCAACAGCTTCAGCTTGTGATAAATCAAGTTTTCCGTTAAGAAATGCTCTAAGTGTAAATTCTCCTGCATCAGCCATCCTACAGCCTTTTCTTAATAATAACTGAATAATCTGTTGTTGAATATAAGTAGATCCGTGACAGGAAATTTCGATCGTATTTTCGCCTGTATATGAGTTTGGGCCTTTAAATATCGAAACTAAAACCTCATCAAGTGTTTTTGAGTCATCTACAATATGCCCTAAATGCAAAGTATGTGTTTTTTGGCTCGTTAAGTCTTTATTTTTGATGGATTTAAAAACTGAATTTCCAATAGCAATTGCATCTGAGCCTGAAATTCGAATGATGGCAATTGCTCCAGCGCCTGAAGGAGTGGCTAAAGCAACTATAGAATCTTGATTTATCATGCAGCAAAGGTATAAAAAAAGCCTCAAAATTACGAGAGAGTAGCTTTGTGTGCATAACGATTTTTAAAAGATAGTCTTTTATGTTTTTAAGAAAAGGCTAATTGTTAAAATACTGATAATTATCAGGTTGATTTGTTTTTAGAATGGTTAAATTTGAGAAACAAACCTTTAAATATAAATTAAAATGAAAAAGATATTATTCCCAACCGATTTTTCTGAAGCAGCAACAAATGCGTTTGTACACGCTTTAGAATTTGCTAAAGTTGTCAATGCCGAACTTATTTTACTCCATACTTTTGAAATTCCGGTATATGATAGTCAGTTTTTTCCCGAAAATTACGCAGCCATTTATAGTTCTATAGAGTTAGCAAAATTTGAGATGTTTAAGGACGAAATTCCAAAGCTTAAAACGATTGCGATGGAAAGGAATTTAGAAGAAATTGTGATTAAACATCGATTAATGGATGGCGATTTGTTGTATAATTTAAAAAATGCAGTTAAAGAAGACGATATCGATTTTGTTATTATGGGTACAAACGGGGTTTCAGACTGGACTACTTTTTTTGTAGGTTCTAATACCAGTTCTGTAATTTCAGGTGTTGATGTACCGGTTTTATGTGTGCCAATAGATGCTAAATTTAAAAATATAAACGTTATTGGTTTTACGACACGTTATCGTGAGAAAGATAAAAAAGAGTTGAAAAAAGTCTTGAAAATAGCTAAGAAAATGAATGCGAAAGTTCGCAGCTTATACGTTAAAACTACAGTTTCTGATGTTTCTCTGGAAACTACAAAGGAATGGGAATCTAGTTTTGCCGATGAAAATGTTGAATTTTTAGTGTTGCCAAGTGATAACGTAAAAGAAACAATACTCGATTTTATACTTTATAAAGATGTTGATATTCTAACCACAATTACTCATAAGAGATCTTTTTTTGAAGGTCTGTTTGATTCCAGTTTTAGTCAAAAAATAACAAAAGAGGTTTCAATTCCTGTTTTAGTTATGCATGATAACTAATTTCGGTTGTAATTAAACAGTATTTTGTAGCGGTAAAACCTATATTTGTGATTCATTAAATTAAAAAGATGGATTATTATAAAAACAGGCTTTCTTACTACACAGAATCATTACATAAAACTAATAAAAAATATAACACTATCAGTCTTTTGAGGCTTTTAAGTATTTTCAGCTGTTTGTTTCTGATTTTTTATTACATCAAAACAGATAACATTTTATATTTAATTGGTGCTTTAGTGTTTTTTGTTGGTTTTATTTTTTTGATGCGTATTCATTCACGTTTGTCTTTTCAAAAGCAGTTTTTAACAGCACTTTTAAAAATAAACGAAAATGAAATTTCTTTTTTGAAAAGAGAAAAACTTCCTTTTGATAGCGGTATTGAGTTTAACGATTTTCATCATCCTTATGCTTACGATCTGGATATCTTCGGTGACCATTCTTTATTTCAGAATTTAAACAGAACGGCAACTTTTGTTGGAAAAAAAACATTAGCGAATCAATTATTGAGATTGAATTCTAATGTAACGATTCTTGAAAATCAGGAAGCAATAAAAGAGCTTAAGTCTAAAATAAACTGGCGACAGGAATTTTTTGCTTTGGCAGCTGTCAGTCATGACAGTAAAGAATCATTCGAATCCTTAATGTATTGGAATTCATTTAAAAATAACAGTTTACCTAAAGTTATAAATTTACTTTCAATTTTTTTTCCAGTATTATTTTTTGGAATTTTGTCAGCTTATTTCATTACTTCAAAAACCATTTTACTGTCCTATCTGACATATGTTTTTATAGCAAATTTAATTGTTTTGGGACAGTCATTTAAACGAGTTCAATCTGAAATCGCAAAAGCTGATAATATCGATAAAACAATAAAACAATACGGTTTGCTGGTTCAGAAAATAGAAAACGAAACTTTTGAATCTAAAAAATTAAATGATTTGAAACAGCAGTTAGTTTTTAAAAATCAAAAAGCAAGCTCACATTTAAAACAGCTGTCAGAGTTGTTTTCGAGAATGGATACCATTAATAATTTAGTGACTTCAATAGTTTTCAATGGAACATTTTTATTTAACATTCATGTTTTAAAATCACTTTTAAAATGGAAAGATAACTATTCGACAGAACTTGCAAGATGGATTGAAATTATAGGCGAATTCGAAATGCTGAATAGTTTGGCTAATTTAGCTTACAATAATCCAGATTTTGTTTTTCCTGAAATCAATTTAGAATACAAAATTGGCTTTAAAAATTTAAGCCACCCATTATTAAATCCGGTTAGCAGGATAGGGAATGATACTCATTTTTACCCTCAGTCCTTTATGATTTTAACGGGCTCTAATATGTCCGGAAAAAGTACTTTTTTAAGAAGTCTGGGTATTAATATGGTTTTAGGTGGAATAGGTTCAGTTGTTTGTGCTTCAGAGGCTAATATGCACCCATTACCAGTTTTGGTTTCAATGCGATTATCAGATTCTTTGGCAGATAGTGAGTCTTACTTTTTTGCTGAAATCAAGCGTTTAAAACAAATTATGGATGCTCTTGAAGTAGAGCCTGCTTTTGTTTTATTGGATGAAATTTTAAGAGGAACCAATTCTGATGACAAACGTAACGGAACAATTGAAGTGGTAAAAAAAGTAATCAGTAAAAAAGCAATTGGTGCAATTGCGACACATGATATCGAAGTTTGCCTGACTACTAATGAGTATCCTGAAACTTTGACCAACCAATGTTTTGAAGTAGAAATATGTAATAACGATTTGCATTTTGATTATAAGCTTCGCAGCGGAATATGTAAAAATAAAAGCGCTTCATTTTTAATGCAAAAAATGGGAGTAATTTAGTTTTAAATTTATACAATTTAATAAAAACCTTTTTCTATTTTCAAAAAGAATAGTAGAAAAAGGTTTTTTAGAATTTATAAAAACTACTTTTTATAAGTTGGATTTTATTTTTTCAATTACAGCGTCATATTCTGAATCAGATAAATAGGTCTTTTGAGGATTCATTTCAAAAACACTTCCAAATCCGTAGCCATCTTTATATTTAGGGACAATATGTATGTGTAAATGTGATAACGTATCGCTGTAAGCACCATAATTAATTTTTGTAGGATCGAATGCCTTTGCAATTGCTTTGGCGACTGTGGCAACATCTTCCATAAATAAATTACGCTGTTCATCACTTAATTCGTAAAGTTCAACGGCATGATCTTTGTAAACTACATTGCAGCGTCCGGTATATGATTGTTCTTTAAACAGGAACAGTCGAGATACTTTTAAATCCCCAATTTTTATCATTAATTGTTGTAAGGTGTCATTGTTTTGACAATAAAGACATTCTGAAACTGGACTAGGCATATTTTTAATAAATAAAGGTTTATAATAATTGAAAGTGCTTTCGGCAAAAATACTTTTTATTTTAAAAGAAAAAACTTTTTCTGCTTTTCAAAAGTGAAAGAGGCAGAAAAAGTTTTAGAAGAGATTATAATCTAAATTTTAGATTACAATTTGTATTTCAAGCTAACCATTACCTGACGTGGAGCAATTGGGTTTACACTATAGTTTTCATGAACAGTATAATTTAACTCATCTGTAATATTTGATAATTTACATAAAAGAGAGATTTTTTTCCAGTTATATCCAGCAGAAACATCAATAGTTGCATATCCTCCTAATGGAATTTCTCTGTACCAGATTCCGTCAGGATATTTTGTAAGATCAGTATTGTATTGGTTGTTCCATCCACCAATTCTTTTTCCTATATAATTTCCGATTGCTCCAACAGAAACACCTTTTAAAAATCCTGACTGCAAAGTATAGAAAAAGCTTAAATTAGCCGTGTTTTGAGGCGTTCTTGCTACTCTGCCTCCTTCAATAAAACTTCCATTTGCACCAGATGTTTTGGTGTAACGCATATCATTATAACTGTATCCTGCAATAACGCTTAAGCCTTCAATTGGTCTCGCGGTAATATCTACTTCAGCACCTTTACTTTTCGTTTCTCCACTCATAACTTTAATACTAGTATCAGAATTTGGAGTAACACCATCTTGCATAAATATTGCTGTTTGAACTAAATTGTCATTTGTAATTTGGTATACAGTTATATTAGTACTTAAAATTCCTTTCCAAAACTCTTTTTTAATACCTGCCTCATATTGATCTATGATAGAAGGGTCAAGTGGCTGGTTGTTGAATGAGTTTCCTGTATTAGGAGTAAAAGAATTCGAATAGCTGGCAAACAAAGAGATATCTTTTGTTGGTTGAAATACTAAACCTGCTTTTGGCGAAAATGCATTGTCTAAACGTTTTGGAGCAATTGTTGGCACTGCATTTTGTGGATTTCCAGCACTTGTAGAAGTTTCTTTGTACGTAGTCACTTCCGTTTCCTGCCAAGACCAGCGAACACCAGCAAGAACCTTAAATTTATCGGTTATTGAAATTAAATCCTGAAAATAGGTTCCAAAACGATTGGCGTCTGTTTTTGTAATTTGGGTATTTATGGCTTCAGGAATATCTGTTCTTTGTGTTAAAGGGTCGAAATCAAAAAGATAAATAGTATCATAATTTGCCGGAGAGAATACAAAAGTATAAGCAGTTGTAAATGAGTTTTCCCAATCAGCACCAGTAAATATTTGATGTTTTACAGATCCCGTATTGAAATTTCCCTGCAAGCTTAATTGGTCTCCAACTATTTGTTCTAAGTTTTTAGCCTGAGTTAATGCTCTATTCCAATACCCCGGAATTGGATATGTTTTGATATCATCTAAATTAGATAGCTGAGCAGTTGATTTTTGTGTTCTGTTGTAATTTTGAAAAGAGCCATTAAAATTCAATTTCCAGTTTTTGTTGAATTCATGATTCACTAATACAGAAGCACTTGAAGATTTTGTGTTTCCTGTTGACCAAAGTGCACCAAAATAAGTATTACGAGGAATATCTAGAATAGTTTTTCCGATAATTCCCGTTCCAAAATCAGGAGTCCAGTCTGCTGTTAAATAATCTCCTTGTATTGTAATCTGTGTTTTTGGATTAATATAAAAAAGAAAAGATGGATTAACATAAAAACGTTCGTTTTTTACAACATCTCTAAAACTTTCTGAATTTTCATAAGAACCATTAATTCTAAAAGCAATTGACTTGCTGAGTGGTCCATAAAAATCAATAGATGGTTTGTAATAAGCATAACTCCCCATTTGCATTGACATTTCACCACCTCTTGTAAATGATGGTGTTTTGGTTACTAGATTTAATATTCCGCCTGGTGCCACATTTCCAAATAATAATGCCGAACCTCCTTTAAGAAATTCTACTTTTTCTAAACCTGAAATATCAGGAATAGAACCTGCATTATAACGAAATCCATTTTTAAACATATTATTGGCAGACATATCGTATCCTCTTGAGTAAAAAGATTCCTGAGCACCTCCACGTGCTGAGCTTACATAAACACCATTTGCATTTTTTAAAACTTCACTTAATCTTATGGCCTGTTGCTGTTCGATAACTTCAGAACTAATAACTTGTACAGTTTGAGGATTGTCCATTGGTTTTAATCCAGAGCGAACCGCTGTTACAGGTTTTGGTTCTTTGTTTTTAGTAATAATTACCTCATTTAGAATCTCGCCTTTTTTATTTTTTACGGTATCATTTATAGCGAAATTGTTGTTGTGTGAATTTCCCTGACTATAAGTTGCAAAACTTATAAAAGTTAAACCTAAAAGTAAAATATATTTCATAGTATTTATTTAGAATAATTTAAAATAATGTGATGCAAATATATTGTGTAAGTTTATCATTTAAAAGCTTATTTAGAATAATTATTATTTATTTTCTAACTATTTTATTTTTAAATATTTATGCTGCTTTTTGAGCGCAAAACGGATAAACAAACTAAAAATAAACTTTCAGACAAATAGTTTTTGAAACATAAAAAAAGTCTTTTTCTGGATTGAAAAAGACTTTGAAAACTTTAAGTTTTTAATATTTATTTCACAGCAATTAAGTAAGTTGCCATTTTCCAGATTTCATCATATTTCTTTCCGTTATGTTCTCCTGATGCTTTTTCTGTATAAGCAAATTCAATCATATAATTACCTGACCAGATTGGTGTAAAGGAGATTTCTCCTTTGTCATTTGTCCATAATTCTTTTTCCCAGCCATTCGGTGCAATTACTTTTACTTTTTGTTCTTTTGCAGAAACCCCTTCGTACAATGCAAATACGTTAATTTTAACGTTTTTCTTTGCCAAATCGGCATTTTCACTAAATACGCCAATTATATTATTATTTGCAGTGGCATAATTTCCTAAAGTTTTGTTTCCCACTACAACTGTTGCACTTGAGTTATAATCTAAAACCATAGTCCCGTAAACATCTTTTACTTTATGGTGCATTACAATGGTATAAACTCCGTCTTCATCTGGTTTAAAGAAAGCCTGGTATTTGTTTTCAAGGGCTTTAGAGGTTAACTTAGTTTCTTTTTTTGAAGGAGAAACTAATATCAAAGTGAAATCTTTTAAATCTGAAAACCATTTGTCGGACTTTGTAATATCATTATCTGAGAATTCTCCAAAATAAACAGATACTTCCTGTACTTTTCCTTTTGTACCTGTTGCGTTAGTCTCTATCCAAAGGGCGTGAGCAAATAAAGAAGATGTTGATACAAGCATTAGGAATGCAAGCACTATTTTTTTCAGTAAATTTAATTTCATAATATAATTTGTTTTAAAGACTAAATAATTTTCTACAAACTTAAAGCTTATTTAGAATAATTAAAAACAAATAACAATTTAATTTATTCAAGCGTGACTTAGAATTAAAATTTATAGCTAAAACTAGCTACTATATTTCTTGGTTTCTGAGGATTAACTGTTCCCCAGCTACCATTAAAATACTCTTTGTTTGCCAGGTTATTGATCTTTAAAGCAACTCTGAATTTGCTTGTACCGTAAAAAACAGATGCATTTATAACAGTGTACGACGGAAGTACAAATTTACCAAGTATTTCACTGTTTACAACTGCATTTTCACTGGCATAATTTCCTCCAAAGCCTAAACCAAAATCTTTCAGGATTCCGGAATCAAATTTATATGTTGTCCATAGGTTTACTAAATTCGAAGGTCCTGACCACATTGGTCTTTTGCCTTCTTCCAGAAACACATTTTGAACATCTCCTTTTGTTACTTTACTGTCGTTATAACTGTATCCTGCAATAATAGTTAAACCTTTCAAAGGTTTAGAATTCAAATCCAATTCTAAACCTTTGCTTTTTGATTTACCACCCTGGAGACTTTTGTTTACATCAGCCGGATCTACAGTTAACAGATTGGCAACGCTGATATCATAGTAACTTATTGTTGCATTTAACTTATCGTCTAAAAGATTTGCTTTGATTCCAAACTCTAATTGATTGGCATGCTCTGGTTCGAAGATCTGACTTCCTGTTGCACGATCAGGTGAAACGTTTTTAAAACCATTCATGTAATTGGCAAATAAGGCTAGTTTATCTTCAATTGGCTGATATAATAAACCAAATTTTGGAGATAATGCCGTTTGATTATAATCATCATCATTTTTTGTAATATCACGTTCAGCATCAAAATAATCGACACGTAAACTGGCCATTGCTATTAATTTATGTGTAATATTGATTACATCAGATGCATAAATGCTATAGGTATTATCTTTTAAATTATAATTATCGGTTCCTGTATTTGAAAGTAAATTATCTACAGATGATTGAGTTAAATAATATGGATTAGTATCATCATATTGCCTAATTTCACCCTGAGGCGTAACTTTATATACACCATTAAATCCGGTACCTCCGTACATTATGTCTTTTTCAAAATAATCAAGACCAATTACGATTCGATTACGCATATTACCAATCTTGAAATCACCAATAAAATTTTGCTGAATATCAGTTGTTGTGGTAAATGAATTTTCTTTGGTAATATAAATAGAAAAATCGCCCTGCTCATCTTCATTATCATAAAGATAAGAATAATAACCGTTAGATTTTGTAGACCCTCTTGATAAAGCAGTTTGCGAAGTCCATTGATCTGATATCTTATAAGTCATTTGGGCCTGCAAGTTGTATTTAGGGTTTTTTACAGACAAGTCATTGTTGGTAAAAGACAACTTTGTATTATAATTTAATTCGTCAATATTGGCAAATTGTAAAGAATTGCTTCTTCCTAAAAATAGCATTGCAGGTGTTGTTTTTTCTTCCTGCATAAATTCGGTACTGATTAGGAAAGATAATTTTTCATTAACCTTGCAGGATAGGACAGGAGCTGCAAAATAAGAAGTACGAAAACCGGCATCCTGAAAACTATTTTCTGTCTGATAAGCGGCATTTACCCTTATGGCAACATTGTCATAATCATCTGCAGCAGCATTTACATCTGCAGTAGCCCGGTTAAGACCAAAACTTCCGGCAAGATAAGATGCTTCTGCACCAAAACCTGAATAGGGTATTTTAGTTACGGTATTTATAAGTCCGCCATAAGAAATAAGACTACTTCCGAATAAAGTTCCGGATGGGCCCTTTATAATTTCAATTCTTTCAATATTAGCAGGGTCTAAACTACCATTTGTTAATCCTGGCAATCCATTTACAATATTAGCCTGTGTTACAAAGCCACGTAAACTATAAAAAGATCCACCGCCTCCTGCACTCCCTGTAGATTCCCATAATTTTTGAATGCCTGGCACATTTTTCACAGCATCTTCAAAATTAGTTATGGCTTGTTCCTTTAATAAATCTGCTGTAATGACATTATAAACTTGTGGGTTTTCAATATTTTTCAGCGGCATTTTAGACACATAATTGCTTTGTTTCGGAAAAAATTTTACTCTGTTACTGTATATGGTTACCTCTTCTAATTCTTTACTCGAAACTTTTAACTGTAAATTTAAAACTGTAATATCATTTTCTGAGAGGGTTACTTCTTTTTCTAAAGTTTCGTAACCTGCTAAAGAAATCTGTAAGATGCAGCTGTTTGTTTTTACTCTGTTGAATTCAAAAGCACCATCTTTATTTGTTATAGTACTATATTTTGTGTTTTTAAGAATTACGTTTACATCAGCTGCAGGATTCCCATCTGATGTAGTTATGACTCCTTTTAATTTTCTGTTTTTTTGGGCAAAAGTGTTTGTAGCTAAAATGAGAAATGAGAAAATTATAAAGATAAAATGCTGAATTCGTTGGTTATAATAATTCATTTTTGGTTGCGTATTTATAATTAATGAAAATAATATAAATGTAAAAATTAATATTTCTTTAACAAATTATTTAGATTGATTGTATATGATTTTTTAATATTCATAAATCTAAGGAATAAAAAAAAGCAGTAATCATATTTTATATTACAAATTTTTAAGCATATAATTGTTTTAGTTTCTGGAAGATTTTAGAAAAGTTAAAACAGGGGAAGTTGGTTTTAAAAAGCTTAATTTTGCCGCAAATTAAATTGAACAAGCCTAAATGATTATTTCTTTTTTAAAAAAAATACACAATACCCCTAAAGGATTTAGATTAGCTAATACCGTATTTTTTTTTGTTTCCGGATTTGGATATTCTTCATGGGTTTCCCGAATTCCACACATACAGGCAAAATTGCATTTATCTGAAGCCCAATTTGGAGCCGTCTTATTTGCATTTCCAATTGGTTTGATGCTTACCATGCCTTTTACAGGAAAACTTTTAAACAAGTACAGTAGCCGATATATCATGCTTTTGGGGGCAATCATGTTTAATATTGTTTTAGCTCTGCCGGGTCTGGCTGCTTTTGTATGGCAGCTGGTCATTATTCTTTTAATTTTTGGAGCATCACGCAATATTTTTAATTTGTCAATTAATGCACAATCTCTGGAGGTGCAGAAATTATATCCAAAATCAATTATAACAAGGTTTCACGCTGTTTGGAGTATTGCTGTTTTTTCGGGAGCTGGTTTAGGATATATAATGGTAACACAGCATATTGCTCCGTCTGAGCATTTGTTGGGAGTAAGTATTTTTATGATGGGACTTACCGCATGCTTTTACCCAATGAGTATTCATAATGAGCCTGTACCGGTTAAAAAGAAGTTCTTTTCGATGCCGGAAAAAAATCTGGTTAAGTTTGCTTTGATATGTTTTGTTTCGATGGCTTGTGAAAATACAATGTACGATTGGAGCGGTATTTATTTTGAAAATATATTAAAAGCTTCACCAAAAATGACCAGTGCGGCATTTGTTTTTTTCGCCACTGCGGTTACATTAGGACGTTTATTTGGAGATCATGGCGTAACGAAATTCGGAACAAAAAAAATTCTGCTTTATAGTGGAGTTTTAATCAGTACCGGTTTCGCTGTTTGTTTCATTTTCCCGTATGCTTATCCAACTATTTTTGGGTATGTTTTAATCGGATTTGGTGTTTCATGCGTGGTTCCGTTAGTGTTTAGTCTGGCCGGAAGGTCGTCAAAATTAAGTAGTGGTTCTGCATTGACTTCTATTTCAACAATCGGCTATCTTGGGTTTCTATTAGTTCCGCCTATGGTTGGTTTTATCTCCGAATATTTAAGCATGAAATGGGCTTTTTTAATAATGGCGCTTTTGGGTTTAATGATGATTTTTATGGTGAATAAGATTGGGGAGAACGAATAATAGTTATTTAAAATTTGTTACAATCTCAATTTTATAAGCTTCCTTAATCTTTTCTGCAATTTTTATAGCTTCTATTCTATTTATTTGCAAAATACAATGTAAAATGTTTTTCGTTATTGTCGAACACATTTATTTTAACTGTTCTCTCGGTTATGGTTGTAGTTGCACCAGATCCAAATCCTTTTCCTCAAAAAAGTTTGTTTTACTATAAGTTTCAAATAAGGCAACATATTTTATTTTAGAAAAGTATTTCCATTGTATTCCTATACAGATACCATAAAAAGAAAATAATTTCCTAAACTTTTTATTTTGAAAATCAATTTCTAAACCTTCTGTAGAAATAAGAAAAAATCCCAATATGCGATGAAAAAATAAACTAATAACCAAATAGGTCCATTTTGTTTATTAATTAAAATTAAAGCTAATAGACTGGGGATAAATTATAGGTTTCCTATTATATTTGTGATTTGAGATTTTTTTTCAATGTAAATATATTTTTTCAATCTTGAAGATGCAGATGTTTTTTTTTAAATTTAGATTAGCAACAAATATATTAAGAATTGTTTTTACCTCTTTGTCATAATAAACCTTTCTGTAGTCAGTTTTCCTTGTAGTTTTCCAGAAATCTCAGCATTCAAAGTATTATTAGTACCTTTTGTATAGGTGATTTTTTGAGGATAATCATGCTTTGGATTTTCAAAAACCAATTGTTGATCAGATTCAGAAGTTGCCTTAAAAGCTACTGCTTTCTCATCGTTTTGACCTTTCACAGTGGCAAAATAAGTTAGGGTTTCTCCTTTTTGAGCTAAAACAATGGTTTCAAAATGTAATGTGTCATTTTGTTTTACAAAGTAAGAATATGCATTGAAAGTACTGTCGTTTAGTTTTTCCCAGTTTTCTGTCAACATTCCGTCAGGGTTTTTATTTTCCCAGTTTCCAATCAGCCAGTCTGCAATTTTAATTTTGTCTTTCTCTATCGTTTCCTTTTTCTGACAGGAAATCACAGTTAATATTAGAGCTAAAAGAGTAATTTTCAGTGACATATTTACAAGATTTTGCTATTCGATTAAAGTACTAAATTATGAAAAAAGGATTAGATAATTAGAAAAATTTGGCAATTAGACAATTAATTATTAATATCTGATACAAAACTTTACTAACTAACCGCAAAGTATTGCATATACTAATTCTTTCGTCGGTTTTTGGTCTTTCAATTTCGCTCTGACATCATCAAAAGTCATTTTAAAATCACAGCCTAATTTATAATCACCACAGCCATAAGCCGTTTTTCCTTTAAGAATAGTTCCTTTTTTACACTTCGGACAAGCTAATGTATCCGATTTTGTTTTCGGGATAGTTTTTTTAGGTTCTAATCTGAGTTTGTAATTTTCTTCAAATCTAATTAATCCTTCAACTGTTTCGGAATCAATTTTAAATCCTTTTATATTAACGGTAGAACCTTTTTGAAGCAATCGTAAATATTGACTTTCAGTAATTTTTTTGTTTGAAAAAACAAAAGGCAATACAAAATCGCAGCCTGATCTATATTCGCTACAGCCAAATGCTGATTTTCCTTTTAAAAGATTTCCCTTTTTGCATTTTGGGCAGGCTTCTGAAGCGATTCCTTCAGTTTTCTTTTTCTCGACTTTTACCGCTTCTTTTTGAATATTTCCTGCATGTGAAATATTGGCGTGTTTGGTTTCACTACGTACTTCAGTAACCAAAGCTTCGACCATCCTTTTCATGTTTTTTATAAAGGCTCCGGCAGTGTAAGTTCCTTTCTCAATGTCTTTTAATTGTTTTTCCCAAGTACCTGTCAATTCAGCCGATTTTATTAATTCATTCTGAATCGTCTCAATGAGCTTAATTCCAGTTGGTGTTGGTAAGACTTGTTTTTTGTTTCGAACAATGTACTGGCGTTTAAAAAGCGTTTCAATAATGTTTGCACGAGTAGAAGGGCGCCCGATACCGTTTTCTTTCATCAATTCGCGTAAATCTTCATCATCAACTTGTTTTCCCGCAGTTTCCATGGCCCGAAGCAAAGTTGCTTCAGTAAACTGATTGGGTGGTTTAGTTTCTTTTTGAAGAAAGGAAGGTTCATGCGGTCCTTTTTCGCCTACAACAAAGCCTGGTAATAAATCTGCTTCTCTTTCTTTAGCATTAGGGTCTTCAAAAACGACACGAAAACCTTTTTTTAAGATCTCTTTACCCGTAGCTTTAAAAGTAACATCTGCTGCTTTTCCAATTACGGTTGTATTTGCAACCAGACAATCATCATAAAAAACAGCAATAAAACGTTTTGTTATAATGTCATAAACCTGTTGCTGATTGTAAGGCAAATTAATTTCTATTCCTGTTGGAATAATCGCATGGTGATCGGTTACTTTTTTATCGTTGAAAACCTTAGGCGATTTTTTTATTTTTTTTCCTAAAATCGGTTGTGTCAAGGCACTATAATTCGATAATTTTTGTAAAATCCCCGGTACTTTCGGATAAATATCACCAGGCAAAAAAGTGGTATCAACTCTTGGGTACGTAACTACTTTTTGCTCATATAAACTTTGGGCAATTTTAAGTGTTTCATCTGCAGAGAACCCAAATTTTTGATTGCAATAAACCTGTAAACCTGTTAAATCGAATAGTTTTGGGGCATATTCGTTTCCGTTTTTTTTATCAACAGAAACAATTTCGAAATCACTTTCTTTGACTTTATTGGCTAAAATTTCTCCGTCATCTTTATTCAAAAAACGACCTTCTTCATAGCTAAAAAGTGTTTCTCTGTATAAAGTCTGCAATTCCCAATAGGGTTGGGGCTTAAAATTTTCGATTTCTTTAAAACGCTCTACAACCATTGCTAAGGTTGGTGTTTGCACACGGCCGATAGACAAAACTTGTTTATAACCGCCATGTTTTACGGTATATAAACGCGTGGCATTCATACCTAATAGCCAGTCGCCAATTGCTCTTGAAAATCCGGCGTAGAATAAATTATCGTAATTGGCAGAAGGTTTTAAGTTTTCAAAACCTTCTTTTATGGCTTCGGTGGTTAGGGACGAAATCCACAAGCGTTGTACTTCTCCTTTATAATTTGCTTCATTCATTACCCAACGCTGAATCAATTCTCCTTCTTGTCCGGCATCCCCGCAATTAATTACCATTTCGGCTTTGTCAAAGAGACTTTTTACAATTTTAAATTGCTTTTGAATTCCTGAATTCTGTACCACTTTGGTTTCAAACTTTTCGGGAAGCATGGGCAGGTTGTTCAAATCCCAGCTTTTCCAGTGCGGCTTGTAATCATTAGGTTCTTTTAAGGTACATAAATGCCCAAAAGTGTAGGTCACGGCATAACCATTGCCTTCATAATAGCCATCATGCTTGGCATTGGCTCCCAAAACGGATGCAATTTCTCTTGCTACACTTGGTTTTTCGGCAATACAGACCTTCATTTTTCTCTTTTACATTTGAAGAGCGAAAATAGGGATTTAGAATTTGGTATTAAAATGAAATTTCATCCGTTGTGATATGGATGCTTTTATTTTTCGGTTTTGCTTTTATAGTTTTTTATAAGAGCATAAATTGAAAACAAAAATATTATAATGTATAAAATATCTAACCAAGGCTGTTTAAATCGTAGGTTTTCAAAGTCGAAATGTTTTACCAGTGTCCAGCCTAAAATAACTGCCACTACACCAAAAACAAATGAAGGCATTTTGTTGTCTTTTTTCATAATTTAATTTTTTATTACGTCGATTGTTATTCCCACTGCAAATATAAATAGGAAGAAAGTTATCATTCCTAATACGTAGCATATTAATGCTTTGAAATAATTACTTATCTTCTTTTTATCAAAGAAACTCCCTGTCGCCCAGGTTAAATAAATCATGCCAATCACTCCTGCGATGTTTAATGATTTGATGTAAAAAACACCTTGTATAATAGCGAAAAAAGCAAAAATTAACATTGAAATTCCAAGTACAAAACATAACATGATGAGCAATTCAAAAAAGTTATAGCCGTATTTTTTAAAGAATACTTTCAGCCATATTGCAATAAACATTCCTGACATAATATTCATGTACCCATAATTTGCCTGAAACCAGCCTAAAATTTTTACGAATGCAGATTTTTCCATTCCTTGATATTTGACATATTCCTCTTCAATATGAAAAAAATGGCTGATAAGGGTATAAATTAATGATGATAAGATTATAAAAATTACCGGTTTTACAAGACGGATCCTGTTTTCTGAAATATAATTTCTAATATTTTGTCCCGGATTTATAAAAAGTTCTCTGATTGTAAACAGAATACCACGATCAAAATGCAGTACATGTTCAATCTCATGAATGATATAATGCCTGTCGATCCTTTTCAAAACGGAAGGCTGTCCGCAGTTGGAACAAAAGTTATGATTTATTTCGTTATTACAGTTTTTGCAATTCATTTAGGTTCAACTTTTATTTTTGATTAGTAGAGCAAAGTACAAGTTAGCTGCTTTGGGAACTACGTTTTTTAATTTCCGAATTTAGTTCACCCATAGGGCTGTAAATTGGGATAATCGTGATAAAGGCAAGAGGTAAAAATATAGTGAATAAATTGTATTTGGATAGTATTATCATAGTCGTCAGAGCGATGAACCATAGAATTCCAAAGCTGATAACATTTTTTTTTACCGTTTTTTTATTTTGGAGAAGTTCTTCCAGACTAAATTCAGATAGAGATTTTTTCTTCATGATAAAAAATTTAAAGTGACATACAAAAAAAGCAAATGGTTTTTAATTTTACCTTACACTTTTGTGTAGTTTTTACTTACTTTTATAAGATGGAAAATGAAAAACACTCCTTACTCAGCAGGAATAAAATAAAAGCAGTATCTGATGCGGATAAACGTCAGTTCAGCAATTATTTGGAAGTGGTGAAGTCCTTTGGAAAAATGACCTATCAGAGTGTTTATGTGATAGATTATGAGCAGATTAAATTCGAATTTGTTTCTGATAATCCTTTGTTTTTATGCGGTTATTCACCTGAAGAAGTGCTTGAAATGGGGTATGAGTTTTATTTCAAAAATGTTCCTGAGCAAGATTTAAAATTGCTAAATATCATTAATAACGCAGGATTTGACTTTTATGACAAATTGCCCAATAATGAGGAGCGAAAATTATATAGCATTTCTTATGATTTTCATTTAAAAGGAAAATATAATAAGCCCATCCTTATCAATCATAAACTGACACCTCTTTTCCTGAACGAAAAAGGAGCTGTTTGGAAATCATTATGCATTGTCTCTATTTCACATAGTCAAAAGGCGGGCAATGTTATCATAAGTAAAGAAGGTTCACCTATTTTATGGGAATTGGATTTGACGAAAGAAGTTTGGATTACGAAAGAAAAATTAAAACTAAAAGATAAAGAATTGGAGGTGCTTCGATTATATGCTCAAGGATTAACGATAAATCAGATTTCCGAAAAAATGTTTGTTTCACCAGATACCATAAAATATTATAGAAGAAAAATTTTTGAGATTTTTAATGTCAAAAATTTTACAGAAGCTCTTTCATTTGCAATAGACAATAAGATTATATAAAAACATTAATACATTTTTTACGGAATGCTTCATAAAGCTCATGCGAGAAACGAAGTATTTTTGTTTTTTAATACTATTTGCTTCGCTTTTTGCAATTACTTCTTTTAACTATCCGTTTTTATGGTCTGCCAAAAAAAGTCAACATCGTTTTCAAAGCCTCTTTTGAGTGCATTTTTTCTCCATTTTCAAGAGATTCCATTGCTGCTTTTGATGCCCTTTCTCGCATGATGATTTCAAAATCTGAAATAGCTTCCTGAACGGTTTTGTACTTATCAGAAGTTAAATATTCACTTAATTCCAAAGCATCAAGCATTGCCATATTTGCACCTTCGCCTGCAAAGGGAGGCATAACGTGAGCGGCATCGCCAATCATGGTCAAATTTGGCAAAGCTTTCCAAGTTTGGTCCAAAGGCATGCAATAAATTGGTCGCGGAATAAATGAGGTTGAAACATTTTCTAATAATTCATACCATTTACTGCTCCATTCCGGATATTCGGATTTAAACCATTCCAGTATTTGTGCTTTATCAGCATAATCCAGACCATTTGTTGAAGTCCAGTTTTTATCGGCTTTAAAACTGAGGTAAAAACCAAGATCGCCGCCGCCTTTTTGGCCCAGCAATATATTTTGGTTATCTCCAAATGCCATTATTTTTCCGCCATCAATTAATGAAGTTATATTTGGTGCGTTTTTTTCCGACTCATAAATAGTACCTTCAAGCATTAATATTCCAGTGTAAAAGGCTTTAATGTCTGTAATATAAGGTCTGATTTTCGAATTGGCGCCATCAGAAGCAATGACAATATCTGCGTAAACCGAATTTCCTTCTTTAAAATACAATAGCCAGCCTTCGTTTTGAGCTTTCATAGAAACAAAATGGCTGTTCCAAATAACAGTTTCCGGTCGTAAAGATTCTAATAATATTTTACGTAATGCACCGCGATCGATCTCAGGACGAAAATATTCATTGCCAAAATCTTCGTGAACATTGGTTTCATGATCACTGAAAAACATTTCAGCCTTTTCGTTTAATATTAATGTTTTGTCTGCACCTGGCAGAAAATTGTTTTTGAATTCTTGAAATAAATGAGCCTTGTGAATCGCTGCTAAACCTGATCCTTCATGCAGATCAAGAGGAGATCCCTGAACACGTGCATCTTTGTTTAAATCTCTTTCGTATACTTTAACATTTATGTTTTGCAATTGTAAAAGTCTGGCTAAAGTAAGTCCGCCGGGACCGCCGCCAATGATGGCAACTTGTTTGTTTTCTAGTAACATTCCGTTTATGTTTAATTAATTTTGTTCCGCGTTTGGCATATCAGCCAATTGTAGGGACAAAATTACTGCTCTTTTAAAACGGATAATAGTATAAATCGGTCATTCGTATTTTTTAATAATTCGCTTGGAACTACACCCGAGAATTTTTTGATCTCTTTGATGAAATGGTTTTGATCGGTGAAGTTTAATTCCGGAAAAAGTCTTCCTTTTGCAATATGCTCTAATGATGCTTTGAAACGCAATATTTTGCAGAAAGCATTTAACGAAAGTCCGAATTGCTTATTGAAATAACGATTAATTTCTCTGCTGCTCCAGGCTATTTGTTCTGAAAGTTCCTGTACTTTTATTTCGCCGTTTAAAGCATAAACCAGTTTAAAAAGTTTGCGTTTTCTTTCGTCGATTTCTTTAGGTAAAAGTTCCTGTAGTTTTTTTGTTATTTTAGAATGAAAGGTATCAAAATTTTTTAAATCGTCGTTTGTAACATTCCAAAAGTCCTGAGGCAAAACTTTGGCACTATTTAAAATATCGGCAATAGAAGTCTGTAAAATATATTCGGCACCCAATGGCTTAAAACTAATTTTAAAAGCAAGTGTATTGGCTGGAATAAACTGTTGTTCAGGTACATTTTCAAGGCCAATAAGCGCAATTTGAAAAACCTCCGGTTTAGATTGCATAAAAAACAAATCAATTCTTCCATCTGGCATTAAAACCACTTCCATGTCTTTATCTGACATATTATGAAACATTCCAATATTTTCTACAAAGTCGTTAAGTGACTTATCTGGTTCTATAGCTTTGTAGTAGAAGTGGCTGTTCATTTGAAGTAGAGGTTTTTTGCTACGAAGGTACTAATATAAAGAGTTTTTTGTAAAAGTAGTTGCGGTATTTCAGTGCTAAGAACGAAACAATCACACTAAGAAAAGTTATTTTATAGATCATAGTTTAGGGTTTAAAAACATGCAATTATTGCGCTGCTTTAGTAATATAATAAAGATAAAACTATACCATTCTGAGATATTAAAAAGGATGTTTACTCGCTTATTTGAAAATGGCGATGTGACTCAAAAAAATAATTAATTTAAAGATAATTGAAGAAAAAAAGTTGAATATGTTGTTATTTAATTTATAAACAATTGTAACACTTTAAAATAAAAATTATATCTAAATTATTTTCTAAACATTTATGATTTATCCTGTGAACAAAGCAAAAACCACAGGCAGAAGCTTGTGGTTTTTTGTACTTATAAATTTTTGTAGTATGTTAAATGATAAAGTGACTTACTATTTGCTATTTAATTTTAGACGTAAGTTATAATCTGCCATAATTTCATCAACATGTTCCTGTTTGATTTGTTTTCTGCTTAAACCTTTCAGGCTTCCTACATATCCTGTAAATAGATGGCTAATGTAAAGAGGCGAAAGATTCGATTTATGAGATGTGTTATGACAGGAGAAACAATTAACAATATTATCAACTGTATTAGCGTGTATGGACGATGGTTTTCCAAATCCTACCTGAACATAGGTTTCCATGGTAATATTGTAGGCCGCAATGGAGCCTCTTGTCAATTTTCCGGGTGTAGATTCTGAAAGAGTACCACTTAATGAGTCTAGTAAAGCAGCTTGTGCCGGTGTACCATTGTATCCTTCTGTGTTAATCCATATTGAACCATTGTAAAAATAATTATTCCAAACACCTTTCAACTGTTTTTTAACACTTTCATTAATGGTACGAATATTATTGAAGTTCTGCGAGCCATTTTGACTTGTTTTCATATAAAGCTGCACATTATGAGAACCTTTAATTGCTTTTTCTATCGGGACACCATATTTATAAACAGAAAAAACATCTGTATAAATCCCATTTTTTGAAGTTATATTCGTAACCGTTGAAGTGCTTCTTTTATTAAAAAAAGGATAATCAACTGTACTCGTTACAGGTGCATCAATTGTTGGTGTAGCTTTTGACCAGTCGTAAGCAGGTGCAAGATTATCATGTTCAAAAGTAGCCCATACAAATTCAGGATGATTCTCTACAACTCCAACTACATGCATCCCTAAAAGAGCTACTCTTGTCTTTACTCCATTGATAACTCCCTGAGTAATAAAATAAGAAGAAGGATCTTTAAGAACGCTCGCATCAATCCAGGAAGTTTTAAGTTCTAATGAGCCTACAGGAAAAGTTACGTCTTTCACTTTGGAAGGGTCGTTTTTTGCTATTGGACCATATTTCAGCATAGTTGTGTAGAGAAGTTTATCCATGAATATAGAATAATAGATCATAGTAGATTTAGGAGCACCTGATGGATAATTGGGTGTTTTTAAAATATCTGTGGCAGAACTTGCCTGAGCAGTATCCGTTAAGACAATTCCATTACTTGAATCTAATCTTTGACCTGTCGAATTTACCTGAATTAGATTGGTCATAAATAAAGGCACTCCATTTACTTCATTGGTGAGCCAAAGAAATTTTTGCCAGGACCATTGATGAAAGTCACAGTTAGTTACTGTTGCATTGTTGGCAAATACGCTTGTTGGCCCTTCATTTGGAGGAGGAGTATTGCGAGTGTTGTTTACGATCGTAAACCAATCAACAGGAGCTAAACACTCAGAAGAAGTCTCACTGTTTTTAATATTTGTATAATTATCTTTATCTCCGTTCGACTCCTTTTTACAGGCAAAAAATAAGATTAGTGCAATTAAAATCAATGACTTTTTTTTAGTTTCCATATTGTTTTTTTTTTAGTTGAGCTGTAGTTATCTCTTTTGAAGACTTGAAACTAAGCAATTAAGAAACTGACTTTTTAAAAAATGTCTTGAGCCTTCGATATTTAGGTACAAGAGAGGAGAAATGAATTAAAAAATCTTGACGTTTTATTTCAACAGGATTTTTTAGTAAGTAAAATTTTATCGATAACCTGTAATTTATTTCCTTATAAAATTAAAACTAAAGCTTTAGAATTTGTTTATAACTGCAAATTCACGCCATCTAATTTTTTTAAAAGAAACTATATCCAAATATTATTGATAAAGTTTTATAATCTATAATTCATATTAGTTGTATTGGCTTACACAAATTTACCGTTTTGATACATTGTTTACAAGCTGAATTTGTGTATGAATTTATATTCTATACCACTCCTATATGACTTAAAATCTCTTGGACTTTTTTCTGTAAATCAATTCCCCAAAAAACTGATTTGATTACCCAAATAGAGTTAAGCTAAAGATTATAAATAAGATAGTATCAGTAATTTCATGGATTTCCCCCTGGTAGTTTTATAGAAAAGAGAACATTTATTATTGCTAATAGCCATACAAATGCTATCATACAGCAAAACATGAATTATCCATTTTTTATTTAGAGTTAAAGTTTAAAAAATCGATATAATTTTTTGATTTATTCTAAATGGTTATATCTCAGAAGAATTCGAAAGATAATTACAAGACGTAAGAAACTAAACTTTCGCAGTAATCCGGAGGAATTGAAGTTTTTGTGATTGGCATCTCAAAATTCATAAGTTCAAAATTGTATTTACCTTTTATTGGTTGCAAAAAAACCAAACAGCTTTGTTATGCTTTTACTGAAAATTGTATTTGGAAAATTAAAACATAATATTTTTTTTATGTTTTAAAAAATAGAGATAATTTTCCCACTGGTATATTTTTAAAAAATGATATATTATTTTGTTAACTAGTTTAATAATGGGGGTTATAATTAAAATATTAATAAAAATTTAACTTCAAGCATATAAAAAATAGGGGTGTATGTTTAAAAAATATATTTTTACTCCAGAAATCAAATTTTAAAACCGTTTATTATGAAAAAAATCGAAGCAGTAATTCGAAAATCGAAATTCGATGAAGTTAAAGAAGCTTTACATCAGGTGGAGGTTAATTTTTTTAGCTATTGGGATGTTACCGGAGTAGGTAATGAGAAACAGGGAGAAGTCTACAGAGGAATTTCTTACAGTACGTCTGATATCCAAAGACGTTATATTTCTATTGTTGTTTCAGATCCTTTTTTAGAAAGAACTGTTGATGCCATTTTAAAAGCAGCTTACACCGGAATGGTAGGTGATGGTAAAATATTTGTTTCTGAAATTCAGGAAACTTATAGAATCAGAACCAAAGAAAACGGAACTGACGCAGTAAACTAATCAAGAAATAAATTTTTTAATATTTAAATAATATACATATGGATACGAATACTGTATTGGATATAATGTGGGTTTTAATCTGCGGAATTTTGGTGTTTTTTATGCAGGCTGGTTTTACACTTGTTGAAGCTGGTTTTACAAGATCAAAAAACACGAGTAATATAATCATGAAAAACTTAATGGATTTCTGTATCGGAAGCTTAGCTTTTTGGGCAGTTGGATATTCATTAATGTACGGAGACTCAATTGGAGGATTTATAGGTACTCCAAGTTGGTTTTTTGATAGTGCTAAAGACATGCATAGTTTGTTTTTTCAAACTGTTTTTGCTGCAACTGCTGCAACAATTGTATCTGGAGCCATTGCAGAAAGAACAAAATTTACAACCTACTTAATTTTTTCATTATTAATGACTTTGGTAATTTACCCAATTTCAGGAAGCTGGGTATGGAATCCTGGAGGATGGTTAGCTAAAATGGGCTTTGTTGACTTTGCAGGATCTACTGTAGTACACTCATTAGGAGGTTGGGCTTCATTAGTAGCTGCTGCATTGGTAGGTCCAAGAATCGGAAAATATACTGATGGAAAATCGAATGCAATTCTTGGACATAGTATAACATTAGGAGCTTTAGGAGTTTTTATACTTTGGCTAGGATGGTTCGGATTTAATCCTGGATCACAATTAGCGATATCCGGAGACAATGTAACGGCTGTAGCCGGAATTGTAATTACAACCAATTTAGCAGGAGCTGCAGGAGCATTAGCTGCTATGTTTGTAGCCTGGATGATTTACGGAAAACCAGATGTATCCATGACATTAAATGGTGTATTGGCAGGTTTAGTAGGAGTAACAGCAGGTTGTGCAGCCGTTAGTCCGGTTGGAGCTTTGTTAATTGGAATTATCTGTGGTGTTGCTGTAGTGTTTTCGATTGAGTTTATTGATAAAAAATTAAAAATTGACGATCCGGTAGGAGCTGTTTCTGTTCACGGAGTTTGTGGGGCACTTGGTACTTTATTAGTTGGTGTGTTTGCAACAGATGGTGGTTTGATGTATGGAGGAGGTTTTGAAAAATTAGGTGTACAGGCTATCGGTGTTTTCAGTATTGGAGCATGGGCTATTGGAGCTTCTTTTATTGTTATTTTCATCTTGAAGAAAACAATGGGAATCAGAGTAACTAAAGAAGAAGAAATCGATGGTTTAGACATTCACGAACATGGAAGTAAATGTTATAATGACTAAATAAAATTTGTAAAGTTAATTTTTAAAAAAACCGTCTCATAACTGAGGCGGTTTTTTTATGACACCTAAAATGATTTAGCAATAGCAGAATTAGCTCCTAAAAAAACCAATAACAAACAGCTTTTAACTATCAACTATTTTTCGTAAATTTGCACTCCAATAAAAGGAATTAGAAAATGTTAGACAGACTTCAAATAGTAAAACAACGTTTCGACGAGATTTCGGACTTAATTATTCAGCCGGATGTTATTGCTGATCAGAAACGTTACGTGCAATTGAATCAAGAGTATAAGAACCTGAAAGCATTGGCTGAAAAGCGTGATGAATATGTGCTTTTGATGGCTAATATAGAGGAGGCAAACGAAATTATTGCGGATGGAAGTGATGCAGACATGACCGAAATGGCCAAAATGCAGCTAGATGAAGCAAAAGAAAGATTGCCGGAACTGGAAGAAGAAATCAAGTTTATGTTGATTCCTAAAGATCCTGAAGATGCTAAAAACGTTATGGTTGAGATTCGTGCAGGAACCGGTGGGGATGAAGCAAGTATTTTTGCAGGGGATTTGTTTAGAATGTATACTAAATATTGTGAAAATCAGGGTTGGAGAACTTCGGTTGTGGATATGAACGAAGGAACTTCCGGAGGTTTCAAAGAGGTTATTTTTGAAGTATCTGGAGAAGATGTTTACGGAACTTTGAAATTTGAAGCTGGTGTTCACCGTGTACAGCGTGTTCCGCAGACGGAGACACAAGGTCGTGTACATACATCGGCGGCAACGGTAATGGTCTTACCTGAAGCAGAAGAGTTTGATGTACAGATTGATATGAACGATGTTCGTGTTGATTTCTTCTGTTCATCAGGACCTGGAGGACAATCAGTAAATACAACAAAATCGGCTGTACGTTTAACGCACATTCCAACTGGATTAGTGGCGCAATGTCAGGATCAGAAATCACAGCATAAAAATAAAGATAAAGCGTTGACGGTTTTACGTTCTCGTTTATACGAACAGGAATTGGCTAAGAAGGAAGCTGAAGATGCTACAAAACGTACATCGCAGGTAAGTTCTGGTGACCGTTCAGCTAAGATTCGTACGTACAACTACGCTCAGGGCCGTGTAACGGATCATAGAGTTGGGTTGACACTTTACGATTTAGGAAATATTATGAATGGTGATATTCAGAAAATTGTGGCTGAGCTTCAGCTTGTGAATAATATGGAGAAATTAAAAGAAGCTTCTGAAGTTTTTTAAATTTATTGTTGATTTTTAAAGTTTTAGACTTCTTATGTTTTTTAATTAGAAATAGTAAACAATAAAGAATATAGAAAAAGCCAGACTACTTTTTTTAGTTTGGCTTTTATTTTAGTATCTTATGAAAATTAAAAAGAGACTTTTTCTCAATTGTGAAAAAGTCTCTTTAATTAAGGTTGAAGTAAATGCTTTATTTTACTTAGCAATTTCGATATCTGTTTATAGAATCTTAGCATAGTAGTAATTTAGTACTTCACGACCTTGGATTTATAGTGAAGTATTAACTGTTTAACCGTTTGTTATAGCTGAAACGTATAAACGAGTTAGATACCTAGAAATACGCGTGTGAATTCAAAACATTTATATAAATTAGAGTAAATGTTTACGCCATTTTTGATTATTATTTCGTTTATCTTTTCCATAATAAATTATTATTCAAGTTTAGACAATTACCCTTACTTTTCAAATGATTCTTCTGCAGGAGTTTCATGATGATCCTCCGACGGTTTTGATACTAAGGTAGTTACGGCAAGCTGCAATATTGATCCAAAGATGTTTTTAAACGTTGAATCTGTTTTGCCTACTACTAGTTTTTTAGCCAGGTAACCTATTCCAATGCTTATAGCTGATTGGGCAAGGTCACTCTTGAAGCCCACGGCTTCATTGACTTCCTGAACCGTATTCCGAATGAGATTAAGAGGCTTTAAGTTCTCTTTAATTTCATCAACTTCATCTTTGATTTCACACCATTCCCTGTCTTGTTGGGCTTCTAAAAGTTTTATTTTTTGATTTAATGAATCAATAGTGTAAATAGTTTCCATTATAGTCTTTTTTAGTATTAATTAGTAAATCAGTTTTTAGATTCTTTTAGAATATTGGAAATAATCATATTTCCAATTGGGGTTTTGATCAGTTTATGCTGAGTCTTGTGTAATACAATAGCAACAATTAAATAAAATCCTGCTATTACAAAAAAACCATAATAATACTCACCAAGTTCTTTTCCAATCCATAAACTAAGGCCAACATTCAGGAAAAGAGTAAAAAATGCAACAACAGCACCAACCGCTATCCGTGATGTTAATGTCGACAAAACATCTGCAGTTGCTGATACCGTTTTGAGTTTAATTAATTCTAAACTCGTTTTGGTATAATTTTCTGCTTTTTCATACATATTTAGGTTTTCGTTTGTTGTTGCATTAGTTTCCATGATATTGGGTATATTTAATGGTTGAAAAATTCACTTTTAATAGTTCGTTTTTACTGTTTTTGCTTCATCTTTCATAGTGTTGAAGTCTTCTTTTACCTGATTGAATTTTGCTTTTCCTTCTTCAATCATATCTTTACCATTAGAAGAAATAGTGCTTAAGATATCGTCAACTTTTCCTTTAAGGTTATCTCCGTAATCTTTCGATTTATCTTTGATTTTTTTTCTGGTTTCTGATCCTTTGTCCGGTGCAAATAATACACCTAAAAATGCTCCTGCCGCTGCGGCTCCTAAAATTCCTAAAATTGTGCTACTAGTTTTCATAATATTTGATTTAAAAGATTAATATAAATTGTTTTAATAATGTTTGATTTTAAATTTCTCGACCTTTAATAAGTCTGAATAGTATTGCTATAATGGCAATAACCAATAATACGTGAATAATACTTCCTGCGCTGTATACAAAGAAACCTAAGGCCCAAAGTATAACAAGAATGACTGCGATTGTGTATAATAAATTTGACATGATCTTAATGTTTATGGTTAATAATTATTTTTAGTTTAATTTATAAGAAAGATATAGTGATAGATTACTGTTTTTTGCATCCGGAAATGTATAGCTACTTCCAAGAACAGTTCTTTCTTTTCCAATTGTTGTTAATCCGTAATTATAACGTAATCCAACACTAATTGGGTTGAAGTCAACTCCAACTCCTGCTGACAGACCAGCATCAAATCTTTCGAAATCATCAGCATCAAACTCTTCGTCAAATTCAACATCCCCTTCACCTTTCGTTTTTGCGTTTACTAAATAAGAAGCATAACCACCTACATGTATATTGAAATTTTCAGTTAAATTAAATCTCACTAATAACGGAACTTCTATATAATTAAGTTTAAATTTACTTGTACCTTCAATACCAGCATAGTTATAATCTAATTCTGCACCTTTTGTAGTATACAAAATCTCCGGCTGTATAAACACATTGTCTGCAATTGGAAATGCTGCATAAACTCCTGCATTGAATCCCCAAAGTACATTTTCGTCATTAATTTCGTCAGAATCAGAATATAAGTTTGACATGTTGACTCCTCCTTTAATACCAAATTCTGGTCCGACAACTGTACTGTTTTGGGCAGATAATGATCCAAATGTTGCTGTCATAAAAATTGTTAAGGCGTATAAAAAATTTGATTGCATTTTCATAATTTAAAATTTAATTTGTGATTTGTTTTAATTGATTTTTGATTCTTTTTGTTTTTCTTAAAAATTCGTATTGCTTAGGTAAATAATGAGTAACTAATTTTAATATTACAGTATCATTTGTTTCTTTTGTTATAGTCTCCAGTAATTCTATTTGTTTGTATAATAAATTTATGATAGAATTGATGTAGATTTTGTCAAAATTTGCATTTGCTGTGTCAGTTTGCTTATAAAAATCATCATTAATAATAGCTGTGTTTAAATCTGTTATTATAATGAGTTTTCTAAATGTTAACTTCTTTATGTCCTGTAATAATAATGTTTGACTATTTTCAATTTCAAAACCGATGTCTTTTGTTTTTTGCTCCAGGCTTTTGTATTGTGCTAATTGGCTTTTTAAAATAATTGATTGGCTTGTATTTGCCAGAGATGTAAAAAAATACACTTCAGTTTCATCATTGTTTTTAGTGGTAAGAACGTTTTTGATATCTTTTTTTTTAAATCTTTCATTTTTTTCACAAGATCCAATAGATACTATTGTTACTAATATGAAAACTGTTTTAAGAGATAATTTTGAAAAGGACATCAGCTTTAATTGTTGCTTCATTATTACATTACAAAGATGCAAATGAATAGTAAGGATTGCTTTACAGCATAAAAAAGAAACGTTATATAATTCCCATAATAGAATTATATAACGTTAAAAAAAAGGTTTTTGAAAAAGAATTATTCAGGCAGAAACACAGTAAATACTGAGCCTTCGCCGGGTTTACTGTCTGCTGTTATATAACCTTTATGGTTTTCTACAATTTTTTTACAGATCGCTAAACCAATTCCGGTTCCCGGATAATCGGTTTTTGAATGAAGACGCTGAAATAGTACAAAAATGTTTTCTTTGAATTGTGGATCAAATCCTAATCCGTTGTCTGTAAATGTAATTTTGTAGAATTTTTTAAAAGGCGGATCTATTAATTCAGGATGTTCATTAGATAGTATTTTTTCGCAAGTGATATTAATTTGCGGAGATAAGTCAGGTTGACTGTATTTCAAAGAATTACCGATTAGATTAATAAAAAGCTGTTCTATCTGATAAGGAATGACACGTAATTTAGGTAGTTTACCAACTTTTAAATGCGCTTTTTTTTCATCAATTATCACGGCAAGTTCTGATTTTGCATTTTCCAGCAATTCATTCAGGTTTGATTTAATAAATTCCTTTTTAGTAGTGTTTGTTCTTGAAAACAGAAGTAAATCATCAATTAAAACCCGCATTCTGTTAGCGGAAGTTTCTATTTTAGAAATATATTCTTTGGCGTTATCAGAAATCACAGCTTTGTCAGCATCTGAAACTCTGGATATAAAAGTTTGAATCTTACGCAGTGGTTCTTGCAGATCATGACTTGCAACATGATTAAAAGAGGCTAACTCTTTATTGCTTTTTTCGAGTTGATTATTTCGTTCCTGAAGTTCAATATTTAGCAAATGTTCATCTGTGATATCAAAATTGATTCCAAGCAGAATTTTACTTCCATGTTGATCAACCAGCATTTTTCCGGCAGATTTAAAATACCGGATTTCATTATTAGGACGAATTACTTTATAATAAGTAAAAGGTAGTTTTTTATTATTGACAATGCCTTGAATTGACTTTGAAACGGTTTCTTTATCATCAGGATGTACAAAATCTAAAAAGGAATCTTTTTTAGGTACAAAAGATTTTGGCTCATACCCTAAAAGGCGAAACTGATTGTCTGAATAGTCAATTTTGTCTGTATTTAAATCCCATTGCCAAGTGCTGAATTTTCCAATTTTTTCTGATTCAGACATTAATCCTCCGGATATTAGTAATTTTTTATTGAAAATTTTTAATCTTTCAATGTCTTTGCTAATCTGTCTGTAGGCTAATAATATAAAACTTAATGCCGTTAAGAATAAAGAGATAGAAAAAATGGGACTAAGAGAAATTTCAGCATCATATTTAGCCTGTCTATTTTCTAGGAATTTTTTTTCGATGTCGTTCATTTGGTCAACCTGAAAGCGAATGTTGTCCATCAGAATGCGGCCGCTAAAAAGATAATTATCTAATTTCCGTTTGTCATATGTTTTTGGATCACTGTATTTTAAGCAATTTTCAAAAGTTTTAAATTGCTGAATAATTAATGAAAACAGCTTTTCCAGATTTTGCTTTTGTATTTTGTTATCCGAAGTTAATTTTTTGAGGGTAATAAATGACTTGTTTACTTTGTCTCTGGAATATACATAAGGAGATAAAAATTTAGAATTTCTGGTAATTATATAACCACGCTGACCAGTTTCTGCATCTTTTATAGCTGAAATTAAGCGTTCAAGCTGAACGTTAATCTCATAAGTATGCATAACTAATTTGCTGGATTCGTTTAAATCCTGGTTATGTTTGTAAGCTATTGATGAAAGGAATAGTAAAATGAAAATAGCTATTATAAAAATAACTCTCAAATAATTTGAGGAATTAAAGTTAGGAATCCATTTCATTATTATTGCAATTATTTGAGGCTTAGCAAGAAATTATCACGATTTAATCCTGATGTATGATAATGCCAGTTCAGGGTTATAACTTCATTAATAATTTTTTTAAGTGCATTAAAATCACTCGGCTTTTTGATATAAATGTTAGCACCCTCAATAAATGTATCTTCAATATCTTCATCTGATGATGATGTTGAATAGATTGCAATTATAAGATTTTTAAGGTGTTCTGTTTTTTTTATTTCTATCAAACATTCTTTACCGGTTTTTTTGGGCATGTTTAAATCCAGAAATAAAATATCAGGCAATTTAGTATCCGGATTCATTAAATGCTCCATTAACTGTAAGCCATCGAAAACAAATTCGACTTTGGTTTGTACTTTTACTTCTTCAAAAGCATCTTTAAAAAAAAGTCTATCGTCTTCGTCATCGTCGGCAAGTAAAATGTGTAATGCGTTTTTCTGCATTGATTAAAGGTATTTGGTTCTTATTTTAAATTTTCTCTTCGCTTTTTAATAATTCTCAGAAATGCTGAGGGTGTTATTCCGGTTGTATTTTTAAATTGAGTGCTTAAATGCGCTACACTCGAATAGTTTAACAAAAAGGCAATCTCGGTCAAACTCATTTCGTTTACAATCATTAATTGTTTAGCTCTTTCAATTTTCTGAATGATTATAAAATTTTCAATAGATGAATAGGTTACTTCAGAAAAAACATTGGATAAATAGCCATAACTGTGATTTAGTTTATCAGCTAAGTAAGCTGAACTCTTAAAGTTATTGTTATCATCTGTGTACACTAATTCAATTATAGCATCTTTTATTTTTTGAACTAAAACACTTTTTTGATTTTCTACAACTTCAAAACCAAAAGGCCCTAAATTATTTTTGAGTTTTTCTAATGCTTCAGTACTAAGATTTTCTTCTAATTCAATCTCTCCAAAACCTAAGGTAGAAAAAATTAGATTTTGTTCCTCCAGTTTTTCTTTTAAAAAAAGAGTACAAATGGTATTAATATCAAATTTTATAAATAATTTCATTTTGTAAAAATATGGTTAAAGATAACTAATTTATTTTGTTTTTTTAGTTAATTCAAGCTTTTCGGGAATATAAAACTTTATAGTTTGAAAATCAAAAAAATACCGCCTAATTTAAGTTAGGCGGTATACTGGATAATTTTGAAAGGATTTATAATTCTGACAAAATTTGGTGCATTTCTTCCTTTGTTTTACCTAATTTTTGCTGAAGGTTTCCGTACATTTCGTCTTCTTTTCCTTCTGCAAACATCAAATCATCATCAGTCAGCGTTGCATATTTTTGTTTCAATTTTCCTTTCAACTCGTTCCAGTTTCCTTTTATTTCTGTAGTGTTCATGATTTTATTTTTAAAAATTATTGAATTGTAAAATTGCAAATCATGTACCGGTTTTGTGTTACATGAATTTTATAAACTGTTGTATAATTCACATTTCATTCTTCAAGTAGTTTTTATGACATAATTTGTTCAGCTTGTTAAATCAATTCAATTATTTAATAACATGTGTTTAAATGTATTATTGTAGTTTTGCCGCCAATTAAAACTTAAAACCCCTATTTTAATGAAAAAACAATTACCTATTGTATTAATTTTAATGATTTCTTTTGCGGCTAAATCGCAATCTTATTTAGGCTATTTTCATGATAATTATGCCGGAGTACAGAGTGTACTTTTTAACCCGGCGTCAATAGCTGATTCTCGTTTTAAAACAGATATTAATTTATTTTCAGTGAGTGGTTCGGTAAGTAATGATTTGTATGGTGTTCGTCTTTTTGATGTTTTTAAAGATGGTTATGATTTTGACAGTCAATCAAAAATAACACCTTCAAATGCAAACAATGCACTGATTAATTTTGATATTATGGGGCCTTCATTTATGTTTAATATTGCGCCAAAACACACTTTGGCAGTTTTTACCAGAGCACGTTCTGTAACAAATTTAAATAAGGTTAATGGATATCTTGTTGATCAGGTAAAAGAAGGTCTGGATGATTCTGACGATTTTAATCTTAATGCAGGAAGTCCAAACGGAGCTTCACATGCATGGGGAGAACTAGGAATTTCTTATGCAGCTGTTTTGTATCAAAATAACCAGCATTTTTTAAAAGGTGGTTTGACTGCAAAATATTTACAAGGAGTTGGTAATGCTTATATTCATGGAAAAGATGCTAATGCTGCATTTTTAGTAGATCCAATTAATCCTGAAAACAGTACTTTGGATACTAATGGTCAACTTACAATTGGCGGGAGTCAGGACTGGGAAGCTAATGAAGATTATGAATTTGATATTAATTCAGCAGGTATCGGTTTTGATTTAGGATTCGTTTATGAGTGGAGACCAGATTATAAAAAATACGACTTAAACAATGCTAAGCCGTCAGACAATAATTTTAGAGATCTAAATAAGTATAAAGTACGTTTTGGATTATCTGTTACGGATATTGGTTCTATAAAATATAAAAAGGCAAAACAAGATACTTACGACATTACAGGAACCGTAACACAAGGTATGATTGATGATGCTGATAATTTATACGAATTTTTAAATGATAACTATACTAAAACTTCAACTTCAAAAGGAGTAAAAACAAATTTGCCAACAGCTATTCATGCTGATGTTGACTGGAATATGTATAATAAGTTCTATCTGAATCTTAATGGAGATATCAGTATGGTTTCAGACACAAAATTAAATGCGGTAAGTATTGCTGACAGGATAAGTTTGACACCTCGTTATGAAAGCAGATGGTTTAGTTTTTATGTTCCTGTTAGCTGGATGGAATATAGTGGAATGCAGGTTGGTTCAGGATTGCGTGTAGGTGCTTTCTTTGTTGGCTCAGGCTCTGTTGTCAGCAATTTGATTTCTAAAGAATCGAAATCTGCTGATTTTCATCTTGGAATAAAAATTCCGGTTTATGAAAAGAAGTTCAAAGATACGGATGGAGATGGTGTTATAGATAAAGAAGATGCTTGTAAAAAAGTAGCCGGCCCTGTTGAAAATAACGGATGTCCTTGGCCGGATACGGATGGTGATAAAGTTTTTGATAAAGATGATGTGTGCCCGGAAATTGCCGGACCAGTAGAAAATAAAGGTTGTCCTTGGAAAGATACGGACGGCGATACCTTGTTAGACAATGTTGATGCTTGTCCGAAGATTGCAGGACCTGTAGAAAATAAAGGTTGTCCATGGCCTGATACTGACGGTGATTCAGTTTTAGATAAAGATGATGCCTGTCCGGATGTTGCAGGTTTAGTAGAAAACAAAGGCTGTCCTGTTTTAGATGCAGATAAGGATGGTCTTGCAGATGATATAGATAATTGTCCTTTAGTGGCCGGACCAATTGAAAATAAAGGGTGTCCAGAGGTTAATAAAGCTGTATTAGACCAATTAAAAGTAGAAGCAAAATCTATTTTCTTTACTACAGGAAAAGCTGCTCTAAGTGGTGCTAATAAAGGAGAAACTTCAGGAAGACTGGATGCTATTAAAGAAATTTTAAAGAATTATCCAAATGCTAAGTTTGCCATTAACGGACATACAGATAATATTGGAAATGCTAAAGCAAATCAAAAATTATCTGAAGAAAGAGCAAAGGTTGTTATGGATGCTTTAATAGAAAAAGGAGTAAATCCAGCTAATTTAACTTCACAAGGATTTGGATCTTCAAAACCGGTTAAATCTAATAAAACAGCAGCCGGAAGAGCAGAAAACAGAAGAACAGAAATTGTTTATTTGGGTAATTTGTAATCTAAATTGAATATTAAACTAAAAAGCCATTCTTAATTGAGTGGCTTTTTTTATTTTTGCATACTTTCTAAAGAATCACTTCTTTGAATTGGAAGAACTAAAAAATCAAGAATGACGACACAACAACTACACGAGCAAATTCTTCAGAAAAAATCATTTTTATGTGTTGGCCTGGATCCTGATTTATCAAAAATCCCGCCTCATTTATTAGAAACAGAAGATCCAATTTTCGAATTCAATAAAGCTATAATTGATGCCACCCACGATTTAACTGTGGGATACAAACCAAATACAGCTTTTTTTGAAGCCTATGGTATAAAAGGTTGGATATCTCTTCAAAAAACAATTAATTATATAAATGAAAAGTTTCCTGAAATTTTTACGATTGCAGATGCAAAACGTGGTGATATCGGAAACACTTCAAGCATGTATGCAAAAGCTTTTTTTGAAGATTTAAATTTTGACAGCGTAACCGTAGCGCCGTATATGGGTAAGGATTCAGTTGAACCTTTTCTTGCTTTCGAAAATAAGCATACTATAATGCTGGCTTTAACATCAAATGAAGGAGCTTTCGATTTTCAAACCTTAACTACAAACAGAACTCGAGGCGAAGCCGAACAGAGCGAAGCTAAAGAATTATACAAGCAAGTTTTAGAAACGTCTAAAACATGGAAAAATAGTCATAATTTAATGTATGTGGTTGGAGCTACCAAAGCCGAATATTTTGCAGAAATCCGTAAAATTGTTCCGGACAGTTTCTTGTTGGTTCCCGGAATTGGTGCTCAGGGCGGAAGTTTATCTGAAGTTTGCAAATACGGAATGAATGATAAAGTTGGCTTGTTGGTAAATTCTGCCAGAGCTATTATTTATGCTTCTAAAGAAACTGATTTTGCTGAAAAGGCAAGGGAAGAGGCATTAGCCGTTCAAAAAGAAATGGAAATAATTCTTAATTTAAAGTTTGAGGTTTAAAGTTTTATATTGCTTGATCATAATTTTTCACCACAGAGATTCGCGAAATTTGTAAAACTTTGTGAATCTCTGCGTAATAATAAAAAGCAATCCAACAAATTTGTAGCCTGAAAACAAACTTGAAAACTCAAAGACATGAAGCAACTCACAGATCAGCTTGGTACTAAACATTCTTTTGAAACATTACCAAAACGTATTATTTCTTTAGTGCCATCACAAACAGAATTGTTGCATGATTTAGGTTTAGAAGAAAAGATTGTCGGAATTACTAAATTCTGTGTTCATCCGTATCATTTAAAATCTACTAAGAAGATTGTTGGCGGAACAAAAAAAATACATTTTGAAAAAATAAAATTATTACAGCCGGATATTATCATTTGTAATAAAGAAGAAAATACTCTTGAAATCGTAGAGCAATTAAGTGCAATTTGTCCGGTTTGGATAACTAATATTGTTTCTATTGAAGATAATTTTCAAATGATTTCAGATTTCGGACAGCTTTTTAATTGCAGGACCGAAGCCCAAAAATGGAACGGCAAACTGACTTTCGCTTTAAGTGATTTTAAAAAATATATTCAGGATATTTCGATACAAAAAGTGGCTTATTTTATCTGGAAAGATCCTTATATGGTTGCGGGAAGCGATACTTATATAAATGAATTATTGAAGCTAAATCATTTTAGGAATATATACGAAGATAAAGGCCGTTATCCTGAAATAGGGCTTAAAAAAATGCGATTAGAAGGTGATCCTGATTTGGTTTTTCTTTCGTCAGAACCATATCCTTTTAAAGAAGAAGATGCTTTTGAAATAGGACGTTTTACGCATCATGCCAAAACGGTTTTTGTTGACGGCGAAATGTTTTCCTGGCACGGTAGTCGATTATTAAAGGCTTTTTCGTATTTTAAACTACTTCATGAAAGACTAAAAAAATAACTTTTAACTTTTAAAATTTCCAAGATAAAAGTCAAATTTGAATTTTTAATTTGGAATATAATTAAAAAAAGAATGCCGGCATCTCGAAGACGCCGGCATCATTTAACTAACCAAAACCAAAATAATAAATAACCAGTTTATTACATTACAAAGATCCAACTTATATGAATATTTTGTTGTTAAGGTTTTGTTATTACTTTGTTGGACATAAGTTAAGATTTTTCATGACTTTTTTTGAGTTTTCGATTCCTTATAAAGTATGTTTTACTTGAAGTTATTACTAATCAGTGAAGTTCAATTTATTAACGACTATTCAGTTTTGCTTTCTCTTTAATAATATCTGAGATTTTTCGATTTTCGATTTTACTTTCCAGCCACGAAATAATATCCAAATAAAGAAAAGCTCTTTTTTCATAGGTATTTTTTTCCAGTTCAATAAAACGTTCACGCATCTTAATAAATTCCTTTTTGATATCGGCAGGATAAAAATTATTAAGGTTTCTCATAAATTTAATAATTTCCTTTTGTACTTCATGCAGGTCATTCATTTTTAATAAAAACTTGTACGTGCTTTTAAGATGGTTTTCGAGATAATAATCTTTTCCTAGTTCATAATGTGCAATCAATGACAAGAGCCTTGCAAAACACATTAAATCTTCACGCATCGATAAGTTTTTGTTATTGATGATTTTATCTAAATAATAAATTGATTCATTATATTTTTCGTTTCCAAAGTAAATAGAAGCAATCTTGTAATAAAATAACATTTCGTGATGTTCGTCCAAATGTTCATTATGAATTTTTATTTTCTCTAAAATCTCAGGAATCAGATATTCGCTTTCTGCAAAAGTACCTTCCAGAATGTGATAATTTAATTTATTGTTATAGATATATAAAAATGATAGCGATGCAATGTTATCGTTTACAGGAAATTTATCATCATAAATAGTTTCCTCTAAAAGTGTTAGATATTTCTTAAAATTCGACTTGTATTTCAACATATAAAGTGATTCTAAAAAGTAATGATTTCCTTTTAAAAAAAACACTGGATTTTGATAAATCATATTTGGATTGTCATAAAACAGTCTAACCCATTTATAAGCATATTTGTAACTTGCTAAGAAGTCCTGAACTAGAAAACTACGCCAAAGATTTGCATTATAAAACCAATATTTTTCGCGGAAACCAAACTTGCTTTCGTCCAGTTTTGAAATATGTTTATTGAAATAGTCATCTATATATTTATATTCTTCATCGCTTTTTACGTAGCCGGTTTTTAGCATGATTCCGTACAATTGAAGCGATAAATTAGATAATTTACTTGAAATAGTATTGCGGTAGTTTAATTCTTTAGCCTGAATAACTAATTCATCAGCTCTTCCCTGAATACTTCGCGTAATATATTGAGATTCGATTAATTTTTCGAACTCCACAATTTCATACGCCATGTATTTTTCATCATTTTCGAGTGCAATGATTTTGGTTTTATCTAAAATTTTCAGACTCTGCTTGTATAATCCTTTATTATATAGAATAACAGCAAAATCAATCTGTTCTCGTAATTGGTAACGAATATTCTGGCTGGGAATATTCAAACGAATACTAACTAAAATCTGTTTATATAAGTATGATTTTAAGTTAGATAACTGTACTTTTTTGATGATTCCACTTTTTAAAATAAGCTTTTCATCATAAGTTTCAGATTTATCCAAAATATTAAATAGCTCAATGAATTTAGTATTCGAGCTTGTTTCTAAACGGCTTGCAAAAATTTTAAACTGTCTTTTTTCAGATTTAGTGAGGGACTTGATCAGTACAAATAAGAAATCTTTTTGATGGTTAGCCATTGTAAAATATAATAATATAACTTATTGATTTTTAATTACTTAACTTGTTATAGATTGTGTTATGAACAGTATAATTCCATTATTATGAATTTCATACTGAAGAAGTACAATATATATTTGTTTCAAGATGTGAAATTACATTAAATAAATGAATATGAATAGAGAGAAAGTTCAAATTTTTGACACCACTTTGCGCGATGGTGAACAGGTTCCAGGATGTAAGTTAGATACTAAACAAAAATTAGTTATCGCAGAACGACTAGACAAAATGGGAGTTGATATCATCGAAGCAGGTTTTCCTGTGTCAAGTCCGGGCGATTTTTTATCGGTCTCTGAGATTTGTAAAATTGTAGAAAATGCAACCGTCTGCGGATTAACAAGAGCCGTAAAAAATGATATCGATGTTGCTGCAGCAGCTTTAAAGTATGCTAAGAAACCTAGAATCCATACAGGAATCGGAACCTCACAATCTCATATACTCCATAAATTAAATACTACCCCGGAAGATATTATCGCCAGAGCAAAATATGCTGTATCACACGCAAAATCATATGTAGAGGATGTTGAATTTTATGCAGAGGATGCTGGAAGAACTGATAATGCTTTCTTAGCAAAAGTTTGTGAAGAAGTAATAAAATCAGGTGCAACTGTATTAAATATTCCAGATACAACTGGATATTGCTTGCCTGAAGAATATGGTGCAAAAATAAAATATTTAAAAGAAAACGTAAAAGGTATAGAGAATGTAATTCTTTCATGCCACTGTCATAACGACTTAGGAATGGCAACTGCCAACTCTATTGCTGGGGCTATAAACGGAGCAAGGCAAATTGAATGTACTATTAATGGTATTGGAGAGAGGGCCGGAAATACAGCCCTTGAAGAAGTAGTGATGATTTTTAAACAACATCCTTACCTTAATTTAGATACAAATATCAATACAAGAGAGCTAAACGAAATGAGTCGTTTGGTTTCTGAAAGTATGGGTATGATGGTTCAGCCAAATAAAGCAATCGTAGGAGCTAACGCATTTGCACACAGTTCAGGAATTCATCAGGATGGTGTGATTAAAAACAGAGCTACTTACGAAATCATGGATCCGTTGGATGTTGGTGTTAATGAGTCTTCAATTATTTTGACTGCAAGAAGTGGTAGGGCTGCTTTGGCTTATCGTGCTAAAAAGGTAGGTTATGAGCTTACAAAAGTACAATTAGATATAGTTTATGTTGAATTTTTGAAATACGCAGATATAAAAAAGGAAGTATTAGACGAGGATATTCATCAAATTATTGAAGCTTCTAAAATTCAGGGAGATTTAATAAGAAGTTAATTAGAAAAAAAATCAGGTTTTAAATACATAAAGAACGAGGCATTATGAATTTGAAAATAGCAGTTTTACCCGGAGACGGAATCGGACCAGAGGTAATCGCACAAGCCAAAAAAGCTTTATATGCTATAGGCGAAGTGTATAATCATGAATTTGTTTTTGAAGAAGCTCTTATGGGGGCAATTGCTATTGATAAAACTGGTAACCCGCTTCCTGAGCAAACATTAAATCTTTGTTTAAACACAGATGCCATTTTGTTTGGAGCCATTGGAGATCCTAAATATGATAATAATCCACATGCAAAAGTTCGTCCGGAGCAGGGATTGTTAAAATTACGGAAAGAACTTGGTTTGTTTGCAAATATTCGTCCAATAAAGCCTTATAAGTCATTGATTGATGCATCTCCTTTGAAAAGAGAAATTATTGATGGTGCAGATTTTACGATTTTCAGAGAATTAACGGGTGGTGCTTATTTTGGAGCAAAAACTCTAAATGAAGAAGGAACATATGCTTCAGATTTATGTGAATATTCAGAAGAAGAAATCACAAGAATCGCACATCTGGCTTTTAAATCAGCACAAAATAGACGCAAAAAATTAACTATGGTTGATAAAGCAAATGTTTTGGAAACCTCAAGATTATGGAGAAAAGTCGTTCAGAAAGTAGGTGAGCAATATAAGGATGTAGCTCTGGAATTTTTATTTGTGGATAATGCTGCAATGCAATTGATTTTAAATCCAAAACAATTTGATGTGATTTTGACAGAAAATTTATTTGGAGATATTTTATCAGATGAAGCTAGTGTAATTACAGGCTCTATTGGTTTATTAGCCTCGGCTTCGCTAGGAGATAAAAATGCACTTTTTGAACCCATTCATGGTTCTTATCCACAGGCAAAAGGAAAAAATATTGCCAATCCTATTGCTTCTATTTTATCGGCAGCGATGTTATTAGAGCATTTCGGATTGTTTAAAGAAGCAGATGTGATTTACAAAGCAGTCGAAAAAGCAATTGATTTTAAAGTGGTTACAGTAGATTTAAAAGCAGATTCAAAATTTGGAACTAATGAAGTTGGGGAGTTTGTTTCGAACTTTATTTTTAGTAAAGACGATTTGCTGTATTTTAATAATGATAACGTTCATATCGGACAATCTACGATTGTTTAATATTTTTTGTTAAATACTGCAATAATTAACAAGAAGTGTTTAAAATGTTGAGATTTTATTTTTTTAGTCCTATTGGTTTTTATACTTTTGTGGCATCAAAAAATCAATAATGCAAATCTCAATTATTATTACTTCTGTCATTGTTGTCAATGTGTATAGCACATCTGCATCGGGAACGGTATAAATATAATTGAAAGATATATTAGTAACCTCCCACATAGTTGGGAGGTTTTTTTTTAGGGATAAAATTAAATTACAAATAATACAAATGGAATTAAATAAATACAGCAAAACAATCACGCAAGACGAAACACAACCGGCTTCTCAGGCTATGTTCTACGGAATTGGCTTAACAGAAGAGGATCTTAAAAAAGCGCAGGTAGGAATTGTGAGTATGGGGTACGACGGAAATCCTTGTAATATGCATTTAAATGACCTGGCTAAAGATATTAAGACTGGCGTCTGGAAAGAAGATTTAGTTGGCTTGATTTTTAATACTATTGGTGTTAGTGATGGTATTTCTAACGGTAATGACGGAATGCGTTTTTCTTTGGTCTCTCGTGATGTAATTGCAGATTCTATCGAAACCGTTATGGGTGCGCAATGGTATGACGGTCTGATTGCTGTTCCGGGTTGTGATAAAAATATGCCGGGAGCTTTAATGGCAATGGGTAGAGTTAACCGCCCATCTATTATGGTTTATGGTGGATCTATTCATCCTGGAAAATGGAAAGGTGAGGATTTGAATATTGTTTCTGCTTTTGAAGCTTTAGGAAAAAAAATTAAAAACACAATTACACCTGAAGATTTTAAAGGAGTAATTCAAAATGCTTGCCCGGGTGCCGGAGCTTGTGGCGGGATGTACACGGCCAATACAATGTCTTCTGCAATTGAAGCTTTAGGAATGAGTTTGCCTTATAGTTCATCAAATCCTGCTTTGAGTCCGGAAAAGAAACAAGAATGTGTTGATGCGGGTAAAGCAATCAAAATATTATTAGAAAAAGATATTAAACCTAGGGACATCATGACTCGTAAAGCATTTGAAAATGCAATAACGATGGTAGCTGTTCTGGGAGGTTCTACAAATGCGGTAATGCACTTAATTGCAATGGCACACTCTGTAGGTATTGATTTGACATTAAAAGATTTTCAGGATATTAGTGATAAAACGCCATTATTAGCCGACTTAAAACCAAGCGGTAAATATCTGATGGAAGATTTGCACAATGTTGGAGGTGTTCCGGGAGTAATGAAATATTTATTAAAAGAAGGCTTTTTACATGGTGATTGTTTAACCGTAACAGGAAAAACAATAGCAGAAAATTTAGCTTCAGTTCCTGATTTAGAGGAGGGGCAACAAGTAGTTTTCGAAATACAAAAAGCTTTAAAAGCTACTGGAAATATTCAAATTTTATACGGAAACTTAGCAACAGAAGGTTGTGTAGCTAAAATTAGTGGTAAAGAAGGAGAGTTTTTTGAAGGTACAGCTGTCGTTTTTGAAGGAGAAAAAGATGTAATTAGAGGAATTCAGGCAGGAGAAGTTAAGCCTGGAAACGTAGTGATTATTCGTTACTGTGGTCCAAAAGGAGGACCAGGTATGTCTGAAATGCTAAAACCTACATCTGCCATTATGGGTGCTGGTTTAGGAAGTACTGTTGCTTTAATTACCGACGGACGTTTCTCTGGAGGTTCACACGGATTTGTTGTCGGACACGTTACACCGGAAGCTTATGAAGGTGGGGGAATTGCTCTTATCGAAAATGGGGATGTTATTACGATTGATGCAGTAAAAAACACTATCGATATGAAAATTTCTGACGAAGAATTAGCAAAACGTAAGGCCAATTGGAAAAGACCAGAATCACCAATTAAACAAGGAGTTTTACTTAAATATATGCGTTCGGTCTCCAGTGCCTCTGAGGGATGTGTTACCGACAAATAATTTAATAAAAACAACAAGCCTCTAAATCTCAAATTAAAAGATTTATTGGTGAAAAATATAAAATAAAATGAAAATATCAGGGGCAGAAGCCGTTATTAGATGTTTATTAGCAGAAGGAGTAGACTTGGTTTATGGGTATCCAGGAGGAGCTATAATGCCAGTTTATGACGAATTATATAAATTTCAGGATCAATTACACCACGTTTTAGTACGTCACGAACAAGGAGCAGCTCATGCCGCACAAGGTTTTGCAAGAGTTACCGGTAAAGTGGGGGTTGCGATTGCAACTTCTGGACCGGGAGCTACAAATTTAGTTACCGGAATTGCTGATGCCCAAATCGATTCAACACCATTAGTGTGTATTACAGGACAGGTTGGAAAACACTTATTGGGTTCTGATGCTTTTCAGGAAACAGATATTATTGGAATTTCAACTCCAGTTACTAAATGGAATTACCAAATTACAGAAGCTCACGAAATTCCGGAAATTATTGCTAAAGCTTTTTATATCGCCAGATCAGGTCGTCCAGGCCCGGTTTTAATTGATATTACAAAAAATGCTCAATTTGATGAGATGGACTTTAGCTATGAAAAATGTACAGGAATCAGAAGTTATCATCCAAAACCGGTATTAGATCTTAAAAAAATACAAGACGCTGCGGATATAATTAACAATGCAAAAAAACCATACATTATTTTTGGTCAGGGTATTATATTGAGTCAGGCAGAAGAGCAATTAAAAAGGTTGGTTGAAAAATCTGGGATTCCCGCAGCTTGGACGATTTTGGGACTTTCAGCTTTACCAACGGATCATCCTTTAAATGTTGGTATGGTTGGGATGCACGGTAATTATGGACCGAATCTTTTGACAAATGAATGTGATGTATTAATCGCTTTAGGAATGCGTTTTGATGATCGTGTTACCGGAAGTTTAGCTACTTATGCTAAACAGGCCAAAGTTATTCACTTCGAAATTGACCCGGCTGAAATCGATAAAAATGTAAAAACAGAGGTAGCTGTTTTGGCAGATGTTAAAGAAGCTTTGACTGCATTGATTCCATTAATTGACAAAAAATCACACGATTCCTGGCATAATGAGTTCAAAGAAAAATATAAAATTGAGCTGGATGCCGTTATAGATGAAGAGTTAGCTCCTACTAATGGAAAAGGAATTTCGATGGGAGAAACTATTGAAATGATTAACAAACACTCAAAAGGAGATGCAATAATGGTTTCGGATGTAGGACAGCATCAAATGTTTGCTTGTCGTTATGCTAAATTTAATTCAACTAAAAGTAATGTTACTTCCGGAGGTTTAGGAACAATGGGTTTTGCTCTGCCAGCAGCTATTGGAGCTAAAATGGGAAGACCAGATCGGGAGGTTGTAGCTATAATTGGAGATGGTGGTTTTCAAATGAATATACAGGAATTGGGTACAATTCATCAAACAAAAGTTCCGGTAAAAATTGTAGTATTAAACAATGAATTTCTTGGAATGGTTCGTCAATGGCAGGAATTATTTTTTGATTACAGATATGCTTCCACCGTAATGGTTAATCCAAATTTCTGCGCTATTGCAGAAGGATATTATATCAAATCCAGAAAGGTAACAAAAAGAGAAGAGCTTGATGAAGCCGTTGCTGAGATGTTAGCTTCAAAAGATTCTTATTTTTTAGAAGTGATGGTAGAAAAAGAAAATAACGTATTCCCAATGATTCCAACAGGAGCTTCGGTTTCTGACATGAGATTAAGCTAATAATTATGGAAGAAAAAACATTTACCATATCGGTATACTCAGAAAATAACGTAGGTTTATTAAATAGAATATCTGGAATATTCTTAAAGCGACATATTAATATATTAAGTCTAAACGTTTCAGAATCAGAAATAGAGAATGTGTCAAGGTTTATCATTGTAGTTGATACAACAGAAAAATGGGTTAAAAATATTGTTGGGCAAATAGAAAAACAAATTGAAGTTATAAAAGCCTTTTATCATACAGATGAAGAGACAATTTATCTGGAAAACGCTTTATTCAAAATTGCTTCAAGTTTATTGTTTGATGAAAAACAGATTCAGAACATCATAAAGGAAAGTCAATCAACTATTGTGACTGTTTCTCGTGATTTCTTTGTGATTTCAAAATCAGGAAGACGTTCAGAAATAGAAGAATTATACGCAAAATTTAAACCGTACGGCATTATGCAATTTGTACGTTCAGGAAGAATTTCAGTTTCTAAAGAAAAAATGGAAATCTCATCATTATTAAACGAATTAAAATAGTTACAAACATTCAAAATTAAATATCATACTTATTAAATATTAAAAAAATGGCCAATTATTTCAACACATTACCACTTAGATTACAATTAGAACAATTAGGGGTTTGCGAATTTATGGAGCAATCAGAATTTGCAAATGGGATAGATGCATTAGCAGGAAAAAAAGTCGTAATAGTAGGTTGCGGAGCTCAGGGGTTGAACCAAGGTTTAAACATGAGAGATTCAGGTCTTGATATTTCTTATGCTTTGCGTGTAGATGCAATTGCTGAAAAAAGAGCTTCTTTTAAAAATGCTACTGAAAATGGTTTTAAAGTAGGTACTTATGAAGAATTAATTCCTACTGCTGATTTAGTTTGTAACTTAACTCCTGATAAGCAACATACTGCTGTGGTAACTGCAATTATGCCATTAATGAAACAAGGTTCAACTTTGGCATATTCTCACGGATTTAATATCGTAGAAGAAGGAATGCAGATTCGTAAAGATATTACGGTAATTATGTGTGCTCCTAAATGTCCGGGTTCTGAAGTACGTGAAGAATATAAAAGAGGATTTGGTGTGCCAACACTTATTGCTGTTCACCCTGAAAATGATCCAAACGGATTAGGTTTAGATCAGGCAAAAGCATACGCGGTAGCAACTGGAGGTCATAAAGCAGGAGTTTTAAAATCATCATTTGTAGCTGAAGTAAAATCAGATTTAATGGGGGAGCAAACGATCCTTTGTGGTTTATTGCAAACAGGTTCTATTTTGTGTTTTGATAAAATGGTTGAAAAAGGCATTGATCCTGCATATGCTTCAAAATTAATTCAATACGGATGGGAAACTATCACTGAAGCTTTGAAACATGGTGGTATTACAAACATGATGGACCGTCTTTCAAATCCTGCAAAAATTGAAGCTTATGAAATTGCTGAAGAATTAAAAGATATCATGCGTCCATTATTCCAGAAACACCAGGATGATATTATTTCTGGAGAGTTCTCCAGAACTATGATGATTGACTGGGCTAATGACGATAAAAATTTATTGACCTGGAGAGCAGCTACAGGAGAAACTAACTTTGAGAAAACAGCTCCACAAGAAGCACCTATTTCAGAACAGGAATATTTTGACAATGGAGTATTAATGATTGCAATGGTAAAAGCAGGTGTTGAATTGGCTTTTGAAACCATGACTGAGGCCGGAATCATTGAAGAATCGGCTTATTATGAATCATTACACGAATTACCTTTGATTGCTAATACAATTGCAAGAAAAAAATTATTCGAAATGAACCGTGTTATTTCGGATACAGCAGAGTATGGATGTTATTTATTCGATCATGCTTGTAAGCCATTGTTAACTGAATTCATGAAAACGGTTGAAACAAACGTAATAGGAAAACCATTCTCAACTTCAAATGGAGTAGATAATGCAGTTTTAATTGCTGTAAACAAAGAAATTCGTCAACATCCTATCGAAGAAGTAGGAGCTTGGTTAAGAGAATCTATGACAGCAATGAAAAAAATTGGATAATATTATTTAAGATTTACACACTTTATGTGTGTTGGGATTTTGCACTGTATCTTTGTTTTATGTAATATTTTGAATTAGTAAGCACTTATTAAGATAATAACAGATATAGCGCATATTACATTCACTTAACTTCAATCTATAATGGGTTAAGTGAAGTAATCCCTAAGTTTATTAGTATATTTTAATTTATATACTTGTAGAAATCTCTGCTATAATTAATAATGTTGCGGCTATTTTCAAAATGAAAAGAATATTGGGCAGGATTAAAAAATTAATTGTTATTGAAATTGTTAAAATTAAAGAGGCATGATATTTAGATATCATGCCTCTTTTAATATGACTTAATTTTGATTAAACTTTAATTTTTATATTAAATACATTAAAACGATGTATTTTTTTTAAAGTTTGTTTTTTTTTGATAAAATTTATAGATTAAATAATTTTAAGAATACATTGTTATTTAATACATTTATAAAAAAATTACAACAACTATGAGTTATTATAAAATTGAAAATTTAGAACAATATTTTAAACATTACAATAAGTCAATAAGAGAGCCAAGAAAATTTTGGGGTAAGATAGCAGAAGAAAATTTTACTTGGTACCAGCAATGGGAAAAAGTTGTTGATTTCAACATGGCTGATGCCGAAGTAAAATGGTTTACAGAAGCTAAAGTTAATATTACAAAGAATTGTATCGACAGACATTTAAGCAAAAGAGGAGAAAAGACGGCTATTATTTTTGAACCGAATAATCCTTCTGAAGATGCAGTACATATTACATATAATGAATTATATGAAAGAGTTTCTAAAATGGCAAATGTCTTGCGTGAGCAAGGAGTTAGTAAAGGAGATAGAGTTTGTATTTATTTGCCAATGATTCCGGAGCTTGCTGTAACAGTTTTGGCTTGTGCCAGAATTGGTGCTATACATTCGGTTATTTTTGCCGGATTTTCAGCTTCAGCGGTTTCTGCAAGAATTAATGACTGCGAATGTAAAATGGTTATTACTTCTGATGGTGGTTACAGAGGGAACAAAATAATTGATCTCAAAGGAATTGTTGATGAAGCTTTAGAAAGCTGTCCATCGGTTTCGAAAGTTTTAGTTGTAAAGAGAACTGAAACCGATGTAAAAATGCAGGAAGGACGCGATATTTGGTTGCAGCCGTTAGTAGATGCTGCTCTTGAATATAATGTAGCAGAAATTATGGATGCTGAAGATCCTTTGTTTATTTTATATACTTCAGGATCTACAGGTAAGCCAAAAGGTATGGTGCATACTACAGCAGGATACATGGTTTATACAGCTTATACTTTTAAAAACGTATTTAGCCATGATGAAAATGATATTTTCTGGTGTACAGCAGATATTGGCTGGATTACCGGACATTCGTATATTTTATATGGACCATTATTGAATGGAGGAACAACAGTAATTTTTGAAGGAGTTCCATCTTACCCTGATTTTAGCCGTTTCTGGGATATTATTGAAAAACATAAAATCACGCAATTTTATACTGCTCCAACTGCAATTCGTTCTTTAGCTAAAGAAAGTCTTGACTATATTCAAAAGTATCCTTTAAAATCGCTAAAGGTTATTGGTTCTGTTGGGGAACCCATAAATGAAGAAGCATGGCACTGGTTTAATGATCATGTTGGTGATAAAAGATGTCCGGTTGTGGATACATGGTGGCAAACAGAAACAGGAGGGATTATGATTTCGCCGATTGCTTTTGTAACACCAACAAAACCAACTTATGCAACTTTGCCATTACCTGGAATCCAGCCTGTTTTGATGGATGAAAAACGCAATGAAATTGAAGGGAATCAGGTGGTAGGCAGTTTGTGTATCAAATTTCCATGGCCTGGAATTGCCAGAACAATATGGGGAGATCATGAACGCTATAAAAAGACATATTTTTCAGATTTTCCTGGTAAATTTTTCACAGGGGATGGTGCATTAAGGGATGAAGTTGGATATTACAGAATTACAGGCAGGGTAGATGATGTTGTAATTGTTTCCGGACATAATTTAGGAACAGCACCGATAGAAGATGCTATTAACGAGCATCAGGCTGTTGCAGAATCAGCAATTGTAGGTTTTCCACATGAAATTAAAGGGAATGCATTATATGGATTTGTAATTTTGAAAGAAACAGGTGAGATTCGTAATAAAGAGAATTTAACCAAAGAAATTAATCAATATATTGCAGACCATATTGGCCCAATTGCTAAATTGGATAAAATTCAGTTTGTATCAGGATTGCCAAAAACCCGTTCAGGTAAAATCATGCGTAGAATTTTACGTAAAATAGCTGAAGGAGATTTTTCTAATTTTGGAGATACTTCTACATTATTAAATCCTGAAGTTGTTGAAGATATTATGAATGAAAGAATTTCATAATAAATTATAAAAAACGAAAAAAGCGTCTTAATTTCACTTAAGACGCTTTTTTTATGTAACTTAAATCAAATAAGACTTAAAAAAAGAGTTTTGAATTTATTATTTTTTCAGGTTTAACCCCATTGGGACCATTAAAATACCTTTTTCATAAATATTCAGATAAAGCTTAATTGGTTTTTTCTGTCCTTCCCACTTTAATTCGTATACATTTAAAAATCCAGCTCCCATATCGCTTCGTTTGGTTGGAAATGGACAACAGGTTTCTAATCTTGTATATGTTATTTTTTCGCCATTTGGACCTGCTAAAGCATTTAAAAAACGAGTTTCATTCAGAGCCTCATCTTTTGTATTTCTGTAGAAAATATTGATAGGATAGTCAGGATCGTAACCATATTTCTTATCTTTACTGAAGAGAGTGATAACAAATGTATTGTTTTTAGTCAGAGTTAAATCAGGAGCATTGTCATCAACATTTTTTAAAGTCGATTTTGTACTTACACAAGAAGTTACAACAATTAATAAAACAATAATAAAGGTTGTTTTTTTCATGGGCTTGTCATTATTTTTAATACAAATGTAAAAGATTTTTTGTCTGGGAATTTACAAATTGAAATTAATTTTAAGATAAACATAAATAAGTTTTACTTCTTTTTTAAATTCAAATGTAGAAATATTATTGGCAGATATCATGACACTAATAAAACTAAAAAAACATTCTACTATATGCAATACAGAATATAGTAGAATGTTTTTTTAAATTTGGGTTTACACAATTTCAGCACTAAGACCAGCTTCCAAAAGTTGTATACATTGAGGTTTTAACTTATCAATCGGACCGGTTTTTACGGTGCATTTTCCATTATAATGTACAATTAAGGAACATTGTTCAGCTTGCTCAGCTGTATGGCTGCAGACACGCATTAAAGTATTGATTACATGGTCAAAAGTGTTTACATCATCATTATAAACGATAATTTCGTTATTGAAACCTACGGCTTCCTTTTCGCGAACTTTTTCTCTTACTTTCTCTTTAGTACTCATTTTTTTTAGGTTTTTGTACTGTTGTAATTGCTAGTATCTAATTTACGTATTTTAATGAGACCCAGTTGTTTCTTTGAAACTTTTTAACATATTTTAATCCTTTATCCACACAGGAAGCATCTATAAATGGAATGTCTTCCTCATAGAAACCACTAAAAAGAATAACTCCTTTTGGGTTTAAACAATCTACATAACTTTGCATATCGTTTAATAAAATATTTCGATTAATATTTGCAATAATCAAATCATATTTTTTGTCAGACAATAAGGCTGCATCTCCTTCGTAAACGGTAATATGTTTACAATTATTGCGCTCTGCATTTTCTATAGAGTTCAAATAGCACCAATTATCAATATCAATTGCATCAATAGGCTGAGCACCTTTCATTTCAGCCAGAATAGCTAAAATAGCTGTTCCGCAACCCATATCCAACGTTTTTAAACCTTCAACATCAATTTCTAATAAATGCTGAATCATCATATGTGTTGTTTCATGATGACCCGTCCCAAAACTCATCTTTGGTTCTATTACGATATCAAATTCAGCCTCAGTTTTTGGATGAAAAGGAGCACGAACATGACATTTTCCATCAACATCAATGGCCTCAAAATTCTTTTCCCATTCCTCATTCCAGTTTACCTGATCGATTTCTTCAACTTTATATTCGATTTTAAACTCTTCTGATTGTAAAATATAAATGTCAGCTAAGATATTTTCATCCCATAAATCTTTCTTTACAAAAGCTGAAATTCCCTTTTCAGTTTCAGTAAAACTCTCGAAAGCTTTTTCGCCTAATTCGGCAATTAATATTTCTGATCCCAGTTCTTTGGGCTCAATCGTAAAATGATATCCTAAATATATAGTTGACATAAATAATTTTTTTGCAAAGGTAAGAATAGAAAGCAGAATAGAACCTTATAAAAGTTGTTTTTGATTTAAAAACACTAACTAATATAATTCCAGATGTTTTTTTTCTTCGTCAATTCGATGAAAATAGCTTTTAAGATAGTATGTTCAGGTTTTTGGAGTGGAGGATCTTCTTTTAAAACTTTCAGGGCATAGTTTCTCGCTAAAGCTAAAATATCACGATCCCTAACAATATCTGCAATCTGAAGGTTTAGTACACCGCTTTGCTGAGTTCCCATCAAATCACCAGGACCTCGCAGCTTAAGGTCAACTTCTGCAATTTCAAATCCGTCATTAGTATGAACCATTGTTTCCATCCGTGTTTTGCTGTCAGAACTTAATTTATGGCTTGTCATCAAAATACAATAACTCTGTTCAGCTCCACGGCCAACTCGACCACGTAATTGATGTAGCTGTGATAAGCCAAAACGTTCTGCACTCTCAATAATCATTACACTGGCATTTGGAACATTCACACCAACTTCAATAACCGTTGTAGCCACCATAATATTAGTTTTGCCTTCTGAAAAACGTTTCATTTCGGCATCTTTATCTGCTGGTTTCATTTTTCCGTGCAAAATCGAAATTGAATATTGAGGCAGTGGAAAATCTCGGGAAATACTTTCGTAACCATCCATCAAATCCTTGAAATCCATTTTTTCTGATTCCTGAATCAACGGATAAACGATATAAATTTGTCTTCCAAGAGCAATTTCATCACGAAGAAATTTCCAGACTTTTAATCGATTACTGTCAAATCGATGAACAGTCTGAATTGGTTTTCTGCCAGGTGGCAATTCGTCAATTACCGAAATATCGAGATCACCATATAAGCTCATTGCTAAAGTTCTTGGAATTGGAGTAGCGGTCATAACCAAAACATGTGGCGGAATTACATTTTTCTTCCATAATTTTGATCGCTGTTCAACACCAAAGCGATGCTGTTCATCAATAACAGCCAATCCTAAATTTTGAAATTTTACTTTGTCTTCCAACAGCGCATGCGTTCCAATTAAAATATGTAAAGATCCATTTTCAAGTTCTTCGTGAATAATTTTTCTGGCTGCAGTTTTAGTTGAACCCGTAAGTATTTTTATGTTGATGTTTAACGTTGCAGCCAATTCTGATAAACCAATAAAATGCTGATTGGCAAGAATTTCAGTAGGAGCCATTAAACAAGCCTGAAAACCATTGTCTAGCGACAAAAGCATACTCATAAAAGCCACAATTGTTTTTCCGGAACCTACATCTCCCTGTAGCAATCGGTTCATTTGGGCATTACTTCCCATATCTGAACGAATTTCTTTAACCACTCTTTTTTGTGCATTCGTGAGTTGAAAAGGTAGATGATTCTTATAAAATTCATTAAAATATTCGCCTACATTATTAAAAGGATGTCCTTTAATTTTGTGTTTCCGAATTAGGTTTTTGGTAATTAATTGCAATTGGATAAAGAATAATTCCTCAAATTTTAATCGGAATTGGGCTTTTGCCAAAGCATCAGCGCTTTTAGGAAAATGTATGTTGAATAAAGCTGCTTTTTTTGAAATTAACTTCAATTCTTCAATTAAGTAAGAAGGAAAAGTTTCCGTAAACAAAGCTTGTGTTTCGATGAAAAGCTGTTCCATCAACTTATTTATTGTACGATTTGAGATTCCGCGATTTGTTAGGGTTTCTGTTGAAGGATAAACCGGCTGCATTGCTGATCGAAGGCTTTTTTCATGTTCGCTTAAAAGTTCAATTTCGGGATGTGCCATACTAAACTGACTTCCGTACAAAGAACATTTTCCGAAAATCACGCAGACTTCATTTAATTTTAAACTCTCCCGAATCCACTTGTGTCCCTGAAACCAATTTAATTCGATTTGCCCTGTATCATCGACAAATGTCGCAACAAGACGTTTTTTGTTTTTAGCAAATTCAACTGTTTTGATATTGATAATTTTACCAATAATCTGAACTTCTGAACCCGTATTTTGAAGCTCATTTATTTTATAATAGCGTGTCCTGTCAATATACCTGTTTGGAAAAAAATTAACTAAGTCTCCATATTTATGAATACCCAATTCCTTACGAAGCAACTGACCACGACTTGGACCAACGCCTTTTAGGTATTCGATAGGGGTTTGTAAGAGATTTTGTTGCATAGTACGAAGATAGTTTTTTGTTTGTAAAATTGGAAATCAAGTTTTTTTCAAACTAATTTATAAGTAAAAAAAATAGTAAGATAAAATTGATTAAACTTGTAGTCTTTAAATTACGAATGAACATTAACTAAATAATAATTTTAAAATGAAAAAATCAATTTTTTATACCTTTTTACTTTTATGTTTTTTTGGAATTAAAAATGTTTTAATTGCTCAGGATAAAAATATTACCGTTACTTCCAAAAGAAATGAAGATAAAACTATTGATTTATATTATGAAAAAAAGATTCCAGGAAGCTATTATCTTGGTTTAGAATTTTCTAATGTCACGAATTGTGATGTGACGGAATTAAAAACAACAATTTATGCTTATAATGGTTTTTTGGTTAAGTTAAGACCGTTGGATAAAAGTAAGGGTATCAATTATTCAATGCGCTATTATTACATCATGGGCTCGTTGAACCCAAAAATTGACAGTTCATTTCAATATATTCTTCCTTTTAAAAGTGGAAAAAAATATAAAATTGTTGAAGCTAATAATGTTTCAGAAAAGTTTTTTGAAGCTGAAAAACCCTTAAACTGGAAATCTTATATCTTAAAATCAAAAAATGCTGATACTATTTGCAGTATGAGAAAAGGGATTGTTGTTAAAATAATAAATTCTTATCAGAATGATTCTCTTGATATTCAATATACTAGTAAAAGAAATTTGATTATTGTTGAACATGCAGATGGAACGATTGCAACTTACAAAGGACTTAAAAAGAATGGAATCTTAGTAAAACTAGGACAGGAAGTTTATCCTCAAACAAAATTGGGTATTATTGAAATGTATAGTAAAAGTGATTATCGACTTGATTTTTCTATTAGTTATTTATTCGATAAAAATTTTAATAGTAAACAAACATTAAAAAATTACAAAAGTAGATATGCTTTTATAATACCAAATTTTGTGACTACAGATGGAACAGTCAAAATTGAATCAGGAAAAGAGTACACTTCATTCTTTAATGAAAATTTTTTTACGCAAGAGTTTTCACGTTCAGATAAAAAGAAGTATATTAAGAATCCTGGTTCATTCAAATAATTTACTGATATCTTTTTTGATAATTAAAAGGATAAATTATCGAAATTAATACCTTTAAATTCTAAACAAATTACAATGGTTACACACTTAGCGCTTTTACGAGGTATTAATGTTTCTGGACACAATATGATGAAAATGGAAGCTTTGAAAACAATGTTAGAGAATATTGGTTTTCAAAACGTACGAACTTATCTGCAATCAGGAAATGTTTTTGTAGATACAGAAGAAGAAAGTGCTTCGAAAGTAGGATTTATGATCAAGCAGGAAATTTTTAAAGTATTTGGACATGAAGTTCCTACTATTGTTATCACGAAAGAAGATCTTGAGTTGTGTTTTAAAAATAATCCTTATTTGAAAGGAAAAGAGGTTGATACTAAAAAGTTATACGTTGCATTTGTTTCAATTACTCTAAAAAGTGAAAACATAAATGATTTAAAAATAAGTCAGTTTAAACCTGATGAAGCGAGTATTGATGGCAACAGGATTTTTATCAAATATTCTGTTGGTGCAGGAAAGACCAGATTTGATCAAAAATATATTGAGAAAAAACTAAATGTAACGGCTACAATCAGAAACTGGAATACAGTTACTAATTTATTAAGAATGTTCAGCGAAGTCTAAAACAAAAAAAGCAGAAACTAAATTTTATATTAGATTCTGCTTTCTATATTTTGTCAACAATTTTAGATTCTAAAAATTCCACCAAATTCAATAATTCTTTGAAAGAAGAAAAAGTCCTGAAATGCGCTGTCATCATTACTAGTCGTGGTTTTGATATCCTGCATATTAATATAACCTCCTTTTAATTCTCCCTGAATATAAAAATGTTTGAAAAAGGTAATGTTAATTCCAGCTTTTGCTGACACTCCATATCCTGAAACATGAAAATCATCATGCCGTTCTTTTCCTAAAAGCATTGTATTGGTTTTAGGATATAAAACTCCAGCACCTAAACCTTCGGTTAGATTAATTTGAACTTTATCAGTATTTGGCAGTCTGAATATTTTTGAAACATCATCAAATCTTGAAACTTCTGTGTTTACATAATTTAAACCATCTGTATGCTCGTAAGTTAAGAATGTTTCATCTGTAAAATCTACAGGCCTATTATTGTAAACTCCATTATGAACAGGACCATCAATATAACCTGTAACATTGGCAGTTTGATCCTGAGTCATCACATATTTCATATGGTCAACTCCGATAGTAACACTGTAATGATCACTAAAAAAATATCCCAATCTGAAATTTGTTTGGGGAATAGTCATTCTCGCAGGATTGACATAGTCAACATGCCAGCCTTTTGGTTTATCATGTGCAGACATGTCATGAACAGTGAATTCATAATCTTTTCCTCTAAAGGTTACGTCAGATTTTGAGTAGCTTTCTCTATTACCTCCCCATGAAACAAAGAACTTCCCTTTATTATGTGCTGTATATTTGTCTTGTATTGCTACTTCTTCCTGGGCAAACATGTTTACAGCAAAACACATTAAGAAAAAAGGCAAGAATAAAAATTTATTTTTCAATTATTAAAATGTAAAAAATTAGAATGAATTTACTGTTTTTCTGATAGCAACCAATTTGGTCATTAACCCTTCAAAATAGTCTAAATGAAGCATGTTAGCACCATCACTTTTAGCATTAGCAGGGTCAAAATGAGTTTCGATAAAAATACCGTCAACACCCACAGCAATACCCGCTTTGGCAACGGTCTCTATCATATCAGGTCTTCCGCCTGTAACCCCGGCAGTTTGATTGGGTTGTTGTAAAGAGTGTGTGACATCTAAAACCGTTGTGGCATATTGCTGCATAGTAGGGATTCCTCTATAATCTACAATCATGTCCTGATAACCAAACATAGTACCACGATCTGTAACCATAACATTCTCATTATTGCAATCTAATACCTTTTGTACAGCATGTTTCATGCTTTCCGGACTCATAAATTGTCCCTTTTTCAGATTTACTACTTTTCCTGTGTTTGCTGCAGCTACAACAAGATCTGTCTGACGAACTAAAAAAGCAGGAATCTGCAAAACATCTACATATTGTGCAGCCAAATCAGCATCTTCATTCGTATGAACATCTGTTACCGTTGGAACATGAAAAGTTTCAGAAACCTTTCGTAAAATTTTTAATGCTTTTTCGTCACCAATTCCAGAGAAGCTATCAATTCTGGAACGATTAGCTTTTTTAAATGATCCTTTAAAAACATAAGGAATCTGAAGTCTGTCGGTAATACCAACTAATTTTTCGGCAATTCTGAGAGCCATTTCTTCTCCTTCTATAGCGCAAGGTCCCGACAACAAAAAGAAGTTCCCACTTTCAGTATGCTTAATTTTTGGAATATGTTGTATGTTCATAGCATGAATTTTTTGACAGGGCAAAGGTAGTTATGATTTACGATTTACAGTCTAAGAATTATGTTTTTTTTATGATGTTCCCGGATAGTTCCTACACAAACAGCTTTATATTGCGTTAAATTAAAAAGCCTTTTAGAAATTCTAAAAGGCTTTAAGTAATTATCTTTTGTTGTGGCCAGGAGCATGTGATTTTGCACTTTTGTTTCCTGATATCTTTTTAGCCTGACCTGGAGGCATTTTTTTTGATTTATGATGTGAGTGTGAATGTGAGTGTGAGTTGTGAACAGTACAACCTAACATACTGGTGATTAGAAACAATAATACCATGATGATTACGGTAATTTTAAGGTATTTAGAATTTTTCATAAAATTATTTTAATTTGGGATTGCAAATATAATAGTTAATGGCATAAGTAATTATTTCTGAATTTGTTTAAATTCATTATAAACAAAAAGCTCTGAATTTCCAGAGCTTTTTAATATTTATAGAGAAAAGATTACTCTTCTTTCATCGTGTGATAAACGTTCATTACGTCATCGTCTTCTTCAATTTTTTCGATTAGTTTTTCAACGTCAGCAATTTGAGCTTCAGTAAGTTCTTTTGTAATTTGCGGAATACGTTCAAAACCAGAAGATAAAATTTCCAAACCTCTGTTTTCTAATTCTTTCTGCAGAGCCCCAAAGCTTCCAAAGGGAGCATAGATTAAGATTCCGTCTTCATCTTCAAAAACTTCTTCGGCACCAAAATCAATTAATTCTAATTCTAATTCTTCGGCATCAATTTCACCTTTCGCAATTCGGAAATTACAGGTATGATCAAACATAAATTCAACAGAACCCTGTGTACCCATTGTTCCGTTGCATTTGTTGAAATAACTGCGGATATTGGCTACGGTTCTATTATTATTGTCAGATGCAGTTTCAATTAGAATAGCAATTCCGTGCGGAGCATATCCTTCGAACAAAATTTCTTTATAGTTGGCCGTGTCTTTATTGCTTGCATTTTTTATAGCGCGCTCTACATTGTCCTTAGGCATGTTGGCCGCTTTTGCGTTTTGTATCACAGCTCTTAATCTGGAATTGGCATCCGGATTTGGACCACCTTCCTTAACAGCCATAACGATATCTTTACCAATTCGGGTAAATGTTTTGGCCATTGCTGACCAACGTTTCATTTTTCTTCCTTTTCTAAATTCGAACGCTCTTCCCATTACTGATTTTTTATTTGAGATGCAAAAATACGGTTATTCCTTATTTTTGCAAAATCAAATTCTATTCTTTTTTAATTTATGTTTTTAGCATGATGAAAATATTGAATTCCTTTAATCTAAGTTATATTATAGCTTTCTTTTTCGAATGAAAGCAAAAGAACTAATTGCTTTGTTTTGGTTCCGAATTTCCAATGTTCATGCTTCAGAATCAAATTAATAAAACTTCGGTTTGAAGTTCTAATTTTAAATTTCGTTGAAATTGGCTTTTATTTGGAAGTATTAAATTCATTAATAATATGTACGGCCTCGTTTAAGTAAGGATTAGTTTTGAGATTATCAATTTGATATTGATTGATTGTTTTCTCAGCTGGATAAACGCCAAGTAAAAATTGATTAACAGTTGAATTATAGACATCTAAAGGATTGTTCTGATCATTAAAGGTATTGATTTCTGTCCATAGTTTATTTCTATTGATTTTTTGTTCAAAAATTGCTTTTAAAGTCATTGGGACTTCAGCCTTTGGAACATTGATCATTTCGTCAATTTTTGAATTGATTTCTTTAATCTGTTTGAAATAGTAATTATCTGCCAGTCTCACAGAACTATTTTTTGCAATTTTATCAATTAGACTTCTCTTAATATACGGTTTGTATTTTAATAAAGTGATAATACTGTCATTTTGAATTGCAGTTGGAAAATTGCTTTCTTTTTGGTAAACATTTTCATAAAATTCAGGTAGGATAACATCTGGTTTGACACCTATATTTTGATGACTTTTTCCTGTGACCCTGTAAAATTTATTAATGCTGATTTTTAAAAAATCGGTCGTTGTATTTTCGTCAAGCGGGATAATGGTTTGCATGGTGGCTTTTCCTAATGTACTGCTGCCTAATAATATGGCACGGTTGTAATCTTGCAAAATTGATGCAAAGAATTCGCTGGCAGAAGCCGTATTACTATTTATTAGAACTACAATTGGTCCTTTATAAATCAAACCTCTATATGGATCATTTATTATAGATCTGTCTTGTTTATTGTCTTGGACTATAGAAAGAGGTCCGTAATCAACAAACATACCCGACAGTCTGATAGCCTCTTCCATAGAACCACCCCCATTATTGATTAGGTCGATTACAAGGCCTTTAATATTGTCTCTTTCAAGTTTCATAACTTCTCTGGCAACATCATCGGCACAACCTTTTCGGTCTTTTTCATCGAGATCAGCATAAAAGCTTGGAATTTTGATATAACCAATTTTAATATCCCTGCCTATAATGAAACTGTAAACAGAATTATCTTCGTCTTTCATTATTTGCTTTTCGATATAGACCTCAAAATTTTTACCGGAATTTCGTTTTAAAGTCAGTGTAATCTTTTTATTTGACTCTGATAAAATCATCGTTGAGACGGATTCTAATGAGGCGCATGAAACTTGTAGAGTTTCTTTTTGATTTGAAATGGAAACAATTTGATCTCCCTTTTTTATCTGTCCCGTTTGGAAAGCAGGACCATTAGGGTCTAATTCCTCAATAATAATTTCATTTTTTTCATTTAATTTTAGACTTACGCCTAAAGAAAAATGTTCTTTTGATAATGAGGCTACAAAACTGGATTTTGAATCATCACTAAAATAAGCTGTGTGTGGATCAAAATAGGTGCAAAAGAAGTTATAAAGATTTTCCTGTTGTGTATCTTTTCTTTCTAACAGTGTATTGATTCTACATATTTCATTTGATAAAATAATAGCTCGTGATTGTAATTCAATAGATTTAAAATTTAATTTAAGAGAGTCCAGATTATTGCTTGTTTCAGCAATATCATCTAAAATTTGATATCGGATCTTTTTAAGCCACACTTTTTCTAAATCTTCTTTTTTAAGATAGAATGTAAATGCCTTTTTATAAAACCGAATAGTATCTTTTGTATTGTAATGAATTGGTCCGACTTGAATTTTCTCTAAAACCGCTTTAGTTCGTAAAAGTCCATTTATATATTTAGTTTTAATATCAGATAAAAAACTACAATCTCCTTTTAATATCAGATCATCTAAGTTTAAGCGATAATTTTTAGACATCTCGTCATACTCTGATTTAAAAAAAATATTTCTGGAAGGATCTAACTCATCCATAAGATTATCAAAAACATAGACAGACAAACTATCATCTACCGGTTTTGGTCTAATGTGTTCACTTTGAATCAGGGTATTTATTTTGATAAGTATTTCGCACGTCTTATCACTATTTTGAGAAAATAGAATGTTCGTCATTAACAGAAATGCCAATAATACTTTTTTCATATTTCAGGAATCTTAGATTAAATTTACGCTTAATTTTTCATTAATACTTATATTTTTTCTAAATATTCTTACATCTAAATTACTTTTTTGATAATAAAAAAAATGCATTACAATTTAAGTAATGCATTTTTTAAATATTCTAATTTTGAATTTATTTCTTGTAAAAAGGTAATTTTACCACTTTTGCCGCAACATCATTTTTTCTGATTCTGATAAAAATTTCGCTGTCTATGGCACTGTTATCAACTGTAACATAACCTAAACCAATTCCTTTATTCATAGAAGGAGACATTGTTCCGGATGTTACAATTCCAATCACTTTACCGGAACCGTCTACAATTTCGTAATCATGTCTTGGTACTGCGCGTTCCTGCATTTCAAAAGCCACTAATTTTTTTGAAATACCTTCTTCTTTTTGTTTTTTAAGTTTTTCAGAATTTGTAAACTCCTTATTGAATTTTGTAATCCATCCCAAACCTGCTTCAATCGGAGATGTTGTGTCATTAATGTCATTTCCGTACAAACAAAACCCCATTTCTAAACGCAAAGTATCACGGGCAGCCAAACCAATTGGTTTAATTCCGAATGCAGCTCCGGCTTCAAAAACTTTGTTCCAAACCTGTTCTGCTTCACTGTTTTTGCAATAAATTTCAAATCCTCCAGAACCTGTATAACCAGTTGCAGAGATAATTACATGTTCGATTCCTGCAAAATCAGCCACTTCAAAATGGTAGTAAGGAATCACTGATAAATCTATAGAAGATAAGGATTGCATTGCTTCAACCGCTTTTGGTCCCTGAATTGCTAATAAAGAATACTCGTCTGAAAGATTTTTCATCTCAACACCCAAATCATTGTGCGAAGTAATCCAGTTCCAATCTTTCTCAATATTTGAAGCATTTACAACTAACAAATATTGCTCTTCTTTCATTTTATAAACAATCAAATCATCTACAATTCCACCATCATTATTTGGCAGACAAGAATATTGCGCTTTTCCAATAGTTAGTGTTGAAGCATCATTTGAAGTTACTTTCTGAATCAAAGCCAAAGCATTCGGACCCGTCAATAAAAATTCACCCATATGTGAAACGTCAAAAACGCCCACACTGTTACGAACTGTTTCGTGTTCAGCATTTACACCTTCGTACGTAATTGGCATATTGTAACCTGCAAAAGGAAGCATTTTTGCTCCTAAACCTTCATGTATGTGCGTAAGCGCAGTATTTTTCATTGTATTATTTTATAAAATTGAATCGCAAATTTATTTAAAAAATATCTAAATTAGGTATACTAAATTATAAAATTCGCAATGATTAGGAGCTATTTCCTGCTATCCGCTATATATATTTATTTTAAAGAAAAAACAAAAAGAAGATCTCTGCTATCAGAACTAGGAATTTACGGGTAAAAGAATATTCTTTTTATCTGATTTTATGTAACTTTAATTCGTTAAATCATTTTTATGAGGGCCCCGTTTTTAATCACGAAAGAAGAAATTTTAAAATTCTATAAAACTGTAAATCCTATTACGCACAAAGGACTTCAGGGTCACGCCCTAATTATTGCCGGAAGTTATGGCAAAATAGGAGCAGCCGTTTTAGCTTCAAAATCCTGTTTAAAATCGGGTTGCGGACTTGTAACTGTTTTTACACCAAAATGCGGTTATCAAATTCTTCAAATAACTATTCCCGAAGTTATGGTATTTACTGATGAAAATACAAACTTTATTACACATATCAATCTTCCATTAGCTGTCCAAGCAATCGCAATTGGCCCGGGAATAGGGAAGGAGTTGGGTACACAAAAGGCTTTATTTGAATTTTTAAGAATCAATAAATCGCCTTTAGTTCTTGACGCCGACGCTTTGAATATAGTATCCGAAAACCAATCATGGCTGGGATTAGTTCCAGAAAAAACAATCCTGACACCACACCCAAAAGAACTTGAACGCTTGATTGGCAAATGGAATTCAGAATCTCAAAAATTTCAAAAGACGATTGCTTTTTCAGAACAATACAAAGTTATTATCGTGATGAAAGGCGCACCAACTTTTATAATCAATCAAACAACTGTTTACCAAAATACAACCGGAAATGCTGCTTTGGCAACCGCAGGAAGCGGCGATGTGCTAACCGGAATTATTACGAGTTTGTTGGCACAGCATTATGAACCGTGTCAGGCAGCACAGTTGGGAGTTTTCCTTCACGGATTGACGGCAGATATTGCATTGCCTCAAACCGGTTATCAATCTTTTTTAGCATCTGACATTATTGATAATCTTGGAAAAGCTTTTTTAAGTCTTGATAAATGATTTTAGCTTCCAATTATGCTACAGTATTTCTCTAAGTGTTCTTTTTCGATCTGAGCAATGAATAGTATAAAGTTTTCTGTGTTGTTTTGGCTTAGAGTATTATCCAGCAATTGAGAATAATACGTTTTATTTTCGATATCTCCTTTTATGTTTGCTATTAAATATCCTTTCTGTAATAAAATTAGATTCATTACCAATCGTGAAGTTTTTCCGTTGCCATCCATAAAAGGATGAATTTTTAAAAGACGTATATGCATTTCTGCCGCTAAAATTATAGGATGGAGTCTGTTTTTATTGATTTCGTACCAAAAAAAATATTCTTCTATTTCTTTAGAAATCATCACTGGTTCAGAAGGAGTGAGACCTCTATCGTTCGTTATTAGTGATTTTCTGTAATGACCTGCAACTTCCGGATTTATTCCTCTAAGAATCAAATTATGTATTGACAATAAATCTTTTTCATTGAAAGAATTATTTTTTTGCTGTAAATCTTTTAAAAAACGAATTGCTTCCTGATGATTAATCATCTCTAGATGTTCCCGCATGGTTTTGCCAGAAATTGTTAAACCTTCATTTATAACCATTTTTGCTTCTTGAAGAGTCAGGGTATTTCCTTCCATTCGATTGCTTTCAAAAGTATATTCCACTTCAAAAGTCTTTTTGATTTTATGCAAATCAGTTTGCGAGAAGGTTTCTAATTTAGCTTTTAGAACATCAATTTCTTTTAGTAACTTTTCTAAGGCAACGGATAGTTTTATTTTAGAAACCGATTTTTTATATTTAAGTTCCTCCTCAGCTGCCGTAAGTGCTTGCAATGCAAATTCTTCGTTTTCGATTTCATATAAAATTTTTTCTTTTAACCAGGCAATCATTAAGGTTTCATAATCGATTTCTAAAAGTTCTGCTAATTTCGAAACTTGTTCTTTAGTAGGTGTTCGAAGACCGCTTTCAAATTTACTGATTAAAGCCTGATCAATACTTAAAATCTGTGCTACTTCACGAGTTTTTAATCCTTTTTGTTCTCTTCCGGTTTTAAGAAGTGATTTCATTTTTAAACACTTAATTGTCTTGACGTATTTTGTCATTTTTTTTTCAAATAAAAAAGCAATACTAAAAAAAAATATTGCTTCTTACATGTTCTTTATTTTGGAGGCAAGGTGCCGTTTTTTCTCATTTCTTTAACTACAGCCTGCATGATAGCATCAACAGTTTGTCCTATATCTGTAACATAATCAGATTTTGTAGTTCCAGTCCAAATCAATTTATTTTCTTTCAAGGAGAAAACATTAGTTTCTACCATATAAGATGTTGTTTCCTGGTAATATCCCGGATCATAAAAATTTGGTGAATACATTCCATACCAGTTTCCAAAACCATAGCCATACATTCCTCCATACATACCGCCCATTCCTCCATAATACATTCCTGTATTAGTTCCGGGTACATAATTGGTTTCTTTTTCTTTACTAACCAAACGCATTGTTACAACACCATCGAAATTTTCGTCATTTAAAATTTTCAGTCTTTGCTCTTGGGTAAGTTGTAAATTTGTACCACTAAGGTATTGATAAGAAGTTTTGAATATAGGATTACTTGCAGCAATTCTATTTTCAGCAGTTCTTCTTGATGCTTCATCTTTTACTAGAGCAACAACAAGAACTTTTTTAAAATTTTCCTGAGCTACTGTAAGTTGAGGGTCTCGCCAGCTGCTTACAATTGAAGTATTGCTGCCACAGCCTACAAATAAAAAAACAATAAATAGAAATAAGTAATTTTTCATATTTTACGAATTAAATTGTTATTGTAGTAAATTTAGTCATAAAATATGAAAAAGCAGGTTCTTACATTAATTTTTATTATTAATTGAAAGCTTTTTTGATTCGATCCAAATCGCGTTTAGTATCTTGCTCTTTTAGAGATTCACGTTTGTCATAATTTTTCTTTCCTTTGCAGAGTCCAATTTGAAGTTTCGCCATTCCTTTTTCATTCGTAAACAATTTCAGTGGAACTATAGTTAGTCCTTTTGCCTGAACACTCTTCTGAAGATTTTTTAATTCTTTTCTGTTCAGCAGCAATTTTCTCTCACTTCTAGATTTATGGTTAAATTGATTTCCAAAAGCATATTCTTCGATATAGGTATTAATGGCAAAAAGCTCATTATTACTGAATTCGCAAAAACTTTCAGTAATGTTAGCCTTTCCTAATCGGATTGATTTTATCTCTGTTCCTGCCAAAACAATTCCGGCAGTGTAGGTATCGATTATTTCATAATCAAACCTGGCTCTTTTATTAAGTATATTGACTGTTTTTAACATAGGAATACAAATTTAGCAACAAATATATGAAAGAGCAATTGTTTTTACAGAAATGATATAAATTTGTAAAATGGAAAACCAAAAATCAAAAGACCCTTTACACGGAATTACACTTCAAAAAATAGTTGAAAAACTTGTAGATTACTATGGTTTTGATACATTGGGTGAATTAATTCAAATTAAATGTTTTACTGAAAATCCCAGCGTAAAATCAAGTTTAACTTTTTTAAGAAAAACAGAGTGGGCCAGAAAAAAAGTGGAGGAGTTATATGTGAAATCACGGTCTAAATTTTCTGAAAATTAGTCTAATTTATAGGAGATCATAACTCCTCCTCCGTAAGGAAGGTATTCTCCACTTTTATTCCAATTTTTCACGTTTTCATAGCTGCCGGTTGTTCCGTCATTAAAGTGACCTTTATAAAAGCCCTGATGCCAGCCTCCTCTAATGAAAATATCTAATAAAAATTTATCGCTGAGTTTTTTATTGTAACCAATTGTGGCACCTATTCTATATCCCATTCCTGTTTCATACATATTAGTATTCCAATAACCCCATTTTTGAATTTCAAAAGTATCAAATCCGGTGTGTAATCCCGCATAGATTCCATTATATTTTTCTTTAAAATGGTATCGAATTTCCGGAGTAAATGTATAGAACTTCATAGGTTTTTGTCCCGCAAAAGACTTCCAGAAAGAAGCCATGATGTCAAAGTTAAAAGTCGTTTTTTCTCCAATACTGGTTTCTACTCCTAAATTTGGAACAAGAGCTAATGCCGTAAAGGCGTTAAATTTTATGTAGGTTTGACTTTGTAAGTTAACAGAAAATGTAAAAACAAGTATTAAGAATATTTTTTTCATGCTTAAAATATTTAAACAAGAAATTTTCTTGTTTAGTCTGCAAATATAATGCAATAAAAAAAGAACTATTATAAAAAAATAATCGTTTAATAAGAATTATTCTAATATTTTTTTTACTTATTTAATAACGAGTAAATTACCTTGTCTAAAAACTTTCCTTCGTAAAAATCAGACTCTTTTAAATGAGCTTCTTTTACAAAACCACATTTTTGTAAAACACTCTCAGATGCTAAGTTTTCCGGATCAATAACGGCCTCAATTGAGTGTAATTTTAAATCATTAAATCCATAGGATATTAATCGCGTTACAGCTTCTGGAATTATGCCTTTACCATGATAATCCGGATGCAGCATATAGCCAATTTCAGCTCTGTAATTCTCAGGCTGCATTCTGTAATATCCAATAATACCAAGAATTTTCGAATTACCTTTTAAAGTAATTCCCCAATTGATTCCGACATTTGACACAATTTTTTCTTCAATCATTGCAATATGTTCGAGGCCATCTTCAATAGATTTTACTAAAGGCCTCGGAATGTATTTCATTGTTTCTGGATTGGAACGCAATTCAAAAACTTCATTTACATCATCGGTTGTAATTCTCCTTAAAATCAAACGTTCCGTTTCTATTACCGGAAATGGAGTAAAATTAAAATTCAGCATATTTACTTAATATATTTTATTCAGAAATATAAATAAAGCTATAATTATTCATTTAGTTCTAACTTGTTTTTTCTAAAAAAAGCAAGCTGCATAAATAATGATAATAAGATAGTTAGCATTGCACCAATAAAATTCAGCCATAAATAACCTAATTTTTCCTGACCGCTTGGATAAATATATATCATAAAATAATAAATTATAAAAATGATTAACTGGCTAATAAGTGCACTGTAAAACATTGCTTTTGCCTGAACACTTCGGAGATAAAAACCAACCAAAAAGATTCCCAGAACTGTACCATAAAAAATAGAGCCAATTATATTGACCAACTGAATTAAATTCTCAAATAAAGTTCCTACACAGGCAAAAAGTATGGCAACGATTCCCCAAAAGAGTGTAAAGAATTTGGTTGCATTCAGATAATGCTTTTCGGATTTTTCTTCTTTGAGATTTCGTTTGTAAATATCAATTGCGGTTGTGGATGCTAATGCATTTAATCCTGAAGCTGTTGAAGACATGGCTGCCGAAATAATTACAGCCAGTAACAAACCAATAAGTCCTTTTGGTAAATAATGCAAAATGAAATGAAAAAACACATAATCTTTATCATTGGTTTCGCTATTGCTGTCAGCTTTCGAAATAATTTCTTTTGCACGGTCGCGAAGATCTTTTTCTTTGTTGGATAATGTAACTAATTCTTTTCGAAGAATGGGATTGTCGTAATCCTGGTTCAATTGCTCGATATACAAAAGATTGATTACTTTTTTATCTTCAGAAAGTTTATTTAATTTAGATTCCAAAACATGATATTCGTCTTTAAAAGCGGATTTTTCAATGACAATTTTATTATTTGGATTAAAATTTAACGGAACAGGATTGAATTGAAAAAAGACAAAAACCATAACACCTGTGAGCAATATAAAGAACTGCATAGGAACTTTCAAAAGACCGTTCATGATTAATCCCATTTGACTTTCTTTAACGGATTTCCCAGATAAATAGCGTCCTACTTGCGATTGGTCTGTTCCAAAATACGCAAGCATCAGGAAAAAACCACCTGTGATTCCGCTCCAAAAAGTATATCTTTCTTCAGGATCAAAAGAAAAATCTACAATATTCATTTTGTCATTGGCACCGGCGATATGCATGGCACTTGAAAAAGTCATGTCTTGTGGTAAATAATGCAGAATCAGGAAAAAAGTAATAAACATTCCCGACATAATCACGAACATTTGCTGCTTTTGAGTCACATTTACAGCTTTTGTTCCTCCGGAAAAAGTATAAATGATAACCAAAACACCAATAATGACATTCATAATTGTTAAATTCCAGCCTAAAAGAGCTGATAAAATAATGGCAGGAGCATAGATAGTCAAGCCGGTTCCTAAACCTCTTTGAACTAAAAATAGAATTGCAGCTAACGAACGTGTTTTTACATCAAATCGCTTTTCGAGAAATTCATAAGCCGTGAATACTTTGTTTTTATGATACAGCGGAATAAAAGTTAAACAAATAACAATCATTGCAATGGGCAACCCGAAGTAAAATTGCACAAAACCCATTCCGTCATGATATGCTTGTCCTGGGGTTGATAAAAAAGTAATAGCACTGGCCTGAGTAGCCATTACAGAAAGACCTACAGTATACCAGGGTGTTTCGTTGTTTCCTAAAATAAAATCTTCGACATTTTTACTTCCTTTTGTTTTCCAGGATCCATATCCTACAATAAATAAAAGAGTAACAATCAGTACGATCCAATCAAATAGCTGCATAAGTTATGAGTATAATTGCATGATTAAGAAAAAAATAATAATGTAAATAGCATTAGCAACTAATACATACGTGTAACTTTTTTTCCATTTTTTTTCTTTTTTAGCTTCCATTTTTTCGGCTTTTTTTAGTGTTTTAATTCTGTTTTAGGAGCTTCTATAGGTTGTTTTAACGATATAATATTTGAAAGTAATCGGTAAGCACCGGGAACACCTTCCGGCAATTCTCTAAAAAAACTTAAACCGGTGTAAATATAGTACCCTTTTCCATATGGAGCGACTAATAAAGCACCATTTTTGTTGGACTCGCCCTTATCATGCGAAGATAAAATAGGGGTGAAGGCAGCATCAAACTGGTTAGGATAATATAAACCTTGCTCCTGTGTCCAGCCTTCAAAATCTTTTGTACTGATTTTATTAGGAGTGTTTAAAACAGGATGACTCGGAGCTAAAAAAGTAATTTTTGCATTTTCCTCCGTAACACGATCATTTGAAAGTCTAAGAGGATAAGGTGCTATTTTATCTGTAATTAATTTGCCATTTGTATTGTATTGTACAATCATGGTTTTACCATTTTTTACAAAATCAAAAAGAATTGACTGCTTGTTTGTCAGGGCATTTACAGTGTTGTAAGCTCTGATTCCGGTCATGACAACATCAAACGAGTCTAATTTTTCAGGGGTAATTTCTTCCGGTTTCAAAATAGAGACTTTGTAACCCATTTGTGTCAGGCTTTCTGGGACTTCATCGCCTGCACCCATAATGTAGCCAATAGAATTACCATTTGTTTTCAGATCAATTCTTAAAAACTTAGATTCTGCAGTTTTTAAAACCATTTGTTTCGTAATATGACTGAAATCAATAATAGTCTGGTCTTTGTCAAATTTTTTGTTTTCAGTAGTTACAATGCTTTTTGCCACTGCTTCTTCAGTCTTAGACGGAGCTGTAACTTCAAAATAGAACGTTTGTTCCATACCTTTTTTCTCCAAAGCAAACGGAATTAGTTCAGGAGAAACCATCCAGTTTTTAGGTAATTCAAGCTGTACATTTCCTTTAATGTCATCTTTTCCTGCGCGTACTTTTACCGGAACCATTTTGCTCTTAGTATCCTTAAAAATCAATACTTTTTCAAGTATTGAAGAGGTCACTTCCGGTACAATATCAAGAAAATTATACATTTCACCTTTTACTCCGTCATTATATTTATAGACTACAGTTCTCTCAAACGGAATGTCAACACCATTAATTCTTACATTAAAAACAACTTTTACTTCCCTTATAATATCAGGTATTCCAATGATTTCCTGATTAGAAACCGTATACATTCCCACGCTGGCTTTTTCTTTCAGCCAATATGGATCTGTATATTCCATATTTTCAGGAAGCTTAATTTCGAGTTTAAATCGTTGGTCGTTATTGTTTTTTAAAAAAAGCTTATACTTAACCGTTGTTTTGTTATCCGGTAACGAAGTTAAGGCTGTCAATTGCATGTCAACTGAACATCTGTTGATTGCTTCAATATTTAATTTAATAGTGTTTCCTGGCGTTGCTTCCTGTTCTTCAGAAACTGCTTCCAAATATAAACCTGCACTAGCTGCGATGATGTTTTTTATAGCATCCGATTTTATATCTTTCCAATGGGTATCTTCTAAATCCTGAATCATTGAATATGCTTTTACCAAATCTGGAATACTGGCTGATGGATTGCTGAAATTGTAATTAGCTATGATGTTTGTAATTAGTTCGCCAATTGGTTTTCCGTTGTTTACACGGTTCCAGGAAGTATCGATTCCATCAAATAAATTATTTTGGTCTTTTGGCTTTTCACCATTAATCAATTCAAGATATTCAGTTTCATCACCACGGCTTCCGGTACTTCCAAATCCTTGTGATTGATGGCGGCTCCTGCTTAAAGCTGCAATTTCCTGATTCGATTTTCCGATTCCGGTATAATAAACACCAGTTTCCAACGTGGTAAATTTAGATTTATCGGCTTTATCAAATTTTTCCTGACTTCCGTAAAACCACCAGGACGGATTAAAAAACTGGCGTTTCACCTGCCACGGTTTTACGTATTTTAACTGCTCAGGGTAAACTTTAGCATTATTTGTCAAATCAAAACTCTCAAAACTCAACATCGCAGATGAAGTATGATGCCCGTGGGTTGTTCCCGGCGAGCGATGGTCAAAACGATTGATAATTACATCAGGCTGAAATTTTCTAATGGTCCAAACCACATCAGCAAGCACTTTATCTTTATCCCAGATTTTTAAAGTTTCATCAGGATTTTTAGAAAAACCAAAATCATTTGCACGCGAAAAAAATTGCTCTCCGCCATCAATTTTTCGGGCTTCAATTAATTCCTGAGTTCTTATAACTCCTAATAATTCACGTAATTGAGGACCAATTAAATTTTGTCCACCATCTCCTCGTGTTAGCGATAAATAACCAGTTCTGGCATTTACTTCATTCGATAAGTACGAAATTAGACGTGTGTTTTCATCATCAGGATGTGCTGCAATATATAAAACAGAACCTAGAAAGTTTAACTTCTGAATTTGATTATAAATTTCAATGGAGTTAGATTTTTGTGGCTGTTGTGCAAAAGAAATTTGAATACTGATTAGTAAAATTAAAAAGAGCTGAGTTTTTCGCATAGCGTGATTCGAATTTTTGAAAGAGCCCCAAAAATACTAATTATATTTTTTAACAGTATTTAAATGAAATGTTAATGTTCAATTTTTATTAGTAGTTGTTCCGGCTGTGCACTGTATCTTTTGTACCGAACCCCGGCACAAAAGGATGTCGCTTCCATCCGGGCTATGACTTTAGGTTTTATTAAAATAATTAAAAAATACCAAGAACATCATCAATTCAGAAGCCTGATACCTTCTGATAAAAATATTTTTTCTTAAAATAAAAGGCAACATTTACAAGTGCAATCAGAGCCGGAACTTCAACCAAAGGCCCAATAACACCTGCAAAAGCCTGTCCGCTATTAATTCCGAAAACACCAATGGCAACAGCAATTGCAAGTTCAAAATTGTTGCCCGTAGCTGTAAAAGCAATTGAAGTACTTTTTGAATAATCAGCACCAAAATATTTTCCAACAAAAAAGCTGATTATAAACATCACACCAAAATAAATCATTAAAGGAATGGCTATTCGGATAACATCCATCGGAATCTGAACAATTAATTCTCCCTTCAGACTAAACATAATCACAATTGTAAATAGCAAAGCAATCAGGGAAATTGGAGAAATATATGGAATGTATTTGTTCAGAAACCATTCTTCTCCTTTAATTTTTATCAAACTATAACGGCTAATAATACCAAGCGCAAAAGGAATTCCTAAATATATACCCACACTTTCTGTAATTTGGGCAATTCTTATATCTACATTAAAACCAGTATATCCAAAATAAGGTGGCAAAATAGTAATAAAAATATAAGCGTAAACACTATATAGCATAACCTGAAAAATACTGTTTAAAGCAATTAATCCTGCGGCATATTCTCTGTTTCCGTCAGCCAGGTCGTTCCATACTACAACCATCGCAATACAACGCGCCAATCCAATTAAAATTAATCCAATCATATATTCTGGATAATCTTTTAAAAAGATAAGCGCCAGAGCAAACATTAAAATGGGACCTAAAATCCAATTCAAAAATAACGAAGCGCCCAAAACTCTTGTGTTTTTAAAAACTTCTGCCATTTTTTCATATTTGACTTTTGCCAAAGGCGGATACATCATCAGTACAAGTCCAATTGCTAAGGGAATATTGGTAGTTCCGCTGGAAAAACTATTTATGAAATTTCCGCTTGAGGGAATGAAATAACCAATTGAAATCCCAATTATCATGGCAATAAAAATCCATAATGTGAGAAATCGATCTAAAAATCCCAGTTTTTTTCTTTTTGAGATTGCGGCACAATGCTTTACAGTCATATTATATTTTTATTTGAGACAAAACATAAAACATTTCAACAGCAATTTGAAGACTTCGTTCCTGATATTTTTCATTTTCCTGTGGTGTATTGTCAAAAACTTTTGGATCTTCAAATCTAAGCGGAATTCTTTTTTCGGCTCCTGTAATAAACGGGCAGCCTTCATCAGCCTGTGAACAGGTCATGATCGCAGCAAAACCGCTTTCCGGATTAAAATGATCATCATATTTTTTAGAAAAACCAATAACCGGAGAGGCATTCTTTGCAAATTTTACAGCATAGACAGGGTTCTTTTCTTCGGAGAGCTTTTGAATTTTAAAACCTGTGTTTTCTAAAATTTCAGCAACTTTCGGAAATAGAGATGTAGTTTCTGTTCCTCCGGAATAGCAAAAAACATTTTTTATGCCGTAATAATATGCCGCGGTTTGCAACCATATTTGTGATAAATGACTTCTTCGGGAATTATGAGTGCAGATTAAATTTAAAAGAACATCTTCGTTATTGTTAGTTTTAAATTGAATAAAATCAATAAGAAGCTGTAAAATAGTTTTGCGTTCAGAAGTAATGATTTCAAAATTAAATCTTAACACAACTTTTTCTATATCAGAAAATAATATCTCTTTATTTAACATATTAATATAAGTAAAAATTAGCAGCATCCTCCACCTGGAGTACATGAATTAGAATTGTCAGAAATAAGTTGTGTTAGATTCAGTTTTGATTTTTCAGATGGAATTCCGCATTGCTCTTGTGCCAGACAAGCAGTCTGTTTGTTTAACAGTAAAAAATCTTTCCCATTGAATTCTAAATCATATTTGCCAATGGTAGCATCCTGATATTCTACTTCTATTTCAAAATCTTCAATTCCTAAAACTTTTTCAGATAGTTCTATAATATCGATAAGTTTTTTCGGATTTAAGCGGTGTTCAAAATCATTGGCATTCCAAAGCTGAAAGTTTACAACGGTTTCTTTACGCACAGTTCCGCCACAGTCAATAAAGTTTTTGGTAATTAAACCTACTTCGGTTACATGAAAATATTTGGGAACATATTTTCCGTTTGGCAATTGAAAATCTACAGCTTCGACAGTGTTTAGTATTTGTTTGATTTCTGAAAGTTTCATATTTTTTTATTTAGTTGTTTATTGCAATATTACGATTTGTTAGTTAAAAAAATTGGTTAGCAGCATTTTTGATTCGTAACCGTTAGAATAATTTTAGAAAAATAATCATTCAAAACAGCAAAGGCCTTTTCATCAATACAGTAACAAATTGCATTTCCTTCAATATTGCCTTTAATAAGTCCTGCATTTTTCAACTCTTTTAAATGTTGAGAAACGGTAGGCTGGGCAAGAGGTAGTTCATTTACGATATCTCCGCAAATACAAGCATTAACTTTAAGTAAGTATTCTATAATTGCAATTCTGGCAGGATGTCCTAAAGCTTTTGCAAGTATGGCAATTTGGTTTTGTCTGTCAGTAAAATGATCTGTTTTAGTTGCGCCCATTTTTTTTATTTTTATATTGCAATATTACGATATTATTTCAACCAATTAAAGTAAATGGCGTATTATTTTATCTAAATTTTTAAAGCATACAAACCAATTACTTTTTTTGAAGTTGTAGAAAATAATCACATTTATCATTCAAAAGACATTCTTCGCACTTTGGTGTTGGTCTGCAGATTTCCCTTCCTAAAAATGAAATGGCCATTCCTATTTCGGACCAGATTTTTTTTGGCAGCGCTTCCATCAATTGTTTTTCAACCTTGTTACCATCTTTGCTTTCCTGTACAATTCCAATTCTGGGAGCAACACGAATTACATGTAAATCTGTAATAATTCCTTCGGCAGGCTGATGGGTTTCTCTTAAAATAACATTGGCAGATTTTCTTCCTAAACCTTTTAATGCTGTCAATCCATTCATATTTAAAGGAATATCTTCTTCATTTTGAATGCTTTTGGCAATTTCTAAAAGCCATCCTGCTTTCGTTGTATGATTTCGAACTTTGCTGATGTATGGTACGAAAGTTTCCTTATCTGTTTTTGACAAACTTTTTAATGTGGGAAACTTTGCAAAAAGTGCAGGAGCAATGTTATTGATATTAGCATCAGAATCCTGTGCAGATAAAACAACCATGACCAATAACTGATAGGTATTTTTATAATCTAAAGGATGTTTCTTTCCTTTGTATTTCTTTAAAATGGGCTTTAAATCGTTTTCCCAATTTTTTGTTTCTCCAAATAAATCCATGATAATTTCAATTAATTAATTGTTTTGTAAAATGAATTCTATGATTTTTTTAATTACGTTTTGATTGCCTAAAACTTTACGGTGACCTAAACCTTCCGTCAAGAATAAACTGCCGTTTTTGAGATGTTCATAAATATTGATTCCGGCTTTTACAGGAACTTCGGGATCATTTTTGTCATGAATTACCAAAACCGGAATTTCTAATTCTTTTGCAGCTTTATAAGCTGAAAAATCATTCATCCTTACCTGATATCTAGTTTCAAAATAATCGCGTAACCGAATACTAATTTCTGGTTTTAAACCCAGTTTAAAAATAAAATCATCCAAAATATCCTTTACAATATCGCCACTTCCAATAATAATGGCCTTTTTTACTTTCAAACCATTTTTAATTGAATTTAAAACAGACATTCCTCCCAACGAATGACCTATTGCAATTTCAAATGGCCCGTATTGTTTTTCAATTTCCAAGATTGATTCGATAAATTCAGACATAATAGTTGTACTGCCTTCTGATTTTCCATGAGCTGGAGCGTCAAAACTCACAACAGAATATCCATTTTCCAGCAAAACATTCGCAATTTTAAATAATTGTGTTCCCCTTCCGGACCAGCCATGAACTAATAGAATTTTCTTATCGCTTTTGCCATATTCATAAACCATAATTTTTTTATTCAGTGACGGAATGTGGATTCTTGTTTGAATACTTCGGGAATCCATTTCCAGTTCTCTTTTAGGAACCTTGTGTTTTATTGGCGTTGTAAAAAGTCTGGCTGCATAAGTTGTAGCAAGTTTAGGAGATATAAAAGCACATAATTTACTTGTGATACGTATAAATTGTGGAATTTTTAAAGATTGAGTAGGATTGTGAGTCTTTTTTGTCATATTAATAAATTTTATTTCTAATCCCGATTTTGTGTATTTTTTCCTAAATTTAGGAAACATAAAAGTACCACAATAATAAAAGTTTTCAGTCTAATTTAATTTACAAATTACCTTAAAAAATTAATTTTTAAAATGGAGATATTTCATATCAGTGCAGAATGTTACCCAATGGCAAAAGTTGGCGGATTAGCTGACGTAGTTGGAGCATTACCAAAATACCAGCAAAATGCAGGACATCAGGTTCGTGTGGTTGTTCCCTGTTACGATACTAAATTTAAAAATGAGAATGATTTTGAGTGTGTGCATTGGGGAAATATTAAACTAGGAGATTTTGATTTTCTGTTTAGTGTTTTAAAAGAACGCACTGATAAATTGGGCTATGAATTATATCTGATAGAGATTAAAGAGTTATTTGACCGCCCAAATATATATGGATACGAAGATGATATTGAGCGCTTTTTGTCTTTTCAAATAGCAGTTTTAGATTGGATTATAGCCCGAAAAAAAAATCCGGATATTATAAACTGTCATGATCATCATACAGGATTAATTCCGTTTATCATTAAATACAGTTATAAATATGAAATTTTAAGTAAGATCCGAACCGTAATAACGATTCATAATGGGTTATATCAGGGTTGGTTTGGATATGATAAACTGCATTATATACCAGAGTTTGATTTAAAGCATGTTGGTTTTTTAGAATGGAATAATAGCCTCAATTCTCTTGCAGTTGCGGTTAAATGCGCCCACGCAGTAACCACTGTTTCACCTAGTTATTTAGATGAAATTAATATTTCTGCAAATGGATTAGAAGCATTGTTTAATATGACTCGCGGTAAATCAAAGGGAATTCTGAATGGTATTGATATTGAAGTTTGGAATCCTTTAAAAGATAAAATGCTTGAAACACATTATTCTATTGAAAATTTTGAAATAGGAAAACAAAAGAACAAAGAGAAATTGTGTGAACGATTTGATTTAGATCCTGCAAAACCTTTGTTTAGTTTTATTGGCCGCTTGTTTAATGAAAAAGGAGGTGATTTATTGCCTCAGGCTTCGGCGTTGGCTTTGTCTGAGAATTTTGAAAATATAAACATTTTGATTCTAGGCTCGGGTAATCCTGATATCGAAAAACAATTATTACAATTGCGAGAAGATTATAAAGGAAATTACAATGTTTTTATAGGTTATAATGAAGAATTGGCACACTTAATTTATGCTGGTTCCGATTTCATTTTGATGCCTTCAAGAGTAGAACCTTGTGGTTTAAATCAGATGTATGCTTTACGTTACGGGACAATTCCAATTGTGAGAAGAACGGGGGGATTAAGAGATACGGTAATTGATTTTGGTGACAATGGTAACGGAATTTGTCACGATCAGGCTTCAGTTGGAGATGTTTGTTATTCAATTAATCGTGCAGTGAGCCTGTATGATAATAAAGATAATTTTAATTCAATAATAAAAAAAGGAATGTCAATTGATCATTCCTGGGAAAGGGTTTGTCAGGAATATATCGAAATATATAACCAAATAATTCAGAAACATGAAAATTAATAAAAAAGTTGTTGCCATTATTTTAGGAGGAGGTCAGGGATCACGTTTGTATCCATTAACTGAAACAAGATCAAAACCGGCTGTTCCTATTGGAGGAAAATACAGATTGGTCGATATTCCAATTTCAAACTGTATTAATTCAGATATTTTTAAAATATTTGTATTGACACAATTTAATTCAGCTTCGTTAAATGCCCATATTAAAAACACATTTAATTTTAGCATTTTTAGCGAGTCATTTGTTGATATTTTAGCCGCTGAGCAAACTCCGGATAATCCAACTTGGTTTCAGGGTACAGCAGATGCTGTTCGTCAATGTATGTCACATTTTCTAAAACATGATTTTGAATATGCTTTAATACTTTCCGGAGATCAGCTTTATCAAATGGATTTTAATGAAATGCTCGAAGCACACATTGAAGCAGATGTTTCAATGTCAATTGCTACTTTACCGGTAAATGCTAAAGATGCACCAGATTTTGGAATCCTTAAAAGCAATAGCGAAAGTTGTATTGAAGCTTTTATTGAAAAGCCAAATACCTCACTTTTGCCCGAATGGGAATCCGAGGTTAGTGAAGAGATGCAGGCAAAAGGAAAAAAATATTTGGCATCAATGGGGATTTATATTTTCAACCGTCAATTATTAGAAGATTTGATGGCAGATCCGGATACTAAGGATTTCGGCAAAGAAATTATTCCGCAGACTATTGGTAAACATAAAATTCTGAGTTACCAATATGAAGGGTATTGGACAGATATTGGAAACATAGAATCATTTTTCGAAGCAAATATTGGTTTAACTGCAGATATCCCCGAATTTAATTTGTTTGATAATTATAATAAAATTTTTACTCGTCCAAGATTACTGCCACCATCAAAATTTAGAAATTCAAATATTCACCAATCTTTAATATCTGAGGGCTGTATTATCAATGCTAATGAAATAAAAAGTTCGGTTATAGGTATACGTTCCAGAATTGGTGATGGAACTGTTATTCAGCATTCTTATGTAATGGGTAATGATTTTTATCAGGATATTGATGAAATGAATAGGGATACAATAAACAATAAAATACATATTGGAATTGGAGAAAACTGTTTTATCAAAAATGCTTTGGTTGATAAAAATGTTCGCATTGGAAATAATGTACATATTAACGGAGGTAAGCATTTAGAAAATTTTACAAACGAATTATATACTATTAAAGACGGTATTATTGTAATTAAAAAAGGTGTTGTACTCCCTGATAATTTCAGGATAGATTAATCTTTATTCCTTAGTGATTAGCTTAAGACGTTAAGTAATAAAAAATCATTAAATGTTTTTTCATAAATAATGCTATTAATTTTAATACTGAGGACCAATTATTACCTACCAAAAAAAACAACTACCCACTAATTACTAAGAACTCAAATATATGTCCAACGTTATTACGCATTCTCTATTTACTGATTTTGATATCGATTTATTCAAAGCAGGGAAACACTTCAAATTATACGAAAAACTAGGTGCACACTTAGTAGAAGTTAATGGGGTAAAAGGCGTTTATTTTGCCGTTTGGGCACCCACTGCGCAATCTGTTTCGGTTGTTGGTGATTTTAATTATTGGATTCAAGGCAAACATTTGCTTCAGGTACGTTGGGACTCTTCTGGTATTTGGGAAGGTTTTATTCCAAATATAACCAAAGGGGCAATTTATAAATACAAAATCCAATCTAATATTGATGGAATTGTAACCGAAAAAGCAGATCCTTTTTCTTTATACTGTGAAAAACCGCCTCATACAGCTTCTGTTGTTTGGGATTTAGATCATAACTGGAGAGATGAAAAATGGATGCAATCGCGTCCTGATTACAATGCCTTAGACAAACCATATTCCGTTTATGAGGTACATTTAGGTTCCTGGAAGCGTGGCGATCATAATCGCTTTTTAACCTATTTAGAATTGGCGGATGATTTAGTAGCTTATGTAAAAGAAATGGGTTTTACACATGTAGAATTTATGCCCATTATGGAATATCCCTATGATCCTTCTTGGGGTTATCAATTAGTAGGATATTTTGCACCTACATCCCGTTTCGGCAAACCTCAGGATTTTATGGTTTTGATAGATAAGCTGCATCAGGCAGGCATTGGTGTGATCCTAGACTGGGTTCCATCACATTTTCCTGACGATGCACATGGCTTGGGTTTTTTTGACGGTTCCCATTTATATGAGCATCCAGACCGCAGAAAAGGTTATCATCCTGATTGGAAAAGCCTTGTTTTTAACTACGGTCGAAATGAAGTTCGCGCTTTTTTAATTAGCAATGCCGTGTTTTGGCTGCAGCATTATCATGTTGACGGGTTAAGAGTTGATGCCGTAGCCTCGATGTTATATTTGGATTATTCCAGAAATGAAGGCGAATGGGAATCCAATATTTATGGTGGAAGAGAAAACCTTGAAACGATCAGTTTTCTTAAAGAATTCAATGAAGTCATTTACGCGAATTTTGAAGGTGTTCAGACCATTGCTGAAGAAAGTACTTCTTTTCCTATGGTTTCAAGGCCAACATTTACAGGAGGATTAGGTTTCGGAATGAAATGGATGATGGGATGGATGCATGATACTTTAAAATATTTCCAAAAAGAAACAGTTTATCGCAAATACCATCAAAATGATTTGACTTTTTCAATGACTTATGCTTTTACCGAAAACTTCATGCTGCCTTTTTCTCATGATGAAGTAGTTTATGGAAAACAATCTTTAGTTTATAAAATGCCCGGGGATGAATGGCAGAAATTTGCCAATCTAAGATTGCTTTACGGTTATATGTTCACGCATCCCGGAACCAAATTATTGTTTATGGGATGTGAATTTGGACAAACTGCCGAATGGAATTTTGAGAATAGCCTGGATTGGCATTTATTACAATACGATTATCACTCGGGAATTAAAAAAGTAATTACCGATTTGAATCAGTTATATAAATCGAGTCCGGCTTTGTATGAAAAGCAATTCAATGGAGAAGGTTTTGAATGGATTAATTATTCAGATCATCAGAATGCGGTTTTATCGTATATACGAAAAGGAAATAACGCTCAGGAAAATCTAATTGTGGTTTGTAATTTTACTCCGGTTGTTCGGGAAAATTATAGAATTGGAATTCCTCAAAAAGGAAAACTAAAAGAAATTTTTAATAGTGATGCACAAATTTATGGTGGAAGCGGAATTGGAAATCCAGAGTCAATAGAAATTGAATCTTCTCCTTATGATGGAAGATATTTTTCTGTCGAATTAACTTTACCGCCATTAAGTGTTACCGTTTATTCTTTTTCATGAAAATTATTTCTTTTCTCGTACTGTGATTTTGTTATTTTTTAGATTATAAATTATTAAATTATTCGTTTTTTAACTTCTAATATATTGCTCTTTCAAAAAAAACGTTTTCGTTAATAAACCTAATATTCAGAGAGGTATACTTAGTTTTTTTGTATGTTTGGAACTAAGAAGAGTTAGTATAATTAATTCATTAGCAATATGATTGTAAATACACAATTAGAATATAAAGGAGATTTATATCCATCCAAAATTGTCTCGTATGAGCATGAGGGAGATTCTGTTTTTTTTCATACGGACAATAAAGTAATATTAAAAGTTACAATTCTTAGAGATAGTTTGATTCGGTTTCGATTTACAACCAAAGGCTATTTTAGTAATGACTTTTCGTATGCTATCGACAAAAGCCAGTTACATGGATACAATTTTCTTGAGGTATCTGAAGAAGAAACTTTTTTCCTGATCAGAACAAGTAAGGTAAAATGTAAAATTCAAAAAATAGATCTTCGTTTGTCTATTTTTGATTTGAATGATTTATTGATTCTGGAAGATGAACTTGGGTTTCATTGGGAAGAAAGCTATGAATATGGTGGGAATATTGTAAAAATGAGCAAATCATCAAAAGATGGTGAATGTTTTTACGGTCTTGGAGACAAAGCCACACAAATGAACTTAAAAGGCAAAAGAGTAGAGAATTTTGCTACAGACCAATATGCTTTTCAAAAAGATCAGGAACCGTTGTATAAAGTTGTTCCTTTTTATATTGGCTTAAATAATAAACAATCTTATGGTATTTTCTTTGACAATACCTTTAGGACTTTTTTTGATTTTTGTCAGGAAAGAAGAAACGTTACAAGTTTTTGGTCTGAAGGTGGCGAAATGAATTATTACTTCGTTTATGGACCACAAATGCAGGATGTGGTGACAACTTATACTGATTTAACCGGAAAACCTGAATTACCTCCGCTTTGGGTTTTAGGATATCACCAATGCAAATGGAGTTATTATCCTGAAAGCAAAGTCAAAGAAATCACATCGAAGTTTAGAGAGTTGAAAATTCCGTGTGATGCCATTTATCTGGATATTGATTATATGGAAGGTTTTCGATGTTTTACATGGAATAAAGAATATTTTCCGGATCCAAAACAAATGGTGGCTGAGTTAGCCGAAGATGGTTTTAAAACAATAGTAATTATAGATCCCGGAATTAAGATTGATAAGGACTACTGGGTATATAAAGAAGGTTTAGAGAAAGATTATTTTTGCAAAAGAGCCGATGGTCCTTATATGAAAGGAAAAGTCTGGCCGGGTGAATGTAATTTTCCTGATTATACGAATCCTGTTGTTCGCGAATGGTGGGCAGGTTTATTTAAAGAATTAATTTCAGATATTGGGGTAAAAGGAGTTTGGAACGATATGAACGAACCTGCTGTAATGGAGGTTCCAAATAAAACTTTTCCGATGGATGTTCGTCATGATTACGACGGAAATCCTTGCAGTCATAGAAAAGCACACAATATTTACGGCACCCAGATGGCAAGAGCGACTTATCATGGTGTGAAGCGATTTGCTTATCCAAAACGGCCGTTTGTGATTACCCGATCTGCTTATTCAGGCGCACAGCGTTATACATCATCCTGGACTGGAGATAACGTAGCAACCTGGGAGCATTTATGGATCGCTAATATTCAAGTGCAGCGTATGTGCATTTCAGGAATGGGTTTCACGGGTTCTGACATTGGAGGATTTGCTGAACAACCAACAGGAGAATTGTACGCACGCTGGATCCAGTTAGGTGTTTTTCATCCTTTTTGCAGAACACATTCCTCCGGAGACCATGGAAATCAGGAACCTTGGGCTTTTGATGAAGAAGTAATCAATATTACCAGAAAGTTCGTGAGCCTGCGTTATCAGCTATTACCTTATTTATACACTATGTTCTGGCAATATATTGAAGAGGGTATTCCAATGCTAAAACCTCTGGTATATTACGATCAGGACGATACTCAAACCTATTATCGAAATGACGAATTTATATTTGGAAACCACATTTTAGTGTGCCCAATCCTGGAGCCAAATGCTGTGGGAAGACGTATGTATATTCCAAGGGGGGAGTGGTATAACTATTGGACAAATGAATTTGTAACAGGAGGCAGGGAAATTTGGATTGATACCAAATTTGATGAGATTCCAGTTTTTGTTAAAGCAGGTGCTATTATACCAAAATATCCGGTTCAGCAATATGTTGGAGAACTTGAATTTGATGAATTGACACTGGATTTATACTATAAAAATGGCAAAGAAAAATCTGTAGTTTATGAGGATGCGCAAGATGGTTACGACTATAAAAAAGGGCGATACAGTTTCTTGTCTTTCAGAGCTATCGGAAAAGAAAAAGAGCTCATTATTCAATTACATAAAGAAGGAAAATATGATACCTCATATAGTAAATACAAGATTAACTTAATTGGACTGCCTTTTAAAGTTACTGAAATAGAAATCGATAATGAAAAAGTAGAATTTAACATTACTGATTTTGAAACGAATAATTTCTTAATTGTTGACAAGGAGTTTAATGAACTTCATATTATTGGAGAATAATTCATAAAATCTAAATAAGTAAAGACAGCGAAACTTTAAATGGGTTTAGCTGTTTTTTTATTCCTTTTTTAAAGCATCAATCTCGGCAGCAGAAACTTTAATCACAGTTCCATGTCGCGTTCCTGCAGGAAAACTAACTTGTTCTGAAATATCTTCCCAGCCCTTAGATGTCTGTTTTACAGCACCATATTTCTTTTGGGTGTACTTATCAAAATAAACAATCCATTTGTTATCTATTTTGATGGCTGTTGGACCTTCTGCCCAATAATCTCCTGTAATGGGCTCACTAGCTTTTGTATAGGGACCTTTCAGCTTTTTACTGGTTGCTATTTTTAAATTTTTCTGAACCGGTACTTTTGTTTCATCTTTCAGGTACATCGTAAATCCATTATCTGTTTTTACAATTGAAGCGTCTATGACATTAAATCCGGGTTCGTAAAGCAGTTTGGTTTTAGAAAATTTTTTAAAATCCTTAGTTGTAGTATAGTAAATCCTGTGATTATACCCTTTTTCTTCCTCTGATTTTGTCTCTAAAAATTTCCCATCAATAGTAGAAGCCCAATAAATCATATAAGTTTTCAATTTTTCATCATAGGTAATTTCAGGAGCCCATGTATTTCTTGCTTTTTCTTCATGCCCCATCACCGGAATAAATTCCTGCTTTGACCAATGAATCAAATCTTTTGAAGAAGCGTAACCAATGCCTTTATCTGTCCAGCTCACTGTCCAGACCATATGATATAATCCATCGCCTCCTTTAATAACGCAGGGGTCTCTCATTAGCTTATCTTTTCCAACTTCCGGAGTTAAAAATGATGTATCATTTTTTAAAGTGTTCCATTTGTAACCGTCTTCGCTGTAAGCCAGATGTAAACCGTCTTCTCCATTTCCTTTAAAATAGGTGAACACATAGCCATCTGATTTCAAAATGTAATTGTTGACAGCCAGCCATTTTTCGCAGGTTTTTGGCCAGGATGTATTCGTTCCTTTTGTTCCTAAGCCAAAACCGTGGCCGCCGTTTTCATACAAATGCATTTCTGCCGGAACTTTTTCTTTTTTTAGGGCTAAATAGTAATTGATACTGTTCTCTACAGGAACAGCTTTATCATCTGTTGCATGAACTAAAAATGCCTTTGGAGTCTCAGCTGTTATTTGTTTTTCATTCGAATATTTTTCGACTGTTTCGTTATCCGCATATTTCCCTAACAAATTATCTTTAGAACCTTGATGCGTAATTCCTTCCTGCATAGAAATTACAGGATAAATTAAAATTGAAAAATTGGGTTTTGCACTTGTCGTATCAGAAGGAATATAGACCTTATCGCTATAATGCGTAGATAAAGTGGAAGCCAGGTGGCCTCCGGCTGAAAACCCCATTATACCAATTTTGTTAGGATCTAATTTCCATTTAACTGCATTTCGGCGTACCAGTCTCACTGCCTCCTGAACATCTTGTAATGGAGCAATTGTTTTATTTTTCATAATCAAATCGCTTGGCAATCTGTATTTTAAAACAAAAGCATTGATTCCTATAGTGTTAAACCATTCGGCAACTTTAAAGCCTTCTTTATTGATCGCCAGCATTCCGTAACCACCTCCGGGGCAGATGATGACAGAGGTTCCGTTTGATTTTTCTGCATCTGCAAAATAAGCGGTAAGAGTAGGTGTCGTTACTTTACGAATATCTTCAGCAATACGGTTTTTATCAGTTACAACTTTTTCTGAATAATCATTGGATATAATTTCATCCGGAACTTTATCCCATACCAGTATTTCCTTTTTTTGAGAAAAAGCAGAAAGACCCATTCCTAAAGAAATACAAAATAATACTGCTTTAATTCGGTTTAAATTATTTGATTTTTTCATAAAATTCTATTTCGACAATGCGTAATTGTCCTTTTGCGTTTACTGCGGTTGGGTCTTTAAATAAATCTAGATCTTTGTTGGCTTCTACTTCAACAATTTTAGAAAATCCATCTTTTTCAGTGTTTGATCCGATGAGCTCAATTGTAATTTTTTCGGCTAAAACCGGCTCTAAAGGAATCGTAATATATCCTAAACTTTGTGTTGTATTGCCTTTAAAGACTTCTTTTCCATCTGCTAAAATACGAATTGGATAAATTTTAGACCTCCATCCCGTTAATTTTATTACGCATTCGTTTACCATTGCTGGTTTTGAGAACGTGTATGTTATTGAACCGGTTTTTACTTTTCCGTCATTTTTCCATTCAGTCAGTTCGTTGTCATCATAACTTTTAAAAGTATCTTCATTATTTGAAGGTGAAGTAGCGCTTACAATAGCAACAGGATTTCTTTTTACTAAATAAGATGGTGTTTTTGGAGTTGGTCCTCTTTCTAAATTGGAAGCTAAGTCAACTCCGGGAATAGCTGTAGAAAGTCCGTCCTCAGTTTTTATAGATTTACTTTCAAAATTCAGTTCTGCCGATTGCAATCCTTTGGCTGTAGCCGAAACTTTTATTTTTCCGCTATTTACTTTCGATTGCAGCATAACTCTGTTAATACCATTTTCAACTGGTATATTTTTAGAAAGAATATAATTTTTAGGCCCTTGAGCGATTCCTCCTAACCAGGTAACCGGGCCATCAACAGAAAAATTTATCATGTCATTGCTAATTGGACAGCGATTACCTTTTTCGTCTGTTACTTCAACATCAATTATAACAACGTCGGCACCATCAGCGATAAAGCCTTTTGGCTGCGTTATTAATTTAAGTTTGATAGATACAGGATTTCCAACAGTTATTTTTGAATCTACACTCAAAACAGTTCCGTTTTCATCATAGCCAATTGCTTTTATAGCTCCTTCTTTAAATGCAATATTTTCAAAAGTAAATAGAAACTGGTTGCTTTGTTTTCCAAAACCTTGTGAAATCCCGTTGATAAAAAGTTCTACTTTTGCAGCTGTAGAAACCACATAAATATTTTTGATCACTTTATCGGCGTAGTTCCAATGTCCCATAATGTGCGTTCGGTGTTTTTCGATATCAACCCAGCCGTCCCACATCACCTGATGTGCCCAAAATCCGTCTTTAGGAATACGCATGGCATCTACTTCACCACTGGTTCTGTAATTCGATTCGCCTCTGTGATGGGTATTGGAATCAGAAAAAATAATATTGACACCGCCTGAATTTACTCTTTTTCCGGTTCCGGGTCTTTCTCTGTAATAATCATACCAACGAATAATATTTTCAATCGCATGACGATCCTGATTGTGATTGTAATCTTCAGCAGGTTTGTCTCGATATAAAGGGCCAGCACCTTCTTTGTGAAAAGGAGGTGAAAATTCATCCCAATATTTACGCAGACCTTCATCTCTGGAATATTCGGTTGCCCAAAGCGGTTTTTGGGCACTTTTATTGATGTAAAGCATTTCTCCGCCATATTCGGCTTCTTTGCTGTCGAGCATTTCACGGGAGCCAATAGCACGTCCGCCATTTGGGTCATAAAGATTTCGAATATTTTTCATTTCTTTCATGTGTTCCTCGCTGATAGACTCATTACCGCTTTCATAAAAAATAATACTCGGATTATTTCGGTTGTAAATGATGGCGTCACGCATCAGGTTAACACGTTGAATCCATTGTTCGCCTTTAGCATCTTTTTCGGCATCTCCGGCAGGCATGGCTTGTAATAATCCAACTCTGTCACAGGATTCTACATCTTGTTTCCAGGGTGTAACGTGCATCCAACGCACTAAGTTTCCGTTACTTTCGACTATCAATTTATTGCTAAAATCACTAAGCCAAGGCGGAACTGACATGCCGATTGCCGGCCACTCATTACTGGTTCTTTGTGCATACCCTTTTACCTGAATAACTCTGTCATTTAGCCAGATTTCACCATTTTTGAATTCGGTTTTTCGAAAACCGGTTTTGGTCGAAACTTCATCAATGACTTTTCCATCTATTTTGAGAATGGTTTTTACGGTATACAAATAACCGTAACCCCAACTCCAAAAATGTAAATTAGTAACCAATTTACTGGTTTTTAAAATTTTAGTTTCATTTGGTAAAAAAGTTGTTTTTTCACCTGAAAAAGTTGCTATTTTCTTTCCATCATTATCTTCAATAACAACATTATATTCTATTTTTCTAATCGTTTCAAATTCATTTCGAACTTCTGTTTCAGCATGAATAACAGCAGTTTGTTTGGAAATATTAATATCAGCAGGATAAATGTAAACTCCCGTAGTTTTTAGATTAGAATAGAGTGGAAGCGTCTGGTACAATTTACTCGTAATATGAAGAAAAACGTTTTTTGGAATTCCACCATAATTGGCATTGAAATTCATGTTATTCCATTGATAGGTAGCGTTTGTGGCTATTTCCCTGTATTTCCAGTCATTATCAATCCTTAAAGCAATTGTATTTTCTTCTGGGAAAGGTTTTATAATTTCAGAAATATCAAAGCCAAAACCCATTACCCCATTTTCGTGAAGTCCTACTTTTTGTCCGTTGACATAAATTACACCACCCTGACGAATCCCTTCGAATTCTAGAAAAATCTTTTTGTTTTTGATTCCTTTGGGAAGTTTAAATTTCTTTCGATACCAGACAATTCCTGTGGTATGGTCATGAATGTCTTTTTCAAAAGCTTCTTCCTGATTGTAAGCATGAGGAAGAGTCACTTTTCTCCAAGCAGTATCATCAAAAACAGGAGATTCTGCATTTTGAGAATCTCCCGTTTTTAGTTTCCAATTGAAATTGAAATTGTATTTTTCTCTTTTAAATTCTTGTGAAAACAGATTTGAATTAAAGAGTATCAAAACAAGACAAAAGAATATTTTTTTCATGATAGATTGTTGGTTAGTTTGCGTGAGGGATGGAAGTGGAGCTCTTTTTTTTGGCTTTTGCTTCTTCTGTTAGCGATCGCTCGGGTCTGCCAAAAAAAAAGCGGGAACGTACAGCCCGACCCGACCTTTTCGGGAGGGGCACGCCCAAATTATTTCATTTTATAAATTTCTGATCCTGCCAATAAAAAGCACCCTAATCCGTAGTCTTCAAAATCCGGAATTTTATCGTAGGATAGTGGCTGACCATCTTTTGGTTCTTTTCCTGTAGATTGTAAGTATCCTAAAAATCCTGTGTCATGCAAAGCCTCTTTTGTCATAGCGTTCCATGCTTTTTCAACAACAGGTAAATACGTTTCTTTTTTTAAAATACCGCTGTTTATTCCATATGTCATTCCGTAAACGAACAAAGCTGTTCCTGAAGTTTCTTTTTCACCAAAATTCGTGGGATCGTGTAAACTTACATTCCAGAATCCGTCTGCTCTTTGAATCGGAACTAAAGCAGCAGCCATTGCTTTTAAATCTTTTACATATTGCTCTCTGTGAGGCGCATTTTTTGGAATTATAGTCAATACTTTTGCCAAAGCACCAATTACCCATCCATTACCACGGCTCCAGTAACAATCTTCTCCGTTTGGTTCTTTGTAGGGAGGGTCAAAATCGGCATCACGCCACCACAAACCATCTTTTGGATTAAAAAGACCGTTGTCGCCGTGTTTGTTTCTGGAATACATATACATTTCGTACATCTTTTCGTAGTAACGATTATCATTTTCAAGAACTCCTAATTTGGCAAAAACCGGCATTCCCATCTGGATAGCATCAATCCAGGACCAGTCGTCTAACTGAGGTGTGTTCAGCAACATGTTGATATTGGCTTTTGTGTTTTTTAGTTTTTTAGCATCAGGCTCCAAATTATATAAATCGATATACGTTTGAGCTGCACAATAATTATCGGCATTACGAGTAACGTTTCCACCGTTAAAACCCCATTTATGAAACTCAGACCAATCATAAGCATATTTGTAGTAGGCTTCTTTTGGGAAGATTTCATGCAAAGCCATTAATCCTTCATAATAAACGCCGCGAGTCCAGATGTTGCTTGGACGTTCTTTATTAGTGATAATGGTTTTACCGGTTTCCGGCCATTTTTGCATAAAATAATCATTGGCCAAAATCATTTGTTTTAGCACTAATTTTTTATCAAATGGCTGTTGTGCGCTTGTAATGTTTGCATATGAAATACATAATACAAGCAATAAAAGTAATTTTCTCATTTTTATATTCTTTATAATGGAATTAGTTTTGTTGTTTTAGGGGTGTAATTGTAACAGGACCTAATAATCCGGATGGCATTGGGGACCATTTTGTGGCATCGAATTTTTTATAGTCTTTGTCAACCATATTGATTTCGTAAAAAATCTTCCATTCTTCACCTTTTAATTCTTTATCACGAATTCGGTTGGCAGAAAGGTTCGTTACCTGAATTTTTAGAGTATTTTTTCCTGATTTTAATTTTCCGATATTCAATTTATAAGGCACAGACCATGCAGTACCAATGAATTCATCGTTTAACCAAACTTTTGCACTTTCTCTTACATCTCCTAAATTTAAACTCCATGATTCTGCTTTAGCATTTGGGTTATCAAACTCTAAAGTGTAAGTTGCAGATCCTGAAAAAGCTTCGGCTTCAGAACCTAATTTTGTCCATGACTCTAAGTTTGAAACAGTAGCAGCTGGAGGCAATTTTGGACCGCCTTTGTCGAAATTAATTTTCCAGTTTCCTTTTAATGCAATGGCATCAGCAGTTGGTTCTAAATAATTCCATTTTTTTTGTGAAGCGGTATTTTCTGTTTTCAAAAAATAAGACTGCCCTGGTTCGATTTTTATTTTCACCAAAGTATTTTTGGCTGTTTTTTGAACGATTGCATTTCCGTAATTTTTGTTTAACGGATCAAAAATCACCACTTCTTTGTTGCCGATTTCTAACGGAATAAATCCATCAATTGTTTTCGGAGTATGGTTTACCAGGTAATATACTTTTTCGCCGTCAACATTTCTTCTAATAAATTTTAGGCCTGTATTTACAAGTGTTTCTGGATATATTTGAGCATTTTCCAACGTTTCAAAAATATTCGAAACAGGTTTTACAGCTTCTTTATTTTCAGCTAAAACAGACTGAAGCTTTGCTTCCTGATTTTTATAATCATTAAATCCCGGAACAGATTCCGGCAATCCCTGAAAAATAATTTTACCACCGGCTTTTTGTAATTCTATCAGTTTTTGCAAGGTTGCAAGAGGCATTTTTTTACATACAGGAATTATTAAGGATTTAAAAACACCGCCCGGAACACTAATTTTTCCGTCTATTATTTTGGCTGTGGCAATAAAATTATCAGAAATAAAATCGACTCCGTACCCTTTTTTTATTAATTCTTTGGTAGTGTCGTAAAAGGATGTTCCGTGCAGCCATTCAGGCAATGAATGTATTTTGAATTGAAAAAACAAACTCCCATCATGATATTTGTCCCAGTTGTCAAAAATAGGCCAGTAAAGCAATATTTCATTGTCTGGTTTGCCTTGCTGAAGCATAGACTGACAGTTTGCAATGTATGAAAAGAGAGCAGGAGCATCTTCCCAAATGCTATTATTGGCATTAAAATTTACAGATGCATAAAATTGCCATCCCGGCCAGACGGCTCTTTCTGGTGAATAGGTTGAACCATGAAGAAAAATATGATTGACTCCGTTTAGCATTAAATCTTCGGCTTCCGGTTTGCATTGTGACAAGGCAGTCTTGAAATGTTCTCTCAGCCAGGTAAAAGTTTCTGATGAAACCAGGTTTTTTCCGGAAATATGTGCTGCAGAAGAGGAGAATTTAAGCATTACAGGATCGGCATCACCTTCGCGGATATCTTCTTTATCACGTCTGAAACCCGGAATATCAAATGGCATAGACCCAAAAGTTTCACATTCAGGAATGTCCGCAGAACCGTATAAATCAATTAAATTTCCCGGAGATCCATGTGCCTGAAGTTTGGTTTTGAAGTTTTTTGAGTGTGCCCATTGCGTCCATTGTTTATCAAATTTATTCAATAATAAGTCGGCTATGGTTTGTCTGTAATCACTTCTTATTCTGTTCGCCATTTCATTATCAGTTTCATTTAATAGTAAAGGCAAGTGCTTTTTGAGATCGTAGCCTCTTCTATTTTGAAACTCTTCGAAAAAATTAGGAGTGAAATCAGTTCCGTACACTTCATAACTGTCATTAAAAATAGCCCTGATTTTTCCTTCTCGGCCTTTTAAAGCTTTGTTAAACGGAACAACATAAGCATTTAAAGCTTCTTCTGAATAATGATCCAAAGTATATCCTTTGCCACCAGGAGCGGATCTTTTTACCTGTTGACCGGTTTTACCGCTAAAGACAGCATATAGTGTATAATTTGTTTTTTTTGCTTTCCATTTTAATTTATTTGGTTCTAATGTCGGTAATGCTAAAGCAGTTCCTTCAATACCTTTATCGCTTAACTTTGAAGTTCTGTTTTTTAGCTGATCAGTCAGGTTTATATAACTCCCATCACTGCCGTAAGCTACTACATATAAAAGTTCTGCGGGAGTTTTTTCCTTAGTATCTTCCAGTTTAATAGTCTTATCTATTGTTTCGTTCTTTTTTAGCTGATATTTTTCTACAATCAGTTTTGTTGCAGCATGAGGTAAAGTTACATGAGAACCTCCGTAAGGCCAGCCAGTTCCTAAAACCATATCTACCTGCATATGAAGGCTGTCGGAAACATGGATAGTATAATCCAGCATTTCCATCCATTTTGGAGACAGATAATCGATGAAATTATTTTCTTCTCCTTTTACACCATATATAGGAGTAATTTCTACACCGCCAATTCCCGCTTTATGAAAATCTATAAGACTCCTTTTTAAGTTAGGTTTATCTACAGCACTTCCCATCCACCACCAGCGAGCCCAAGGCTGATTTATAGTACTGGATTTTGGCCAGGGAGATTCATCTTGCGAATAAGAATTGACGCTTATCAATATCGTTAAAAGAAAAAAAAGTGGTGTTTTGATAAATTTCATTATAAAGATTGTATTCGACGGTTTATAGTAAAAATATTTGAAGCTGGTAACAAAAGCAAAATAAAATCATAAAAAGTAAATGTAAATTTGATTTGCGAATTTGCTATCCTGTTCCGTCCTGCTGTTTATTATTATCAATAATTTAATAAATAAACAATAGAGTATGTTTTTTTTTATTTGTTATTTTTTTATGTAAAAAAGTATGGATAAATAAAAAATAATTTACTTAAATTTTAAATTCTGTAGTAATATAAATAGTGTGAGTTTGTGTTGTTAATCAGTAACTTGCCCTTTATTTGTTAAATAAAAATTAAATGTAAAGTATAAAGTATTGAAAGTTAGCAGGATACTACAGGATGCTGTCGAATGTGGTTCTGAATAAATTTGAGTAAACTAATTTATTAATGAAATCTAACTTTTTTATGAAAAACAAAATTAATCATCTGCTGATTATAGTCATGTTTGCAATATTGCATGCGTCCGGTTATGCACAGAATAAAGAGGTCACTGGTTCAGTTACTGATCAGGCTAAACTCTCTATACCAGGAGTGAACGTATTAGTAAAAGGGACAAATAGAGGAACGAGTACAGATTTTGACGGTCATTATAAAATATCAGTTTCTCCGGGAGAAACTTTAGTTTTTTCTTTCGTAGGATTTGTTTCAAGAGAACTAAAAATAGGCACTTCAAATAATTATAACATTTCTTTAGATGCTGAAAGTTCAAGTTTAAATGAAGTTGTTGTTATTGGGTACGGTACACAAAAGAAAAAATTAACTTCTGGAGCTATATCTGCTATTAAAACAGAAAATTTCACTGAAAGACCTATCTCCAGAGTTGATCAGGGCATGATTGGTCAGATTGCAGGCGTTCGTGTAAAACAAACTACTGGTTTACCTGGTCAGCCTTTTAGTATTGAAATTCGTGGTGCAGGTTCTATTACTGCCGGAAACGAGCCTTTGTATGTGGTAGACGGTTTTCCTATTTCTACAGAAGGAACAAATGCTAATGGGGGGTTTTCAAATGGAAGTCCTTTAGATAATATGAATCCAAATGATATTGCTTCTATTGAGGTATTGAAAGATGCGGCAGCAGCATCAATTTATGGTTCGAGAGCTGCTAATGGTGTTGTTTTAATTACTACCAAAAAAGGGAAAAAAGGAAAAGCTAAATTTACTTTTAATACCTACGGAGGTATAAATAAAGAAGCGAACAGAGTGGATATGTTGTCATCTGAAGGATGGATTAGAAGAGCTAAGACAATGATTGATACGCAATGGATAGCTTCAGGTATTACAGGAGCTTCTGCAAATCAGACAAACGCTGAGCGTATTGCTGCTTATAATTCAGTAAATCCTACAGCACCTCTTAATACAAGCAATAACAGATATTATACGTATTTGTATGATGACAGATGGGATATTCCGGGACATCCCGGATTGGATTATATTGATTGGCAGGACAAAGTTTTCCGTACAGGTGAGTTTAGTAATTATCAATTATCCGCCTCAGGAGCAACTGATGTTGTTAATTATTATGTTTCGGCTAATTATCAAAAAAACACTGGATACATTGTAGGTACAGATTATACTTTGTTTTCTGCAAGAGCAAACATTGATGTTAAACTATCTGATAGTTTTAGAATCGGAATTAATTTAGCTCCTTCTTATTCTGAAAAAAACGATCCTGGAGTTGAAGGAAAGGATAATACTTTATTTAAAGCGCTTACGGCAACACCTGTTTTTGAAAGTGCTGCTAATGCCGCGGGTGAAAAATATACAACAAGATATGCTTGGGGAAGCAGCACTACTAATATGCTTAATGCGTTGGGCAGAACTGGTAAAAATTCGATGTATAGAAATTTAGTTTCGACTTATGCCGACTATAAATTTGCAAATGACTTTACACTAAAAAGTACCCTTAATTTCGATAATTCTGATAATGTATTTGAAAGTTATACACCAAATGATGTTCAGGCAAGCATAAGGGGAGCATATAATACTTACAGAAGATTAAATATTGTAAACGAAAACACTTTGACTTACATTAAATCTCTAGGGGATCACAGTTTTAATGTTCTTTTAGGAGAGTCATTCAGTTCTTACAAAATTACAAGATCGAGCCTTTCTTCAGGTGGGCTTTATAATAGTTCAACTATTGAAACACTTCCAACAGGATCTTTAGGTTCTACTAATTCTGAAAAAAACACTTTATTATCTTTTTTTAGTAGATTTCAATATGATTATAAAGAAAAGTATATCCTTTCTGCTAGTATCAGAAGTGATGGTTCATCTAAGTTTGGAAGTGATAAAAGATGGGGTACATTTTATTCTTTATCATTAGGCTGGAGAGTTAAACAGGAGTCATTTTTAAAAGATGTGGATTGGCTGAATGAATTAAAATTAAGAGCCAGTACAGGAACTAATGGTAGTAACAATATTGGTAGTTATTCATCTTACTCTACATTAGGATCGTTTAATTATTCAACAGGAGGAGTTGTTGCAATTGGTCAGGGAGTAAATTCTATAGGAAATCCGTTGTTACACTGGGAAGAGTCTAAAAGTATTGACTTCGGATTGGATTTTTCAATTCTAAAAAACAGAATTTCTGCAACATTCGATATGTATAGAAAAACAAACAGCGATTTGTTGCTAAGACTTCCGGTTCCGGGAGCATCAGGATTTACAAGTTATCTTACTAATGTTGGATCGGTTCAAAATCAAGGATGGGAGTTTGAATTCAATACCCTAAATGCTAAGACTGATAGTTTTGAATGGAGAACATCCGCTAATATAAGTCATAACGAAAACAAAGTACTGGCGTTAGGTCCTGATCAGACTAAAATAGAAATCAGTAATTCATTTGACGGAGGTGTTCCATTTGTAAAATTAGAAGTAGGAAAACCAATGTATACTATTTTCGGTCTGAAACAAAATGGAGTAGTAACTCAAGCGGATATTGATAATGGAGGAACAACTATTGGGGGTAACAAATTAGTTTTGGGAGATCCAAGATATATTGATCAAAATGGTGATAAAAAAATTAACTCAGAAGACAGGGTTGATTTAGGAAATCCAACACCACAATATACTTGGGGCATTACGAATACTTTTAAATACAAAGATTTGGATTTAAGCGTATTGGTACAAGGTCAAAACGGAGGAACAGTTTATGGATTAACTGGAAGAGCTATTAATCGTACCGGAATGGGATCAGTTGAAAATGCATTAAATGTAGATCCTGCAGTGAGAGGAAACTGGAAAACTTCTTTTGGATATCAGGCAAATTCTGATTGGATGTATAAGTCCGATTATATTAGTATCAGAAGTATTTCTATAGGATATAATTTAAGAGAAGCTGTTAAAAGTATTAAAAGAATAGATAATATGAGGCTTTATGTAACAGGTGAAAACTGGTTCTATTGGAATAAATACAGTGGAGGTTTTAATCCAGAAGCGGTAAATACTTCCGGAAGTTCAAATAATGATTTTGCAGTTCCTGTAGATTATGGAGGGGCGCCTTTAGCAAAATCAATCGTTTTAGGTCTTAACATTAATTTTAATTAAAATGAAAAAATATATTTATTTACTAGCAGCAAATTTACTTTTGCTTGGTACAGTTTCCTGCACAGATGAACTTGCACAAGTACCTTTATCACAAGGCACTGAAGAAAATTTTTATGCTACCCCGGGAGATTTTGTTCAGGCAAGAAATGCAGTATATTCAGTTGCATTTCATGGAACCGGTACTTATGGTTATGTAAATCGGGTGTTGAATTTAAGTGAAACCAGATCAGATAATTTATTAGCATTAACAACAGCTTCTAGGGATTGGGAAGGGATTAATAGTTTTTATACTTCTATTAGTTCTAATACCTACGTAAAAGAAGCTTATGTCAGTAATTTTAATGCTATTTATAAAGCGAATCAGTTATTGGAAAAAATTTCTGAAAAAGGAGATGTTATTTTTACAAATCCGGCAGATAAAGCATCAATGGCTGCCGAAGCCCGTTTTTTAAGAGCATTTTGTTATTTTGATTTAATCAGATGGTTTGGAAGGGTTCCGTTAATAGACAGAACAATGACAGCACAAGAAGCGTCAAAAATTGGAAGAAGTCCTGTTGTAGATATTTACAATTTCATCATTTCAGATTTAGAATTGGCAATTCCGGATCTTACAACTTCAACTACAGATAATGCTTATGTTGGCCGTGTTACTAAATATGGAGCGAAAGCATTATTAGGTTTAGTATATATGACACGTTCAAGTCCTACTTACGGTATTGATGGAGCTATGCTTGGTTTGAATGAATGGGATAAGGCATATCAACAATTAAATGATATTAAAACAAGTGGTTCATTTGTTTTTGGTACAGACTACGCAAGCATATTTAAATTAGAAGGAACTGCAAATAAAGAAAATGTATTAACTATTCCGTATACACAAAGCTTAGCAAGTTCAATTGGAGGAAATTTCATGATTGAAGTAGGGTATGAGCCTTATTTTGCTTCTGTAGGAATAACTTCAAATCAGGGGTCTTTGGAAGGCAGACCTATTTCAACAGGTTTTTTAAATATGTTTGCTGCAAATGACAATAGAAAAGCTATTGGTATTGCCACAAGTTATACAGTAGCTTCAGGTACTTATAAAGGAAGTTATACTTTTCCCGTTTACAAAAAATACATTGATCCAACCAGATACGGAACTGGAGGGCGTGAAGACTGGGGTGTGGATTTTATGGTAATTCGTTATACAGACGTATTGATGATGATGGCTGAATGTACACTTCATGGTGGAGGCGGAACTCAGGCGGATGTTGACGGAATTGTAAATCAGGTAAGAACGAGAGCAGGTGTGGCTGCAAATGCATCAAATATCACATTGGATCAATTATTTGATGAAAGAAGAAAAGAATTCTTTTCTGAAGGAACAAGATGGTTTGATTTAATCAGGTCAGGAAATGCTTTAACTATTATGAATGCGTGGAAAGCAGCCGAAGATACTGGGAATAAAATTAGAACAATTAATAAAAATTCATTGTTATATCCAATTCCTTTATCAGAAATGTTAGCAGTTCCTGGACTTTACGATCAGAATCCGGATTATGACTAAAAAATAAATTTGCCCCAATTTTTATTTTGTTTTTTTGAAGAAACCGTCTCTTTTGAGGCGTTTTTTTTGTTTGTAAGGTATTTACAAGGTATTAATCATATGATTTTTTAATGTCATCGATTACATTTGTGTAAAAATATTAGTCTTTTTCTGTAAATTAAGGATATGATATTTATGTTTAATGTAATTATTTTGTCAATTTATTATTTATTTAAAATATTTTTAACGTTTTATTTTTTATTATAAAAAAAATAATACATTTGTGTAATCGATTGCATTATTATTTTGTTTTTTGAATAATTGATAAACGATTGTGCTTTTCATTGAATAATAAATTTTTGGATGAAAAGATCAGCCCCCGAACTGATTAACGTTTGTATTTTTTGTAGTTTCATTCTTACTAACTTTAAATTTAAAGATAAAAAATAATTAACCATATAAACCAAACCTGAAACACATGAAATTAATGAGATGATGCAGGTAGTACATGATACTACAGGATACTGCGAATCCAGTTTGTGAATAAATTTGAAATAACTAATCAATTAACCAAAATTAACATTTATGAAAAACAAATTAAATCTTCTGCTGACTATAGCAATGATGGTATTGCTCAATGCCTCTGCTTATGCTCAGAGCAAAGTAATTAAAGGAGTCGTTAAAGACGCCTCCGGGTTACCAATACCAGGTGCTAATGTACTTATAAAAGGAACCCAAAAGGGAACCAGTACGGATTTGGATGGTAGTTATACAATTAATGTTTCTTCCGGAGCAGTACTTGTTTATAGTTTTATAGGATTTAAAACAGAAGAGAAAACTGTGAATGAAACGGGAGTGTATAATATTATCATGAAAGAAGTTGATAATTCTCTTGAAGAAGTTGTTGTTGTAGGTTATGGGGTGAGAAAGAAAAAAGACCTAACTGGGTCAATTGTGAGTGTAAGCTCTGAACAAATAAGTTCAAGACCGGTTCAAAATGCTGTTCAGGCTATGCAAGGAAAAGCTGCCGGTGTTGATATTTCTTCAAATGAGCGGCCAGGTACTGTAGGAAAAGTAACAATACGTGGTGCCCGTTCTATTTCTGCTTCAAACTCACCTCTTTATGTAGTGGATGGAGTTCCAATTAATAATTCTAAACCATTGGCTGGGGCTTTGGGTAAATCAGTCAGTGATGTCAGTGATTCTAATTCAGGAGGTATTGATTTTTTGAATCCTAGCGATATTGAATCTATTGATGTTTTAAAAGATGCATCTGCAACGGCAATTTATGGTTCACGTGGAGCAAATGGAGTTATTATCGTAACCACTAAAAAGGGCAAAAATGGTAAATTTGCATTAAACTACAGTACTTCACTTACTACAGAAAAAATTCATGAAAATGCTCCAATAATGTCTGCTGGTGAATATATTGATTTTCGTAGATGGGCTAGATATTATTCAAATCCAACAGCTTTCCCAAAAGGTGACGCTCCAACAATCGCTAATGATGAGTTAATTTTTTTAAAATCGGCAGATGCATCTGCTTGGGCAAATATTGCAAAAGGATGGGAAAATGGTACATGGGATGGCTCTAAAGTGGCAACAACAGACTGGACAAAGTTCGTAACCCGTACTGGGATTACTCAGCAGCATACGATAGCTGTTAGTGGAGGAACTGAAAAAATGAAGGGATATGGCTCATTTGGTTATACAGGAAACACAGGAGTCTTAAAGGGACAAAGTTTTAAACGTTATAATGGCGTAGCGAATGTAGATATTACACCAACGGACTGGTTTTCTATGGGAGCTAATCTTAATACGAGCTATAGTATAAATGAGTATGGACAATCAAATATTGGACGATCTGCTGTAAGCAGTACAGCCGGTATATATAATTCAGCACGACTTAATCTCCCATATACAGTTCCCTATGATAGTAGCGGTAACAGAATTGATAATCCTGGAGGAGATAATACTATTAGAACAGTTATCGATGAAGATAAATATTCTCAGGATCAACGTGTAACATTACGAGCCTTTGGTAGTTTTTATACTCAATTAGATTTAGGTAAACTTATTCCGGTATTGGGTGGTTTAAAATACAGATTAAATTTTGGACCGGATATAACTTCTTACCGTGATGGGGTATTTTTAGATGGTAGATCAGCTGCACGTTCAGGAACAAGTTTTGCTTCATTGATTAAAGCACAAACAGTCTCTTATACATTAGATAATCTACTTTTTTATAATAAAACCTTTGGAAAACATGATTTAGGTCTTACCTTCTTACAGAGTAAAACAGGTTATGAATACGAAGATAGTATGATGGCTGCTAATGATGTTAAAAATCCTGAAAACAAATGGAACGCTTTAACTCCTTCAAATGTAACTCTTAGTAACTATTCTACTAATTTAATTGAGTCAGGTTTGTTATCTTACATGGGGAGGGTAACATATGGTTATGACAATAGATATTTGTTAACGGCATCAGGACGATATGATGGAGCATCACAATTAGCAGAAGGAAAAAAATGGGATTTTTTCCCAAGTGCTTCATTGGCATGGAACATGAATCAGGAAAGTTTTTTAAATGATGTTTCCTGGATAGATCAATTAAAGCTTAGAGTAGGTTTTGGAATTACCGGCAATGCTGCCGTTGATCCTTATTCTACACAACCACCACTGGTTGGTATTGTTTATCCTAACGGTTCAGGTTTAGTAAATAATGCAACTTTAGGAAATCCAGATTTAGGATGGGAAAAAACGAAACAAATTAACTATGGTATTGACTTCTCTTTTATCAATAGCAGATTATCCGGAACTTTAGAATACTATACGAGCAATACAACTGATTTATTATTAAAAAGAAGCGTTCCTACACCTACGGGTTATAGAGATACTTATGCAAACGTTGGTGAGACAGAAGGGGAAGGTGTTGAGCTTACATTAAATACTATAAATGTTAGAGCAAAGGATTTTGAATGGAGTTCAAATTTAAGTTTTTCTTATCAACAAAGCAGAATTGTAACATTGGCAACTGGTAAATTTGATGATATCAATAATAATTTATTTATAGGCCAGCCACAAAATGTGCTTTATGGATATGAGTCAAATGGAATTTGGAAACCGGAGGATGCTACAGAAATGGCTAAATTTAATGCTAATGGCGCTTCATTTACATTTGGTAATGCAAGGCCGGTGGATCAAAATGGTGATTACAAAATTGATGCAAATAATGACCGTGTTATAATTGGTAGTGCTGATCCTAAATATATTGCAGGGTTAACCAATACATTTAGATATAAAAATGTAGAATTATCATTCTTTATTTATGGACGTCTGGGATATCTTTATAATACAGGTGGTGAAAATGAAGGCGCTAAGGGCAGTCAAAGATCTATTGATTTTTATACTGATAACAATATTAATGCTGAATATCAAAAACCAATTTACTCTGCGGGTACAGGAGATTCTTTTTTTCCAATCTTAGGTTATCGTGATGGTGCATTCTTAAAAATGCGAAATATATCTTTAGGATATAATTTCACAAATGAAATGGCTGCAAAAGCAGGAGTTTCTAAATTGAGACTGTATTTTCAGGTTATGAATCCGGGTATGATTTATAATAAAGTAAAATGGATGGATTTGGATACACAGTCAACAGCTTCTAACAGAGGATTTACTTTAGGTTTAAATGTTGAACTTTAAAATTTAATAATGATGATTATGAAAAAATATAAAACGCTATATATTAATTTGATCTTGATTGCAGTATTATGTCTTAGTACTTCTTGCAGTGATGATTTTCTGGACGAAAAGCTAACTACGGCTTACACTAAAGATTACTACAAAACCGAAGCTGGTATTCAGGCTTTGGCAATTGGGACTTATTATCAGTCTTTTGCTTTAGAATTTGCATTAGAAGTGCCTCTTACTGCCACACAATCTGGTACTGACGAGTTTCATGCAGGAGGGGATCCTTCTAATCATATTTGGAATTCATATGCATCAGGATTGAATTCTTTTGTAACGGTTTCAAATGCAAATACTGTTGCAGCTAATACGAATTGGGACAACTTATACGTTGCTATTGGGAATGCTAATCAGCTAATTGAATCTGCTACAGTAATAGTTTCGACTAATGCAGCTATCAAAAAAACAGCTTTAGGTGAAGGTTATTTTTTAAGAGCTTTCAACTATTTAAAATTAGTTAGTCAGTATGGAGGTGTTCCATTAAAATTAGATTTGAGTACAACTGTTGAAGTTGAATTTAAAAGAGCTACTGCTGAAGAAGTCTTTACACAAATCATAGCAGATTTTACGCAGGCGTATGACTTACTGGATAATGCCGGGGGATCAGCAAAAATCACAAAAGATGCTGTTGCACATTACTTGGCAAAAGCTTATCTATCTCGTGCAAGTGAAATAAACGATAGTTGGAATTCGGCGACAAAAACTGCTGATTTACAAAAAGTAGTTATCTTGGCAGATGAAGTTATTGCTCACCATCCTTTAGCTCCTAATTTTGTAGATTTATGGAATTTTACTGCTCCTGATGGTGCTAATGAAAAATTATCAGAAATAATATTAGCGGGCCAATTTAATTCAAGTCAGTTAAATACGGGGTCAAATTGGCAACATTTGTATTTCCTATCCACTTATGATCAACTGCCTCAAATGAAGCGTAACCTTGCAGGGGGAAGACCATTCAGTCGTTTGGCTCCAACGTATTTTACGTATGATGTATTCGATAAGGTCAATGATTCTCGCTTTTGGAAAAGCTTTCAGACAAAAAGTATTATAAACAACGCATCTGGAAATATTTATAAAAATGGTGATTTAGGTATTATCTATATAATGAATACTCCAAATGATACTCGTTTTGCTAAAACTAAAAATACAGATGCTATCATTGATCCAAAAACTGGAAAAACAATTCCGAGTGCTTATGTGCAATATGCTGCAGATAAAGTTGGTTTAATGGCCGATGTAAGATTTCCATCTCTAAGTAAATATATGGATGGATCAAGGATCGATTTAACAAGTCAGAGAGGATCAAGAGATATTATATTAGCACGTTCTGCAGATACCTATTTAATAGCTGCCGAAGCAAAAGTACGTTTGGCTAAACAAGGTGCTGGAACGTTTGCTGATGCTTTACCCTACATTAATGCAGTTCGAAACCGTGGTGCTTATAAAGCGGGAGAAAACCGTGCGGCTTATACAGATGGATCTGCAGCCTGGACAACCGCTGGTCAGGCTGGCATTCCGATTTCATTTATTCCTGAAAATTCATATTATGAATCCAACAATATTGCTACTTCAACTGCAGCTACAAGTTTAACGATTAATAATATTAGTATGTTACCTGCAGAGGACGAGACTGTTATATCAAAACTGGGCTATGGAGGCGATTATGACCGTATGTTATGCTTAGTGTTAAATGAACGTACAAGAGAACTTTGTGGTGAATTTCATCGTTGGCAGGATTTAAGCAGAACTAAAACTTTGGTTGCTAGAGCGAAAGCTTATAATATAGAAGCAGCTCCAAACGTTGATGATTATCATACTTTACGCCCTATTCCGCAAACTTTCCTTGATGGAATATATGCAAATGGAAGACCATTAACAGCAGCAGAAAAAGATGAAATGCAGAATCCAGGGTACTAAGTTTACCCCACTTTCTATAAATTGTTTTTTTAACCGTCTCAAATTTGAGGCGGTTTTTTGTTTAGTTTATCTTAAAAGCAGGTTACAACAGGATTGTTATCAGATATTTAATGAATAAATTTGAATATTATATTTTTCAAAGTAGTTTGGAATTTAAATAGTAATTTATAAAAAATTAAGTGGTTTTAATTTTACAGGGCAGTAACGTGGTTATTGCTCTTTTTTTTGTTTTATATCTTAATAAAAACAGGGAAGCACAGGATACCAATGTTATATTCGTCCTCTATCTTTAAAATTCCAGTTTTAAATTTTAATAGCTATGATTTACATGAGAAATCTGTTTTTAGTTTTAATTATTTTAAGCGTTCAATTTTCAATAAAAGCGCAGGTTAAATTACCTGCTCTAGTAGCAGATAATATGGTTTTGCAGCAAAATGCAAAAGTTAATTTATGGGGATGGGGATCTCCAAACGAAAAAATAACTATTAAGTTAGGATGGCAAAATTCTCTGGTAGAAGTTATGGCAAATTCTGCTGGAGATTGGAAAGTAGCTGTTGATACTCCGCAAGGAAGTGAAAAAGCATATTCAATAACAATTAATGCGACTAACACAATTGTACTCAATAATATTCTGATTGGAGAAGTATGGATTTGTTCAGGACAGTCGAATATGTATTTCCCGGTTGGCAAAGAAGAGGCAACCTGGAAAACGGGAGTTAAAAACTACGAAGAGGAAATTGTAAATGCCAATTTCCCTAATATTAGATTGTTTACTGTTTTAACAAATGCTTCTCCCAAACCACTTGACGATGTTACAGGAAGCTGGGCAGCATGTTCGCCTAATACAATAAAAACGTTTTCGGCTGTTGCCTATTTTTTTGGAAGGGATTTGTATCAAAAGTTAAAAGTTCCAATTGGTTTAATTTCAACTTCATGGGGAGGCACAAAAGCCGAAGCCTGGACACCACAAAACGTTTTAGAAAATAATACCGATTTTTTAACCATTCTGGGAGAGGATGCTAAAAACGAAAAAATATATCAGGAAAAACTCGAAACGTATTATTTGAATTTAAGAAATGAACAATTAGCTAATAATAATTTAAAAACGGAAATTAAAAAACCCAAAAAAGAAGCAAATAAGACATCGTATGTGCTTTATAATGCGATGTTACATCCTCTAATAAATTACAGAATAAAAGGTGTGATCTGGTATCAGGGAGAAAGTAATTCAGGAAAAGCAAAATTGTATCAGAACTTGTTTCCTGCCATGGTAAAAAGTTGGAGAGAAGATTGGAAACAAGGCGATTTTCCTTTTTATTATGTACAAATTGCACCTCATAAAGGACAAACTCCTGAGATTAGGGAAGCACAACTATTATCTTTAAAAAAAATAACAAATGCAGGAATGGTTGTTACTACTGATGTTGGAAACGAAACAAACATTCATCCAATTGACAAACAGACTGTCGGTCATCGATTAGCTTTGATTGCAAGAGCAAAAACATATGGTGAAAATAAATTGGTGTATTCAGGACCAATGTATCATCATATGAAAATTACAAAAAATCGAGTTCAATTGTTTTTTGATAATGTAGATTCGGGTTTTAGAAAACCTTCTGAAGATTTAAAAGAATTTGAGATTGCAGGTGAAGACAAAATCTTTTATACAGCTGTAGCTAAAATTGAAGGGAAGACAATTTTAGTTTCTTCCGAAAAAGTAAAAAATCCTGTAGCAGTTCGTTTTGCATGGAAACCAGTTCCGGAACCTAATTTATTTAATGTAGAAAATTTACCGGCATCTCCTTTTAGGACAGATGATTGGATAATTGAAACTACTTTGAAATAATTTATTAGATTTTCAATATTTTTAAAATATAAATACAACTCTTAAAAATAAAAAGATGTCAAAAAATAATACAATTCGAAATGCTTTCAAAATGAAATTAAAACCGGGTTTTGAAGCAGAATATAAAAAACGACATGATGAAATTTGGCCAGAATTGTCAAGTTTACTTTCGGAAACCGGAATACACGATTACAGTATTTTTTTGGACGAAGAAACCTTAATTCTTTTTGCAATCCAAAAAATAAGTACTGACTTTGATTTTGATTTGCTGCCGAATCATCCAATAGTAAAAAAATGGTGGGCTTATATGGGAGATATTATGGAAACTAATCCGGATAATTCTCCAAAAGCGGTAGGGTTGAAAGAAGTTTTTCACTTGGATTAATTATATTTATAGTTGCCATTAATAAACAACACAAAAACAATGCATTTTAAAAAAAACGCTCTTTTCATTCTTTCTTTTTTAGTAGCTGGTTTTTTACTTAACGCTCAGCAAAGAACTATTACTGAATTAAATAAAGGATGGAAATTTGCTAAAGGCAAAAATGAAAAAGCTTTTGAAAGTAATTTTAACGACACAAAATGGCAGTCGGTAACAGTACCGCATGATTGGGCTATTTACGGTCCGTTTGATAAAGAAGTGGATAAACAAACTATTGCCATTGTTCAAAATGGAGAAAAAGTGGCTACTGAAAAAACGGGTAGGACTGGTTCATTGCCTTACATTGGTGAGGCCTGGTACAGAAATGATTTCTCAGTTCCTAATTTAAATAAGAACAAAAAAGTCTTACTTCTTTTTGAAGGCGCCATGAGTGAGCCAAAAGTATTTGTAAATGGCAAAAAAGCAGGAGAGTGGAATTATGGATACAATTATTTTTATCTCGATGTAACCGATTATGTTTCGGGGACGGAGAAAAACAGTCTGGCTGTTCATGTTTCTAATGTAGGCTTATCATCAAGATGGTATCCCGGAGCAGGTTTATATAGAAAAGTAAAATTGATTGTAAAAAACAAAGAAAGCATTGACCAATGGGGAACTTTTATTACAACGTCTGTTGTTACAAAGGATTTGGCCAAAGTAAATATCAAAACAAAAGTTACAGGCGAGAATCTTAAAATTGCCATCAAAATAAAAGATGCCAACGGAAATGAAATTTCTGAAAATAAATCAGATGCCCTTTTCGGAAATGAATTTGAGGAAAATATAGCCGTAAAAAATCCAAAATTATGGAGTCCGGAAACGCCTTATCTTTATACAGCTGTTACTCAAATATATGCTGGCGATGTTCTTAAAGATGAGACCAGTACAAGATTTGGAATTCGTACCATTAAATATGAGCCAAATAAAGGATTTAGTTTAAATGGAGAAATCAGAAAATTTAAAGGAGTTTGTCTGCATCATGATTTAGGACCTATTGGAACAGCTATTAACAAAGCGGCTTTACGAAGACAATTGACCATTTTGAAAGACTTAGGTTGTAATGCAATTCGAAGTTCTCACAACATGCCCTCATTGGAACAGCTTGAATTGTGTGATGAAATGGGTTTTATGTTTTTAGCCGAAACTTTTGACGAATGGGCGAAACCTAAAGTTAAAAATGGTTACAACCGATTTTTCAAAACCGATGCTGAAAAAGACATTATCAATCTGGTTCACGCTACCCGAAATCATCCTTCGATCGTAATGTGGAGTTCAGGTAATGAGGTTCCGGATCAATGGGGAGCTGAAGGTGTGAAAAGAGCAAAATGGCTTCAGGAAATTTTTCACAGAGAAGATCCAACCCGACCAGTTACGGTAGGGATGGATCAGGTGAAAGCTACAATGGAATCCGGATTTGGAGCCTTAATGGATATTCCCGGGTTAAATTATCGAGTACATTTATATGAAGAAGCTTTTAAGAAATTTCCTCAGGGATTTATTTTAGGCTCAGAAACCGCTTCAACAGTAAGTTCACGTGGGATTTATAAATTTCCGGCCGAAAAAGGAATATCAAAACAATATGATGATTTTCAAAGCTCTTCTTATGATCTAGAATATTGCAGCTGGTCGAATTTGCCAGAGGACGATTTTATTTTACAGGACGATAAGCCTTGGGTTATTGGAGAATTTGTATGGACAGGATTTGATTATCTGGGAGAACCCACACCTTATGACGACAAATGGCCTTCGAGAAGTTCTTATTTTGGACTCAGTGATTTAGCAGGTTTGCCAAAAGATCGTTTTTACTTATACAGAAGCCGTTGGAATACTAATGATCAAACTTTGCACATTTTACCTCATTGGAATTGGGAAGGCAGAGAAGGTCAGACAACACCGGTATTTGTTTATACGAATTATGATAGTGCCGAGCTTTTTGTGAATGGAAAAAGCATGGGGATTCAGAAGAAAAACAATTCAAATCCCCAAGCCAGATATCGTTTGATGTGGATGGATGTTAAATATGAACCGGGAATACTAAAAGTTGTTGCACTTGACAAAAACGGAAAGGTGGTTGCCGAGGAAGAAATACATACGGTAGGAAAACCCTATCAGATAAAATTGGAAGCAGACAGAAATACGCTGGAAGCCAATGGTGAAGACTTATCTTTTGTAACGGTCTCAGTTGTAGATAAAAACGGAAATCTTTGTCAAACTGCCACTGAACAATTAAAATTTAATGTTACAGGTAAAGGAACTTATCGTGCGGCCTGTAATGGAGATGCGACCTCATTAGAACTATTTCATTTGCCAACTATGAAATTATTTAGTGGTAAATTAGTTGTTTTGGTGCAATCAACAGAAGAAGCCGGTAAAATCGAATTATCAGTAACAGGTAAAGCGTTGAAAACAGGTAAAATTACTTTGAATTCGAATAAAATTTAAAATTGCAGGTATGAAGCGACATAAAATAAATACTTTTTTTTGTTTGATACTATTTTGTATGTTGTTTAAATGCTGGTCACAGGATACCAGAAGCTTTAAGGTTTTTCAGTTTCCTGCCAATAAAATTCCAACCATTGATGGAAAAGCTGACGACTGGAAAATGGTTCCTGAAAGTTATACAGTTGGTATGGATCAATTATGGGATGACAGTAAAAAGTATGCCAAATCAGATTCAAAAAACTTAGATGTAAGTGTTAAAGTTGCCTGGGTGAAAGGATTGAATCGCCTGTATTTTTTATATGAAGCTTATGATGATTATTGGGATTTTTCACTGCCGGGTCTTCACAATGATACCTTTGAAATTATTGTAGATGCTGACCAGTCTGGCGGGCCATTTATAGACAGGTTTCATCCTAATCCTGCATTAACCAATACAATGGATGCCTATTTTTCTTATCATGGAGTACATGCCCAAAATTACCATATTTTCACACCTGCCGAAGGAAAAGACTGGACACTCGTTTGGGGAAGTCAGCCCTGGATTAAGGAACTGCCTTATGCCAATGCGGCTTCCAATTATAATTTTAAACACGGAGAGTCAGGTAAACTGACTTTAGAATTCTGGATTACTCCTTTTGATTATGCAGGAAATGATCCTTCGAGAGCTGTAGAATCCATTTTGGAGGAAAACAAAAATATAGGTCTTTGTTGGGCAATTATCGATTATGATGATGTGAATAAAGAAGAAAACAACGGCTTTTGGAATCTTTCAAAAGAACATAAAATGTACGGAAATGCGTCTTACAGTCTGCCTTTTAAATTGATGCCTTTAGAAGAAAAATTAAAAAAAGGAATCAGTGCAAAATGGACTTTTAATGTACTTGATAAAAATAAAAGAACAGTAGCTTTCATCAATCAGTCCGAAGGTGGAATTGAATCCTATAAATGGGATTTTGGGGATGGCAGTACTTCATCGGAAAAAAATCCGGTTCATGAATATAAAGAAGCTGGAAAATACATCGTCGTTTTGGATATTACAGGACCAAAAGGAAAAGCAAGATTATCAAAAATTTGGGATGTTGCAGTAAAATAATCAGAAAAATAAAAACTAAGAATAATGAAATCAAAACGATGTCTTTCAATAGCTTTATCGGCTATGATTTTTATAAGTTGTAAAGCTCAAAAATCACAATCCACTAAAATTATTTTAACCAATAATTCTGATTTAGAGTTATCTCAAAAAGCAATTTCCATAAAAAGAAGTATGCTTAAGGTAAAAGGGACTGAAAAAACTTTTCCAATCGTTTTACAAAAATCAGATACGATTGCCGCTCAGGTAAATGATCCCAATGGAGACGGAAAATGGGACGAGTTGTTTTTTGTGGCTGATTTTGCGGCTAAAGAAAAGAAAACTATTGAGCTTAAATGGTCAAATACTGATCCTAAATATACTGTAAAAACCAGTGCGAGATTCGGAAAAAGAGAAGCTGAAAATTTACCGGTGCAGCCCGCAACCGAAGAAGTTTTATTAGCGAATCAGGTGTATAAAAAACTAGGATTTCAAAAATACCAGACTGATGGTCCAACGTGGGAAAATGATAAGGTTGGATTCAGACATTACCTGGATGGAAGAAATTGCAAAGATGTTTTCGGTAAAAAAACGCCCGGAATTACACCAGAAAATGTTGGGATTAACAGTAAAGGAGCAGTAGAAGACAATTACCATCAGATGCACGATTGGGGCAGGGATATTTTTCCTGTTGGAACTTCAGCCGGACTAGGCGGTTACGGATTGCTTGTTGGAAATGAGCTTAACAGACTTGGTATTCTGATCAATGATACGATAAATAACGTTGAAAAAACAACTTTTAAAATTGTGAGCGAAGGTGCTGTAAATTCGGTTTTAAGTTATCATTATGAAAACTGGGAAGCATCAGGAAATAAATATCAGGTACAGGAAACAGCGTCTATCTGGCCTGGAATGTACGGATATAAAAATACAGTTTCTTTAAACGGATTAAAAGGAAAAGAAACATTAGTAATTGCACTTTCTAACATCAATAATCAGAATCCATTACAGGTAATTGATGCCGGGGATTATGTCTGTTTCATTCAGCATGATAAATTAACCTACGAAAGAGAATGGATATTAGGAACCGGGTTAATTATTCCGAAAGACAGTTACAAAGGATATATAGAAGCCCCAAAAACAGGCAAATTAACAAACTCTTATTTGATAAAAGTCAGTACAAAAAATAATCAGCCAATTAGTTATTATCCAATAGCCGGATGGGAATTGAGTGCTGATGAAAATTTTAAAGATTCTACATATTTCACCAATTATGTAACCAATTTAGCGAAAGAGCTTTCTGTTAAGATAAATGTTGAAATAAGTAAATAAATTAAATTACTACTATCTAAATACCTAACTATGACCTATAAACCAACCACAATCATTACGTTGTTTGCATTAGGAGTATTTGCCTGCGTAAACGCTCAGACAAATGATGCTACAACACCATTGCACTTAATGCAGCCCGATTATCCAACACCGTATGTTATTCCGCAAAAGAACGACATAAAAGTGGTATTAGACAGAGTCTATAACTTTTTAGATAAAAATTCAGCATCTAAGATTGTCAATGCCACAACAAAGGCTGAAATTACGGATTTCAAGAAAAACAAGGAAGACATCATTTTTGAGCCTGGTGCATTTAGACTTACCAGTTATGAATGGGGCGTTACCTATGCTGGAATGTTGCTGGCTTCTAAAGCTACCGGTGAAAAATATTTTGCCGATTATTCGAATAAACGAATAAAGCTAATCGCTGATGTTGCCGAAAATATTCAGGAAAAAAACATCAAAGACAAAGACATGCTAAAGACGCTTCATCCGGAGGCATTGGATTTTGCAGGAGCACTTTGTGCAGCGTTTATTAAAGCCAAAAAAGACGGTTTAAAAGCAAATATCGATCCTCTGGTAAACAATTACATCGACTTTATCAGCAACAAACAGTTTAGATTAAAAGACGGAACCTTAGCAAGAAACAGACCGCAGGACAATACACTCTGGTTAGATGATATGTTTATGAGTGTGCCTGCTTTAGCACAAATGGGAAGCCATACCGGAGAGGTTAAATATTTTGATGATGCCGTAAAACAGGTTAATCAGTTTTCTAAAAGGATGTTTAACGAGCAAAAAGGTATCTACATGCATGGATGGGTAGAGTCGATGGAGGTGCATCCGCAGTTTCATTGGGCAAGGGCAAATGGCTGGGCTATAATGACTATGGTAGAGTTACTTGAAGTTTTACCTAAGAATCACTCTGGATATCCTCAGGTTTTGGTACAGCTTCAAAAACACATCGCCGGATTAGCACAATATCAGGACGGAACTGGTTTTTGGCACCAATTACTGGATAGAAATGATTCGTATTTAGAGACTTCGGCAACTGCCATTTACACCTATTCGATTGCCAGAGCCATTAATCGCGGTTATGTAGATAAAATGACCTATGGTCCAGCTGTTTTATTGGGTTGGAATGCAGTAGCGTCAAAAGTAAATGATAAAGGGCAGGTAGAAGGAACTTGTGTAGGAACGGGAATGGGGTTTGATCCTGCATTTTATTATTATCGTCCTGTAAACGTATTTGCAGCTCACGGTTATGGACCGGTTTTATTGGCTGGAGCCGAAGTGATGCTGTTGTTAAAAGATACTCAGTTTCAGATAAACGACAGTGCTATACAGTTGAAAGTTGAAGGAAAAAACAATCTGCATAAATAAGTAAAAGGTAAAATGTTATTTGTGAGAAGTTAGATGTTTTGATTTTTTAAGTGTAATACTGATTAAATATATTTTCTAAGTCAAAAAATGTAAAATTTATTAGCCTTCAGCTTTAGATGTAGGTTAAAATTCTAATGTATTATCGGCTTTAGCCAAATTTTATTACTTCAAAATAAAACTTTGCGTCTTAGCGCTTCTGCGAGATTAATTGAGACAGAAAATCAAGTATTTTGTTATTCTCAGCTGTCGATTCCTAAATGAATATAAAATGAAATTAAATTCCATAGTAAATATACTTTTCCTATTATTCACCATAACAACTTTCAGCCAGATTGGGACTCGATTTGCATCAGAAAAAAAGATTATAAAAGATCCTGTTACGGGCTTTGATTTAATTTTTTTGACAACGAAATCAGCAGGTGATTCTAAGACATATCCAACGCATCCCCAATGGACCGCAGATGGAGAATGGCTGATTTTCAGAACTAAAAGAGCCAATGGCGAAGCAGTAGCTGTCAACGAAAAATCAGGAATAATGGTTCAGGTCACCGAAGGCGGTTATACCGGAACATTATGTATGGCTCAAAAATCGATGAAATTGTATTTTATGCGCAAAGCAGCAGGTGATAAAATACAGATTATGGAAGTAAATCTGGAAGCTCTTTTTAAAGACAGTCAGGCTGGGAAAATGAAACCTGTTTCAGCTTACGAAAAAATCTGCGGTGTAACAACTCCTGAAATGGGCGCTTCTGGTGATATGGCTTTGGATGCTGATGAAGAAAAGGTTTATTTTAGAGTAGGAAAAGAAGAAGCGGGAAGACATTTAGATCCTAATGCTAAAATTGAAAAAAGTTTTGGTCCAAGAAATATGGGCGCAGGTCCGGGTGGAATTGGAAGTATGAATATAAAAACAGGGGAATTCAAACATGTGGTTTCAGTCCCTTTTCAGGTTGGACATATCCAGTCAAATATCTGGAATCCGGGTGAGATTGTTTTTTGCTGGGAAACCGGAGGAAAATCTCCACAGCGTACCTGGACAGTTATGGCTGACGGAACTGGCTTAAGACCTTTATATCCGGAGTCTGATTTTGAGTGGGTTACTCATGAAGCTGTTATTTCTAAAGATGAAGTAGCCATAGCCATTATGGGACATCGAAAAATTGATATTCAGAAATATTCTCCTGTAGAACTAGCTGAAAACGGCGAGATTAGAAACCCTGTCAATCCGGGTCAGGAAAGCAATTGGGGAGCGACAGGAACACGCGAAAAGCCAACTGGTTTAGGAATTGTAAATCTTAGAACCCGCGAAATGATTATTGTCGGGCAAACCAAAAGCGGAAGCGGTTTATGGCATGTACACGGTTCTGCAGACGGAAGATGGGCAGTTGGAGATGATTTTTCGAGAAGTTTGTATTTAATAGATAGAAACACAAACGAAATGATGATGCTTACAACAGGCCATAAACAATCTGCCGCAGATCATATTCATCCTACGTTTAACAGAGATGGAACCAAAATTCAAATTCAGTCTGCTATGCTTTCTGAGGATAATCGGACAATGAATATCTGTATTGTGAATGTGCCAAAAGAGTGGCTCAAACGAAAGTAAAATAATAACATTTTTTTGATTTGCTGAAGGAAAAAGCGTTAAAGGGATCTAATCTTTTTTAATGCTTTTTGTTTTTTCTCAGTTTTTATATGTTTTTTTTAAAACCATAACTTGTAAAAATATTTTTAAAATAGTTTATTTTATCTTATTCTGATTAGAATTCGGTTTCAATTCATCAGGACTGTCTTTGGTAAAAGTTTTAAATTGTTCTTTTGAAGGACTCACAAAAATATCTTTTAAAACTTCAAAACTCAAATCCTCTTTTGGATCAAAAGCATCTGAATTCATGTATTCTTGGAGTGAGATAAATAATTGTTTTGCAGCCGGCTTGTTTTGAAGATCAGGTCTTAAATCGGCACTGCTCACTATAATTTTTCCTTTACCTACTTTGGCTTCAATTAGTAACGCCAATCTGCGATTCATAAACCACGTATCTATAGGCTGAACTAATGGACGGAAACTTGCCGGAAAATCTTCCAGATTCATAACCTGTGACCGATTTTGAATTTCCCACCATTGCAAATCACTATGAAAACTGGTTGGAAAATTGGCGAAAGCAGGGCTATTATCCTGAATCAGCATTCCGGTAACGTGTGGCGGGCGCATTTTAAACCAGGAAGTATTCCAGAAAACAGGAAGAAAATGCATTTCGACTTCTTTTCCTTTTACAACTTTCCCTGATGCATTCAAAAATACTTTTCCTCCATTTTGTAATAGTTCGTTGGCTTTGTCATCTAATATGTTAGTGTAATAAATTGAATTTACAACTTCAGCATTGGTATTCGGATATACCCAAAAATCCCAGTCGTTTGCATAAGAAGTATTGTTGACTTTTACTTCCAGATTTAATTTAGAGGCAACCTGAATTTCGTTCAACGGAAAAGCTAAATTTCCAACGAAAAGACCATTTCCATTTTCGAAAGTTTTAGCGTCGAAATTTCCGGAAGAAAGAATAGCTCCTTTTTCATTTTTGATGTTCCAGCTTATCACAGCATTTTTTAAAGGCGCTTTGCCCGAATGAAAAAGAGCTATTTCTGCTTTAAAGGTTTCGTCGTTGGTATAAACAAACTTTGAAACCTTTGCTAAAGGAACTGTTTTGTTGCAAAATCGTTTGTATTCTTCAGAAGTAACATATCCTTTTTCCTGAAAAAAAGCATCCAAAACCCCCACTAATGCTGTTCCCTGACCTGGGAAATCCTGTAATCCTAAAGCTTGAAAACCTGCAAATCCGGGAGTTCTCAGCATTTTTTCAATCTCGTTTTTATAACACAAAACCTGTAGTTTTCCCGAAGCATTCAGGAAGTCTTTTGCCTGGTTTTTCATGTTGTGGTCTTCCAAATCCTGACGAAACATTTCGAAATTTTTGGCTCTGTAAACGCCTTTGTATTTGTCAATTTCTTCAAAATTAGGGAAAACACAATACTGACCGATTTCGTGTGCTACAAAAGGGACTTTAAAAGGGGCAATTCCGGTACTGAAATCCGTTTCGGTTTCAGGTAATTTATTCCAATTCAAACCTCTTACACCGCCACGTGACTGGTATTCTGCATTTGGAACTACAGGCCAGCTTCCGCCAACTGACATTCCGGTATAAACTCTTCTGCTGTCCCTGGCTTTCCAAAAATTCACAAATTCATTCAGGTATTTAACCTGATTTCCCGCTGGCTCATTTCCGGCAGACAACATCGTAAACGAAGCATAATTACCATATTCTTTTGCCATTCGTGTAGTTTCATCGTATAGAAATTGATCAACAGGCTGACCCAGTCCAATTTTAGGTCCATGATTAGGCCAACTTGGGCCTTCGGGCTGTAAATAGAGTCCAATTTTATCTGCAGCAATAAAAGCTGCTTCTGGAGGACACCACGAATGAAAACGAACATGGTTTAATCCATACGATTTGATGGTTTTAAAGATTTTCTCCCAGGCACCAACCGTTGTTGCAGGATAACCTGTTAATGGAAATTCGCAATTATGAACCGTTCCGCGAAGAAAAACAGGTATATCGTTTATCAGAAATTGGTTCTCTTTAATTTTAAATTCACGCATCCCAAACGGAACTTTTTTCTCAAAGTCTATTCCTTTCGCCTTTAGCTTTAGGTTCAGATGATATAAAGCAGGATCAAATTCGTCCCAGGTCAGCATTCCTTTTCCAAAAGGAAGTTCAATTTCAATGGTTTTAGCATTTGTATCAGGTATATTTATGTTAGTAACAATCTCCTTTGTCTGGTCTGATTTTGCAGCGTTGAAACTTTTTGCAGATAAGGATAGCTTTCCACTAAACTCATTTGAAGTGCTATTGTAAATCGTGATTTTTAAGCGGGCTTTTTTGTTTTTTACATCAGGATAAACCTGAACATCGTCGATATAAACAGGCGAAAATGATTCCAGTGCTATTTTTCCAATAATGCCATTCCAATTTCCTTGTGTGTGATCGGTAACGCTATGGGAATCCGGGCCTACATTTATTTTAGTAATTCGATTATCAATGCGAATAGAAATACGCTGTTTTCCCGGTAAAAGAAATGCGCTTAGATCGTAAATGTGAGGGGCTACTAACGAGTTTTGCAAACCTACTTCTTTGTCATTTATCCAGACTCTGGTTTCTATATGGGCTCTTTCGAGGTGAAGAAGAATTCGTTTCCCTTTCCAGTCTGAAGGAACATTTACTTCCTTTTGATACCAGGCAGCTCCCACGTAATGTTTAGCAGGAGTTAGCCAAAACGGAATATGGATATTCCCGGGCTGGCGGTATTTTTCTAACCGTGGAATAAAATAGAAAGAACTGTCATATATAGAACCTGTCCACTTTGTTTTTAGGGTTATATCATCTCCTTTTAGAAATTCAGCCATAGAACCCGGCAGTTTTATAACATCAGAAAGATTTTTGTTAAACCATTTTTCGGTTATTCCCTTATCATTTCGGTCAATTTCAAAATACCAGGTACCTTCCAGATTAATCTCATCATTTTTAAAACTGCTAAAAGTGAACAAAACAGTGAGTAATAGAAATATGTAGCTGTATTTTTTCATCATAATCAGATTAGTAGTAAGTAAAAATAACCGAATAGCCAAGAATTGTTATCCTGTTGCATCCTGTTGTTATTTAAATTATAAACAGATAGCACAGGACAGTATAAAAGTCTGAAAAAAGTATATTTGTTTCAATCATAGGGTAATAAATAAAAATGTTCCGAAATAAGTGTTCTATTCTCAGTAATTTAAGTAAAAAAGCAATGTATGTTATTTTTTTAATTAATGCTTCTTATGCATTTGCACAAATTCATGGGAAATACGACGCCATTTATTCCGGAACTCCCTGGTTCGACCAGAACGGAAATGTTGTAAGTGCTCACGGAGCTAATATTGTTAAAGAAAAAGATACGTTCTATCTTTTTGGAGAAGCACATACTGATACCAGTAATGCTTTTGTTGGGTTTAATTGTTATTCTTCAAAAGATTTATATAGCTGGAAATTTGAAAGTATGGCACTTCCGGTACAAAAGTCAGGTAAATTAGGTCCAAATCGAGTTGGCGAAAGACCAAAAGTAATGAAGTGTCCCAAAACAGGAGAGTTTATAATGTACATGCATGCCGATTCTTTAACGTATAAAGATCAGTTTGTAGGTTATGCTGTTTCTAAAAAAATAAAAGGACCGTATCAGTTTAAAGGACCACTTTTGTTTAATGGAAAACCGATAAAAAAATGGGACATGGGAACTTTTCAGGACACTGATGGCTCAGGATATGTTTTGGTACACGGTGGTGAAATTTATAAATTGAATGATGATTATAAGTCAGTTGCAGAGAAAGTAAACGAAAATATTACTTCAGGATTCGAATCACCTGCTATGCTTAAAAAAGATGGACTTTATTATTTTATAGGTTCACATTTAACGAGCTGGGAGAAAAACGATAATTATTATTATACCTCAATTTCGCTCAGAGGACCTTGGATTTCTCAGGGTTTAATCGCTCCGGAAGGAACGTTAACATGGAATTCACAATGTACTTTTGTATTGCCAATTCAAGGTACAAAAGAAACAACCTACATGTTTATGGGTGACCGCTGGTCTTTTCCTAAACAGGCTTCTTCGGCAACTTATGTCTGGCAGCCACTTGTTTTTTCTGGAAAGTCACTATCGATTCCAAATTATCAGGATGCCTGGCAAATTGATTTAGCAAAGGGAATCGCCTCTTCAAAGGAAACTTCGGATACAATCATAAAAAATAACGACAAGCAAATTGAATTTAAGGGCAATTGGAAAAACACAGATTCCGAAAGTAAATCGGATGAAAAAGACGCTTCGTTTACAATCAAATTCTCCGGTCAGCAAATCGCTTTGTATAGCTTAGTCAGTTCAGAAAATGGGTATGCAAAAGTTGTTTTAACCGATGAAAAAGGCAAGATAATTGTAAAAGCTGTTGTTGATATGTACAGCAAATTTTCAGTATTATCACAAGTTTTCAGGTCTCCTGTTTTGAAGAAAGGCAACTATAAATTGACTGTTTATAATACAGGCGAAAGGCCAAATTGGTCAGATAAAAAGAAAAATATTTATGGCAGTACAGGAAATTATATTTCTATTAGCCAAATTAAAATAAAACCTCATAAAATTTAAAAACCAAAAAAAATACAATGAAAAGATTATTAACACTTGCAATCTGCATTTTAGGAATTTCCCAATCTGCATTTTCTCAAAATTATAAAAACGATACCTTTCCGGACGGAAGTCAAATCACCCCGTGGTTTAAAGATTACACCAAACTTCAATTAAAAGATTTAGGAAAACAATATGTAATAACTGAATTTGGTGTCAAAAAAGACAGCACTGTTATTCAGACTAAAGCAATCCAAAAAGTAATTGATCAGGCAGCCAAAAAAGGGGGTGGCGTAATTGTAATTCCAAAAGGGGTTTTCCTGAGCGGTGCTTTATTCTTCAAGCCTAAAACAAGTTTGTACGTTTCTGAAGGAGCAACTTTAAAAGGTTCTGATGATATTGCCAATTATCCAATTATGGCTTCACGTATGGAAGGTCAGAATCTGGATTATTTTCCGGCTTTGGTAAATGCCTACAGCGTAGATAATTTCTCTATTTCAGGAAAAGGAACCATCAACGGAAATGGTTATAAATACTACGAAGCTTTCTGGGCAAGGCGTAAAATAAATCCAAAATGTACCAATCTTGAGGTTTCAAGACCAAGATTAGTTTTTGTGTGGAATTCAAATAATGTTCAGTTTCAGGACATAAAACTGATTAATTCAGGTTTTTGGACGAATCATTTTTATAAATGTAATAATGTAAAATTGCTTGATTTATACATTTTCTCTCCGCATTTAGAAGTTAAGGCTCCAAGTACAGACGCTATTGATGTTGATATTTGTACCAATGTGTTAGTGAAGGGATGTTTCTTGTCTGTAAATGACGATGCAATTGCGCTAAAAGGAGGAAAAGGACCTTTTGCCGATGCAGATAAAAACAACGGACCAAACTCTAATATAATCATCGAAGACTGCCGATTTGGATTCTGTCACTCCGCATTAACAAACGGAAGTGAATCTATTCACAACCGAAATGTAATTATGCGTAATTGCCAAATTGATGGAGCAACAAGAATGCTTTGGCTAAAAATGAGACCGGATACACCTCAAAGATATGAGTACATCCGGGTTGAGGATATTAAAGGACAGGCAAAAAACTGTCTGGTTGTGTTGGCCTGGAAGCAGTTTTTTGATTTAAAAGGGCGTCCCGATGTTCCGGTGTCTTATGGCGATCATGTGACTTTGAAAAATATCGAAATGAAATCGGATATGTTTTTTAATGTAGAAAAAGATCCAAATGTTCGTTTATCTAATTTTACTTTTGAGAACCTGAAAATTGAAGCTACAAAAGTGGCTATAGATAAAAGCATTGTAGACGGAATTACTTTAAAAAACGTTTTGATCAACAGCAAGCTGGTAGAGTAATTTTTTCTAAGAATTTAAAGATGCAGAAGTTCAAAATTGTAACGGAAATGGTTGTAAATTTTGAACTCTTGTTTTTTTAGAAAATCATTAATGAATTTAGATATGAATAAAAATATAGTTTTTGCCTTCCTCTTTTTGCTCACTTTTTCAGGCATTCCTTTATATAGTCAGGATAAGAACTCAGTTGATTTTTTAATTGCAGATTCGAATCAATTGACGTCAATTTATATGGATAAAAAGACGGATGACTTAATTGTTTGGGCTGTAAATGAATTGGCTGATGATATAAAAGAGATAACCGGGAAAAGACCGAAAATAATTCAATCTGATAAAGTATCAAAAATCGGAATTTATATCGGACAAGCTTCTTCCAGTTTCTTTAAATCCAAGGTAAATCAAAAAGAACTATCTAATCAGTGGGAGAAGTTTTCGATTAAAAAAGAAAATGAAAATCTTTTGGTTGTTGGGAGCGATGTAAGGGGAACTGTCTTCGCTATTTTTGAAATTACAGAACGATTGGGTGTTTCGCCCTGGAAATGGTGGGCAGATGTCAATGCCATAAAAAAAGAAAATCTTTCTCTAAAACTTCCTCAAAAAGGAATTGTTTCATCTCCATCAGTCCAATATCGAGGAATCTTTTTAAACGATGAAGATTGGGGATTGGAACCCTGGGCTGAAAAAACATTCGAAACGGAAGTCGGAAACATTGGTCCCAAAACCTACGAGAAAATATTTCAATTGTTACTCCGATTAAAAGCCAATACCATCTGGCCGGCAATGCATCCTTCGACAAAAGGTTTCTTTACCCTTGCGGGGAATAAGGAAATGGCACACAAATATCATATCGTGATCGGATCTTCTCATGCAGAACCCATGCTTCGAAACAATGTTGATGAATGGAAGCCAAAAGTTTATGGCGATTATAATTATTTTACCAATAAAACTCAGGTCGATAAGTACTGGCAGGATCGTTTGGATGAAGTAAAAGCTTTCCAGAACGAAACGATCATGACCTTAGGTATGCGAGGAGTTCACGACAGCAAAATGGAAGGTGCCAAGGATTTGAAAGAATCAATTAATATGGTTGAAAAAATCATTGTGAACCAGCGTGAAATGCTTTCGAACACGTTTAAAAAACCGTTAAAAGAGATTCCTCAGGCTTTTGTACCGTACAAAGAAGTATTGGAATTATACGACAACGGGCTTAAAGTTCCTGACGATATAACGCTTGTCTGGCCCGATGATAATTACGGTTATATCCGTCGTTTGAGTACCGAAGAAGAACAAAAACGCAGTGGCGGAAGCGGTGTTTATTACCACATAAGTTATTGGGGGCGGCCTCATGATTATCTTTGGTTAAACACTGTACAGCCGGGTTTGATATGGTCTGAAATGACCAAAGCGTATGAAAATGGAGCAAAGAAAATGTGGATTGTAAATGTAGGGGATATAAAACCGGGCGAGTATGGAATGGAGTTTTTTCTGGATCTGGCCTGGGATGTCAACAGCATCAAACAGGATGGAATTAATCTGTATTTGAAAAATTGGATTACCAGAGAGTTTTCTCCCCAAATTGCAGACTATTTTGTTCCTGTATTCGAAGAACATTACCGATTGGCATTTCTCAGAAAGCCTGAATACATGGGATGGAGCCAGACAGAACCTACAACGCAAATAAAGCTTTCTGATTTTACTGCAGCAGAATGTCTGGAAAGAATAAAAGCCTACGATGATTTGATTGACCAGGTAGAGATGTGGAGTGCTGCTGTTGCTGTAGATATAGGCCCTGTTGTTCCGGATGGAAGGGAAGATGCTTATTTCCAATTAGTAACGTATCCAATTGAAGCCGCAGCCTATATGAATCATAAGTTTTTATATTGGAATCTGGCTGCAATGACAACCGATGCGAAACAAAAAGAAGAGTATTTGAATCTGTCGGTGAAAGCTTATGAGAGAATCAAAGAGTTAACGGATTTTTATAACACAAAAATGAGCAATGGAAAATGGAATAACATGATGTCCATGAAACCAAGAAACCTGCCTGTTTTTGATTCCATAAAAGCGACTGTGACTTTCCAACAAATTTCTGAAAAACGGGATTTCAAACCATTTATTACAATCAACGCAAACCAATTTGTGGACAGCAAAGGCGGTAAAAACTACAACTGGGGAATTATAAACGGTTTTGGATTCAGTAATAATGCCGTTACATTGTTTCCGTTCAAACACTCTTATTTTAAAGATGATAAACCTTGGATTTCTTATGAATTTGAAATAGAGAAAGCTGGAGATTACGAAATAGAAGTGCATTTAATTCCAACCCACACCAATAAGTCTGATCATGAAATTGGCGTGCAAATAGACACAAACAAGACAAAATCATTTTTGATTAATACGAAAGACAGAGATAAAACCTGGAAAGAAAATGTGTTGCGAAACAGTGCTATCGTAAAAATCCCCGTTTTCATTACAAATACTGGAAAACATACGATCAATATTACGGTGAATCAAACCGGAATTGTACTCGATTATATAATTGTAAATTCTAAAATCTAATCTTAATTTAACTTTCAAATGATTAAAAGTAGGAATACAAAGATGCAATTACTCATTGTAATATTATTTAACTTTTCAATTTCATATAGTCAGGAAAAACCAAATGTTATCCTGATCATTGCTGATGATGCGGGATGGAACGATGTTGGCTATCACGGTTCTGAAATAAATACTCCAAATATTGATTTTTTAGCCAAAAATGGGGTAGAACTTAATCGGTTTTACGCTAATCCAACCTGTTCGCCTTCGAGAGCGAGTTTGTTAACCGGAAGACCTGCAAGCCGTATGGGAATTGTAGCTCCGATAAGTGATAAAAGCCAGTTTAAGCTTCCGGATTCAATCCAGACCTTGCCTAAACTCTTGCATCAAAAGAATTACCAAACAGCACTTATGGGCAAATGGCATCTTGGATTGCAGCAAAGCAGCGGACCAAAAGCATACGGATTTGATTATTCATACGGGTTTTTGCATGGACAAATAGATCAATACACTCATCTATATAAAAATGGAGACAAAAGCTGGTACCGAAATGGTGAATTTCTTGAGGAAGAAGGTCATGCGACAGATTTGATTACCAACGAAGCGATCCATTGGCTTTCAGAAATAAGAGAACCGAATAAAAACTTCTTTTTGGAGATAGCATACAGCGCACCACATTTTCCGTTGCAGGAAGAACAAAAATGGAAAGATCCTTATATGAATTCCATAAAAGACAGTTCCCGCAGAGATTTTGCAGCTGCCATGAGCCATATGGATTATAGCATTGGAGTATTATTGGAGAAACTAAAAGAGCAAAATCTGGATAAAAATACTTTGGTTATTTTCCTGAGCGACAATGGGGCGATGGAAAATTGGGATTCTAAAAATGAGTACAACGGAATTCATCCATCTAATGCAACACTTGGAGATAACACACCGCTGAGGGATTGGAAAACATCCAATTACGAAGGGGCAATCAGGGTTCCTTGTATCTTTTATTGGAAAGACCATCTAAAGAAACAAAAGATTGACAACTATATTTCGGTTATAGATCTATTGCCGAGTATTTTATTTTTGGCAGGAGATAAAAATCTGACGCAAAGTATTGAAGGGAAAAATGTCTGGACAGCAATTTCAGGCAATAAGACAGAAGTCAATTCTGAAATCTATGTAAGAGGTCATTTGCAGGAATCTTTAATCAACAAACCTTGGAAAATAGTCAGAACCCGACATATCAATGCTGCTGCAGATTTTGAACTTTATAATATTGAAAAAGATCCTGAGGAAAAAAAGAATGTTTTGTCACAAAATAAAGGTTTAGCCGAAAAATTGAAAATTGAGCTTGAAAACCAATTTAAAAAGGATGCTAAAAAGGTGAATTATGAGAAGATTAAATAAAAATTAAAGGTAAATTCCCTTCTATAAAACAGGAGAGTATCAAATATAAGTTTTAAAAATTAAATGTATCGCTTTTTTTGTTTTGTAAACAATTGATTATAAGTGTTTATGTTCTGGATTAATTTAATATTAACTCTTTTGTAAAAAAGTGTGATAATTTTAACACGAAAGTTGCGTTAACTATAAAGCAAACTTATATTTTTGCGACCTAATTTAATACATAATTATCATGAAAGATTTATTAGTAAAAATCAACGCCGAACTTGAAACATTCAAGACAGAATCTGAATCATTATCTGAAAAAGGTGTTAAAGCAGCAGGAGCAAGAGCACGTAAATCATCTTTAGAGATTGAAAAACTTTTAAAAGAGTTTAGAAAAGTTTCTATCGAGGAATCAAAAAAATAATTTTTTAGAATATCTAAAAAAACCTCGTTTAAATTTTTAAACGAGGTTTTTTTATGGATTTGAGTTAAGAGTTATAAGTTATGGCACTTCGCTTAACAAATAATACATAACTTATTTGGGAATTTCTATATATTCCTTAAGTCCGCAATCTTTTACATTTTTAAGACTTTCAGCTACCGCAAGGGCATTAAATGCAGCTCCTTCAGCGCTAGTGTGCGTATGATCTTTTGGAAAAAAAGCTTTCACTTTATCTTTTCCTAAGGCTTCATATTTTAAAGCAACAATTTCATTAAGATCAATATAAAAAGCACCTTGATTTTCTGCGGCTGTTTTAGACCATTTTCCATAAGAATCACTTCTGCGTTCTACTTTATCATTTGGCCATTCGTTTCTTGGTGTCTGACTTATAACAATCGGAACAGCACCTTTCTCTTTAGCTTCTTTAATAAATTTCTCCATGTACCAGCCAAAGGTATGAACGGTTTCAGTTAAGCTGTCACGAACAACCTGTTGTGTTTCATCGCCATTTCCTTTTAGTGAACCTCTGAATTTTTCTTTATCAACCGCTCCCGCATCGTTATGACCAAACTGAATCATGACAAAATCTCCTGGTTTCAATTCATTTTTTACCGCATCCCATAATCCTTCCTTGGTATAAGTTCGGGTGCTTCTTCCACCTCGTGCTTTATTAATAATTTCAATTCTGGTAGTATCGCAATATTTTGGAAATGCAACTCCCCAGCCAACAGCATTAGGATTATTACCGTTGTTTGCCATTGTAGAATCACCAATTAAAAACACTTTTTTCTTAGCAGGAAGTACAATTTTCGGATTCTCTAAAATGTAATTTTTTAATGAGTTTTTACTGGATTTCAGTTCATTGACAATTAACGAAGCTGCCAATACAGCACCTTTTGCAGAGGGATGTGTATGGTCTTTTTTATAGAAATAAGTTCCGGTTACTTTTTGTTCGCCCAATTTTTCCATTTCAATAGCCATTATATCATTCAAATTGATAAAAGTTATCTTTTCATTTTCTGCAATTTGTTTGGCCCATAATCCATATGATTTGTCATTGCGCGGTACTTTGCCTTCTTTCCAGTCATTTCTCGGAATTGGAGCGCAAATAATAGGAATGGCTCCTTTTGATTTGGCTTCCTGAACTACTTTCTGAATGTACCAGCCGTAACTGTGAACAATTTCATGCTTTTTAGTAAGCATGTTATCGATTTCCTGGGTTTCTGGTCCAATTCCTTTTATAGTACCTCTGGCACGAAGTGTGTCGTTTAAAGGACCATCATCGTTATGTCCAAACTGAATCAGCACATAATCTCCTTTTTTTAGCTTTTTATAAACGGCATCCCATAATCCTTTATCCTGAAAAGTCCTGCTGCTGGTACCTCCCAAAGCGTGATTTTCGATTTTGACTTTCGTTGTGTCCAAAAACTGCCCAATATAATCTCCCCATCCCCAAAGTCCGCCAGATCCGTCACCTCTGCCATTTTTTACGGTGGAGTCACCTACGGTGTAAACGGTAGGTTTATTGTTTTGTTTTGGAGTAAAATTGAAAAATAAAACTGTCAAGAATAAGACAGAAAGTATTTTAATTGATTTCATCTTTTTTATTGTTAGTTGATGATTGATAGTTGATGGTTCATAGTTTTGACTTTAATCTTTTACTTTTAAAGCCAACAACAATCAACCATCATCCAAAAATTAGTTTCTAAAATCAAACCATAAATTCATTTTGATTCCGTCATCGCCGCTTTTGATACGAATATTGGTTGGCTGGCTTTCAGGACCCTGATGTTCCAAAGGTTTGAAATCTCTCATGGCCGGAATTTCATACATAAACGAGATATCACCCTCAGGAAATGCTGGCTGGGGATTACTTCCAGGAAAACCATTTTTAGGCAAATCTGGTGTAAATAATCTCAAAAATAAATTATCAGATTCGCTGAAAACTTTAAAAGAGGTTGTGCCTGCTTTTAAGTTAGCCCCTAATAAGTTGGCGTGATATCCTTTGAATTCAGGATACACCAGACTTTCAAAACTTTCGCCGGTAATGGTGGTGTTATAATCTTTCTCCCAAACGCCATAAGTGGTGCCTTTTATTCTGTTTTTCCAAACGTGGTAAGGACCTCTTCCAAACCATTTCATTCCGGTAACTCCTTTCTCCGGAAAGCTGAAAGTGATTCCCCATGAATTGATTTTATCTTCAAAAGCAGCACCATCAAAACCGCCATTATTTTCTGAATTTTTCAAAGCAATCAATTCCATTTTAAATCTTCCATCCGCTTCCATTATCCATTTGATAGAAGATAAACCGCCAACATACAATACTTTGCAGATGGCTTTGTCACCTTCTTGCGAAACCTGAACTTCTTTTAGTTTGGCTTTCATTCCAATTGGTCGAGGGCCATTTGTTAACGGAATAGTCGATGTTCCGTTTTTTACAGAAGTGATTTCTCCCGTCAAAGTATCTAAGGTTACCGTTACATCACTTCCTTTTAAAATAATTTCATTTCCATTTTTTGTTGCTGTAGCTTTAGCTTTTGTGTTTTGAATGGCGAGGAATTTTTCAGCATAATATTTTGCTTTGTGAATGGGCCAGGTCCAGGTATAAATTTCTTTATTAAACTGGTCATAGGCTGAAATGGATAAAACATCACCTTCGGCAAAAGTAGTAGGCACAGCAAATTGTATTTTGCGTGTTTCACCCGGATCGATACTAGGAATCTCAATTTTACCTGAACTGATTTCTTTTGAAGTTCCGTTGGAGTAAAGCACATCTTTATGAGATTGCAATACTTTAAATTCCATTTTACATGAATTAAGATTACTGAAAAGATAATCATTGGTTATTAAAAATGATCCGTCAAAAGTAGGAGTGACCTGTTTCGGCTGAAACTGAATTGGTGCCCAGACTTCTTTTACGGTATAATAACTTCCTTCTTTTTCACGATGTGGACCTAAAATTCCATCTGCTGCCAAAGAACCTTTTGAATCGAATTTAGCATCTCCTGTCCAATCAGAACGGAATACAGCTTCGTCCAGCATCGCCCACATAAAACCTCCTGCAAAAAGCGGACTTTGTTTGTATCGTGTCCAGAAATCTTCCAGAGCGGCTCCATGACCGTTGTCATAGGTTCCATGCATAAATTCAGTTGGAAAAAATACATTTTCTCCGGCATTAAAACGATGCATTCCGGTTAAATAGGTTGGATAATGATGTGTATCCCAGCCATTAAAATCGGCCCAAGGGTGAATTACGATTCTTTTTTGCGGATCAAGATTGTCAAAAACTTTATCTGTGTTATAATTCCAGCCGCCTTCATTTCCGTTGTCCCAAATAATAACTGATGCATGATTGACATCGCGTGTAATCATTTCAGTCGCTAATTTAGCGCCAGTTTCAGTATCATAAGCATTTTGCCAGCCGGCCAATTCATTCAAAACAAATAATCCAAGAGAATCACAAACTTCAAGAAAATGCTCGTCAGGGGGATAGTGTCCTCGAACGGCATTCATGTTCATGTCTTTAATTAATTTCACATCCAATTCGCTGATGCGTTTGCTGGTACTTCGGCCACCTTCCGGCCAAAACGAATGACGGTTGATTCCTTTCATGACGATCTTAGTACCATTCATATAAATTCCGTCTTGCTTTCTAAATTCTAAAGTTCTGAAACCAATTCGCTTGTCATATTTATGGATGATATTTCCGTTTTGCTTCAAAACCAATTCTAAATCATATAAATTAGGACTTTCGGGATTCCATGGTTTGATGTTTTTCCATTGTGCTGCAATAGATTCCTTAGTGCTTTTTGCTTTAATCGGGAAAGTAAAAGTTTGAAGATTTTCTCCGCTTAAAGTTTTAAGTGTCGCTTCTAAAGTGGTATTTTTAGAAATATTTTTAAGATTCAGATCTACTGTAATCGAACCGTCCATTTTTGGATTTACGGCAATATGCTGAATGTTGGTTTTAGGAGATACTTCCAGCCAAACCGGACGATAAATGCCGCCAAACAGCCACCAATCCGCTCTTCTTTCGGCTGCATTTACGGATTTATTGGCAGAGTGTTTCCAGACATGCACCTCTAAAATATTTTTAGAGCCAAATTTTAATAATGACGAAATATCATATTTGAATTCATAAAAGCCTCCCTGATGAATCGCTCCGGCCAGTTTTCCGTTGATTTTCACTTCGGTATCCGTCATCGCACCGCCAAAAGCAATCAGAACTTCTTTATCTTTATAATCGGCAGGAACTTCAAATTCATATTTATACAAACCTTCTTCTTTGCTTGGCTCTTTTTGGTTTAATTCTTTGTACCATCTCCCATAGGTATATTCTCCAAAACCTTCCAATTCCCATTGAGATGGAACGTTTATTTTAGACCATTTTTGACTGTTGTTACCTCCGGTACAATAAAAATCCCATTGTACGGGATGTTCAAAATCTTTTCCGGACAGGTAGATTTTATCAGTTTGCTGAGCCTGACTATTTTGATATGAAAATAAGGCAACGGCAGTAATAACAAAGCTTTCAATTGTATTTTTTAGTAACATATAGATTATTTCTGTAATGGTTAGTTGCCATCTGGTTTAGTAGTTTCAAAACGATCACTCATAGGAAGTGTCCAGCTAGAAAAGTAATTAGGTTTCTTTGGATTGTAATTTGGAACTTCTTTTTGAATTTGTTTTTTTAACGGAATGTCAAGTTCGCGAATGCCCTTAACAACACAAAGCGCAATTTCGTTTGCCCCAAAACTATTAAAATGAGTGTTATCTTCCAAAGCTTTTACTTGTCCGGGAAAAGTATTGGCAGGATATTGCACAAAAGCTTTTCTGGAAGGTTCATCGCCCCAGGTTTCGTATAATTCGGTTGTCATTTTAGTAACATCAATAAGAGAAACATTGTTTTTTTGAGCCACAGTTCGCATCGCAGCAGGAAAATCACCGTGTGTTTCTTTTAAAGTGCCATTTTCATTAAAAGAACGGCGTTGTGTAGGCGTTACCAAAACCGCAATAGCTCCTTTATCTCTGGCAGCTTGTACAAATTCAGTTAATAAAGTAGAGTAGGAACCCCAGGCGCCATTTCCTTCACCTTTTATTTTTTCGTCATTATGCGCAAATTCCACAAACAGATAATCTCCTTTTTTAATGAGTGAAAGAATCTTTTTTAAACGATTTCCAGCTTTAAAAGAAGGTAGTGCTGAACCTGAAACCGCATAATTGGCAACAACAACACTATCATCAAAATAGTTCGTGATAAATTGCCCCCAGGATGCCCAAGGTTCTACATCCTGATCTGTAACAGTTGAGTCTCCGGCCAAATAAATGACTGTTAAATTATCTTTAAGTGTAATTTTTATACTTTGAACAGCAACTTCGCCTAAAAATTCCAATGTAAGTTTGTCATCCCAGTTAAAAATATCTTTTTCCCTGTCTTTAAGCGAAACATTTTGATTGTCATCAATTTTTGGAGTTCTCACATTGACGTTGAAAATTTTTGTAACAGGTTTTCCTTTTTTGATGGAAAGCTGATCCAGCATTAATCTTCGGGATTCTGCTTTTATGGTAATATTGGATTGTTTTTCACTACTTCCAATAACCACTTCAATCTGATAATTTCCTTCTGGAAGTTTTACCGAAAAATAAGTTGGCTTCGTTGTAGAAAATGTATTCGGATTGATTTTTACATTCGAAGCTGAATTAATATCAAAACCGTATCCTAAAGTTTCGTTGTAAATTAAAGCGCTGTTTATAAGAATTCCTTTTTTGTTTTTTGATTGAGTTCCAAAATTAAATAACTGACTTTCAATATCTTTACTAGTAGTGATTTCAGTTAAAGAACTGGTATTCAGAGCAAATGAGTTCATCTGTATCGTAAAACAAAAAAGAATCAACAAGGAAGTTTTAATTTTTATCAAGGTTTTCTATTTTAATTATTATAAATTCAAAACTAACGGTTACTCTTTTATATAGTATCCTGTACTATGATGTTAAAAAAATGAAAGAATATTAATTATCATATTGTAAAAATCAGGTAGGTGCAGGATACTATACCGTAAAAAAACAAAGAAATTGCGTTTAAATTGTCAAAACAAATAAGTATTTATTGCTTATACTTACCTTCAGATTATTGAAATTTATGAGAACCAAAAACTATACTATTCAAACTTTCATTGGCTTACTATTATTATGCCCTGCCTTAATTCTTGGACAGGAAAAACAGCCTGAGCGTAAAATCCATTACGTTCCTGAAGGCAATAGTTTTGTTTTAAAAAATGGTTGCCGAAAATTCAACCGGGCACTTTATGGTTCTAATACAGGCTTTAGGGTTGAAACCGGAGATTTACCTGAATTTGCGATGTATATGCCCGGTATGGGAGGGAACTTTAAGTTAGGTTTTGTAAATGGAAAAGACAGCAAATGGATTACGGAAGCATCTATAATAAATACGAAGTATGTTTTGGGAACGATGCATTATGAAATTGAAGATGCAATTTTAGGCAGCGGAAAATTTTTTATTGATGTCGTTGCTTTAAAGGAAAAAGAAGGTTTTGTTGTAAAAGTAGATGGTCAAAATCTGCCTAAAAAAATAAATTTAGTTTGGGCTTACGGCGGTGCAACCGGTAAAAAATTCAGTCGTGACGGAGATATAGGAGCGGATCCAGAATCGGTATTTTATTTACAGCCTGAATATTGCCTGAATAATAAGTACACTTTAAAAAAGCAATCCTTTTTATTGGAATATGGTTCTGAAACCAACAAACAGAAAACGGGCAATAATAAGAGTCTTGTGGGTTATTTCCCTTCTTCCGATGTAAAATTAGCTGATCCTAAGCAGCAAAAAACACCATTAGAATTGTACAGTTCTAATCCGGAAACTTTGACACTCATAACAGGAAAAAATATTGTTTCAAAAAATGAATTGTATTGGCTGTTTGCAAGCGAGGATCCAAAATTAGCTGTTTCGCAAAAAGGACTAGCACAATTATACGATAAATCAGTTCAGGAAACGCATCTTTTAGCGAATAGAATTAAAGTGTCAACACCTGATCCCTACATCAATACTTTGGGTTCAGCACTTTCCATCGCTGCTGATGGGATTTGGGAAAGTCCGGCTTATCTTCACGGTGCAATCGCATGGAGAATGCATCTGAATGCGTGGCGTGGTGCTTACACCGCTGATCCATTGGGATGGCATGATCGTGCGAAAACACATTTTACAAGCTACAGCAATTCGCAGCTTACCACTCCAGAAAGTGGCCCTATAGTTTTGGATACCGTTAGAAATTTCGCCCGTCAGAAAGAAGTATTAGGTACATCGATGTTCAGCAGTGGTTACATCAGCCGAAATCCGAATAAGAATACGGTCGCCCATCATTACGACATGAATCTGGTTTTTTTCGATCAGATGCTGCGTCATTTTAAATGGACGGGAGATACTCAATTTATGAGCGAAATGTGGGCAACAATTCAAAGACATTTAAATTGGGAAAAAAGAAATTTTGATCCGGACAATGACGGTCTTTATGATGCGTATGCCTCAATCTGGGCAAGTGATGCCCTGCAATACAGCGGAGGCGGTGTGATTCATTCTTCGGCTTATAATTACTATGCGAATAAAACGATTGCTGAAATTGCAAAAAAAATCCAGCAGGATGATAATCCGTTTTCAAAGGAAGCAGATAAAATCTTAAAAGCTTCGAAAGATCAGCTTTGGATTTCAAAAAAAGGAATTTTTGCAGAATATAAAGATGCTCTTGGAAACAGATTATTACATGAAGTTCCGGGAATCTGGAGTATTTATCACACCATCGATTCTGAATTGTCGAATCCTTTTGAAAGTTATCAGATGCTTTCTTATGTGAATAATCAAATTCCCCATATCCCGATTTCTGCAGAAGGGCTTAATAAAACGGATCTTTACATGATTAGCACTACCAATTGGCAGCCTTATACCTGGTCGATTAATAATGTAGCTTTGGCAGAACAATTGCATACATCACTAGCTTTCTGGCAGGGCGGGCAAACGGAAAAGGCTTATACGATGTGGGAAAGTGCTTTGATAGAAAGTATGTATTTGGGCGCTTCACCGGGAGGATTTGAACAGTTAATGTATCAGGATGCAATTCGTGGAGAATTATATCGTGACTTTGCAGATCCAATCGGAATGGCTTCAAGAACACTGGTAGAAGGATTATTCGGAATCCAGCCGGATGCTTTGACGGGAATTCTAATGATTCAGCCTGGTTTTCCATCAAAATGGAATAGTGCAGCTTTGGATATTCCAGACGTTAAAATTGTTTTTAAAAGAGAAAATAAAACAGATTCTTATCAAATTGAAAATCGTTTTGGAACAAAAATGAATCTGAAATTGGTTTTAAATGCTCCTTATGATCGAGTAGAAAATGTTATTATAAATGATAAAACTGTTAGCTGGAAAGCAATTCCCGAAAGTATCGGAAATCCAAAAATTGCAATTGAAGTTCCTTATGCAGCTAATTTTGATGTAAAAATCAACTGGAAAGGAGATTTTTTAGAAGAAGTACATTCAGGTTTGCCTTCAACTGCCGAAGAATCCGTTGTCCTAACAACATCTAAAGCAGAAATTTTTTCAGTTTATGATCCGCAATCTATTCTAAGTGAAATTTCAAAAACGAATAAATCATACCAGGCAATTGTTTACGGAAATAACTCTAAAACCTTTTTCATCCAGTTGAAACAAGGTGATTTAATGTGGTGGAAACCTATCGAACTGGATTTGAAACCTAAAATCGAATCCCAAATTATTGAGTCAAAAAATAATAGCATAGAAATTTCGCTAAAGAATAATTCGGAAAGTAAGATTGAAGGAAATGTAGTTTTTGATGCTTCTGCAAAAGAAAGTCTGCAAAAGATTGTTTTAGGAGCCAATCAAAAAGAAACCGTTGTAATTCCGTTTCAGAAATTAGTTCCGGGGACTAATAATTTTTCAATCAAAACAGATTCAAATACTTTAAAAGAAATCACTTTTACAAATTGGGATATTCCATTTGATGCTTCGAAAAAAACAGAAACAGTTTCGCTTTCTTCTTTTTTTAATTCGAAAGTAACTGATGTTTTCAATCAAAAATATTTGTCACCAAGGCCACACACGGTAACTTTACAGCTTCCCACAAGCGGAATAGGAAATTGGTGTTACCCGAATGTATCGGCAAATATTGACGATTCAGGATTGCGCGGAAAAGCTAAATTAACCGAGGAAATTGCAACTTCATTTGGTTTTTCTTTTAAAACACCTTCTGATGAAAATCAAAAAAATATCATTTTTACATCACAATGGGATAATTTTCCAAAAAGCGTTAGTATTCCTTTAAACGGAAAAGCTTCACACATTTATTTTATGTTGGCCGGAACTACAAATCCGATGCAAAGCCGCATCGTAAATGGTCAAATTCAGGTAAATTATACAGACGGGACATCAGAAATTCTGCAATTGAAAAACCCTGAAAACTGGTGGCCAATTGAGCAGGATTATTTTGTAGATGGATTGGCGTTTACTACAAATGCACCAAAACCGCCAAGAGTGTATTTGAAATCAGGCGAAATTTCAAGAACGTTTAAAGACTTTACAACTATAAAAGGTTTTTCAAATTTTGGGATTGATGGCGGAGCTGCAACGATTTTGGATTTGCCTTTGGATAAAAATAAAACATTAAAAAGTCTTATTTTGAAAACTATTGCCAATGATGTGGTGATTGGGTTGATGAGTGCAACTTTAATTAGATAATTTGACAATTAGAAAATTAGTCAATTCCTTAAACTTGAAACCTGAAATAAAAAAATCAAACTATCAAAACAAAACTAAATATCAGATGAAAAAATATCAATTACTTGTTGCATTTGTGTTTTCTATTTCGCTTTCGTCACAACAAAAAATTGACCGAAAAGCATTGGTAACAAGGCATAATATTCAGATTACTGCAATGGATACTTTAGCTTCTTTAAGTGTTGGAAACGGTACATTTGCTTTTACCGTTGATGTCACAGGTTTACAAAGTTTTCCAGAGAAATACCAAAATGGTATTCCGCTTGGAACACAATCGGAATGGGGTTGGGACAGTTATAAAAATACAGAGAATTATAAGTTTTCTGAAACTTTAAAAGACGTAGATCAGTATGGTCGTAAGATTTCGTATTCAACACAAATTAAAGAACCTGCACGAAAAAAAGAAGCAGTCGAATGGTTTCGTCAGAATCCGCATTTATTGCAATTGGGAAATATAGGTTTTGAAATAACCAAAAAAGATGGCAGTTTGGTAAAGCCGGAAGATATTCAAGCTATTAATCAAAAGCTGAATTTATGGACAGGAAAAATTGAGAGCTACTTTGAGGTAGAAGGCACTCCTGTGAAAGTGTTAACGGCTTGCGATCAGACAAAAGATGTTTTAGGCTTTAAGGTTGAATCGGATTTAATTCAACAAGGGCGTTTGAAAATTCGTGTTCGAATCCCTTTTCCAACAGGACTATGGGGTGATATGGGGACTAAATGGGAGGAAAAACAGGATGTAGCTATTTCAGCGGTTGCTATTGCAGGGACTGATCTGGGGAAAAAATGGGGAGGAAAACAAGATTATAAAAGCAATCTGAAAATCAAAAATAAATCAGAAGCTACTATTACACACATAATGGACAGTATTTCGTATGATATTAATTTGAAATGGAAAGGTACTGCATCAATTAAAGAAAAAGCAAAACATTATTTTGTTGTAGAACCCTCAAAAAGCAATACAATCGAATTGAGTTGTTCGTTCGTTCAAACAGATAAAAACAAAGCTGCAATTCCTTCTTTTGAAGCAATTAAAAAAAGCAGTATCGCAGGTTGGGAATCCTTTTGGGAAAGCGGAGCGGCAGTTGATTTTTCAGGCAGTACAGATAAGAGAGCGCATGAATTGGAGCGTCGCGTGATTCTTTCACAATACCTGACCAAATTGCAATGTACAGGAAAAGTTCCGCCACAGGAAACAGGTTTAACTTACAATAGCTGGTACGGAAAACCGCATTTGGAAATGCATTGGTGGCACGGTGTACATTTTGCTCTTTGGAACAGACCGGAATTACTGGAAAACAGCCTTTCGTGGTATCAAAAAGTTTTTGAAAAGGCTAAAGATATTGCCAAAAGACAAGGTTTTGAAGGTGCAAGATGGCAAAAAATGACAGATCCTGATGGTAACGAAAGTCCGTCATCAGTCGGTTCATTTTTAATTTGGCAGCAGCCACATTTTATTACTTATGCAGACTTAATTTATCAGGCAAAACCCACAACTACAACATTAAATTTATATAGCGAACGTGTTTTTGCAACTGCTGATTTCATGGCTTCCTTCGCCAGTTATGACAGTAAAAACGATCGTTATGTTTTAGGCCCGGGTGTTATTCCGGCGCAAGAAAGATTTAAAGCAATGGAAACTTTTAACCCAACGTATGAACTGGCATATTGGAATTGGGCTTTAAAGACAGCGATAAACTGGAAGAAAAAATTAAATCAAAAAGTGCCTGAAAAATGGCAAGATGTTTTGAAAAAATTATCGCCTTTACCAATTTCAAATCAAGTTTATTTAGCAACAGAAAGCGCTACTGATTCGTATACGAATCCGGAGTTTAAAACCGATCATCCATCAGTATTAGGGACTTTCGGAATGCTTCCGGACACGTCACTTTTAGATAAAAAAATCATGAAAAACACGTTTGATCTGGTTTGGAATACCTGGTCATGGGACAAAACCTGGGGATGGGATTTCCCGATGACAGCAATGTCTGCAGCGCGTTTGCAAATGCCAGAAAAAGCCATTGATGCCCTTTTTATGAATGTGGTAACAAATACCTATTTGAAAAACGGACATAATTATCAATCAGAAAGGCTGACACTTTATCTTCCGGGTAATGGAGGTTTACTGACTGCAGTTGCGATGATGTGTGAAGGCTGGGAGGGAAATACAATTGAAAATCCCGGTTTTCCTAAAGACGGAACTTGGAAAGTGAAAAGTGAAGGATTTAAAAAGATGTTTTAATGTTGAGTTAATAGTGAATAGTAGTAAATAGCAAAAAACTGCATTGCATTGTAATAATTAATAAATATCAATAGATGAGAATATCTTTTAAAAGAAATAGAATTTTATTTTCCATGTTCTTTCTTTCCTGTTCAATTTTTGCACAAAGACAAATGGAAAACTTAGATCGTGGCGTAATTGCGATCAAAAACAATGGTCATTTTTTCATAAGTTGGCGTGTTTTAGGAACTGATGCTGATGATTTAGCTTTTAATTTATATAGAAAGAGCGGTTCTAAAAAAGCTGTCAAATTAAATGAAAAACCTATAATCGGAGCGACTAATTTTCTGGATACAAATGCTAATGCTAATGAAGAAAATACCTGGTTTGTCAAAACTATTCAGAAAGGAAAAGAAAAAGATGAAAACGGAAGTTCTTCTATTCCGGGTTCAAGTCCTGATAAAGATTATTTATCAATAATAATAAAGCCAGTTGAAGGTTATATTCCGAATGATCTTTCTGTTGGTGATTTAGATGGAGATGGAAGATATGATTTAGTTGTACACATGACTGGGAAAGGACATGATAATTCACATACCGGAATTACAGACCCACCTATATTTCAGGCATATACTTTAAACGGAAAATTTTTATGGCAGATTAATTTAGGAAAAAATATTCGCGAAGGAGCGCATTATACACAATTTATGGTATATGATTTAGATGGTGACGGAATTGCAGAATTGGTTTGTAAAACTGCTGATGGTACAATTGACAGTCAGGGAAATGTTGTGGGTGATGCAGCGAAAGATTGGGTAGAAAGAGACCCGGCTTCTCCAATTTATGGTAAAATTTTAAAAGGCCCAGAATATCTTTCGGTTTTTGATGGAAGGACTGGGAAATTAATTACAACAACTGAATATATTCCTGAGCGTGGTGATCTTGCCGGATGGGGCGGACACGGTGGAAGCGGAGGTAATGATACTAAGGGGAATCGCATAGATAGATTTACGGCTTGTATTGCCTATTTAGACGGGATTCATCCAAGTGTTGTGATGTGCCGTGGCTATTATGGAAGAACCGTTTTGGCTGCCTGGGATTTTAAAAACAACAAATTGACTTCAAGATGGGTTTTTGACAGTAAAGATGCTGAAAATCCATATTCCGGAATGGGAAATCACGGTCTTTCAGTCGCTGATGTTGATAGTGATGGCAAAGACGAAATTATTTTTGGATCGATGTGTGTTGATGACGACGGAAAAGGTTTGTACACCACAGGTTTCAGGCACGGAGATGCACTGCATGTTACAGATCTTGATCCTGATTTACCGGGTTTAGAGGTATTTGGAATTCATGAAATTGAAAACAAAACAACAGGTCCCGGAGTAACACTGTTTGCTGCAGCAGATGGAAAAGTATTGTTTACAGGTTCAATCAATGAAGATGTTGGGCGGGGAGTAGCTGACAATATTGATCCTACCAAAAAAGGGGCTCAATTTTGGTATTCTGGGTCTCCTTTTTTATATGATATTAAAGGAAATAAAATAGGAGATGCTCCAAAATCTGCTAATTTTTTGATCTATTGGGATGGAGATACTTCAAGGGAACTGCTGAATTCAAATTATATAGATAAATATGGTAAAGGAAGATTGTTTACTGCAACAGGAGCAGTATCCAATAACGGGACAAAATCAACTCCGGCACTTTCTGCAGATATTTTTGGAGACTGGAGAGAAGAATTGATTCTAAGATCTGAAGACAATAAAGAATTAAGAATTTATTCGACTACAATTCCAACAGATGTAAGACAATTTACTTTGATGCATGATCCTCAGTATCGCCTGAGTATTGCATGGCAAAATGTAGGTTACAATCAGCCGCCTCATACCGGTTTTTACTTTGGAAGTGGTATGGAGCCTGCGCCTAAGCCCAATATTGTTTTAATTGCTTCAAAAAGATAAAAAAAGCCCCTGATTTTTAGACAATCAGGGCTTTTTTATATAGAATTTCTGTCAATAAAATTAAAAGGAACTTTAACTTCTCCTTTTTCCTTATTTAAAATCATTCGCGCAGCTGTTTCCCCCATTGTATTAAAATCTGTGGACATCACTGTAATTCCTAATAATTCTTTTAACGGAGTGTCATTATAAGATATTACGCCAATATCGTGACCTAAAACATATTCTTCATCTCTTATTTGTTTTACCAGATTAACCAAATCTGATTCCTCAATCGTAATAAATAAATCCCCTTTTTTAAGAATCATATCATCATAAACTTCATTTAGAATCTCAAAATTAATCTGATGTTCTACACAAAATTTTCTAAAGCCATGTAATATTCTTCTCGGATAAGGATACACCGCTTTTTCCGGATATACTAAAATTAATCTTTTGTATTTGTTTATTTTAGAAAGACCTTCTTTTAAGGCGTTATAAATATCATTCTCAAAATCCTGATAAATTTTGATCACGTCATTGCCAAGCCCAAGTTTAATATTGTCCATAATAACCAGTTTGTCTTCGGGTATTTTTTGGATAGCTTTTGCCACTTCATCTGTAAAACTTAAATGTTTTAATTCATCTGTCTTAAAATGTGTTGTAATAACATAATAATCGTAAGCTCCTTCAAATTTATCTAAAAGATTTAAAAATAAAGTTTCGTCACAATGGTATATATGCAAATCGACATGTGCATTTGCTCCTAGAGTGTTTATAAAAGAGCTGTAGGTTTTCATTTTATAAGCACTCAGTTTATTGAATAAAAACAGAATATTGACTTTAGATTCTAATTTTGTTCGGGTAATATAATACCCTTTTCCTCTTATCGAAGAAATAATTTTACGTTCTTTTAAAATATTATAAGCTTTTTCAACAGTATCCCTCGACATATAGAATTCTTCACTAAAATTGTTGATTGATGGGATCTTTTGGTTTATTTTAAGGTTACCATTAGCAATATTTTGCAGAATTGAATCTACAATCTGCTTGTATTTTGGTACCCTGGAATCTTCATCTATTTTAATTAGTTTAATCATGATAGTCGTATTCTGCATTTTATGTGGTAAGTAGTAGTTGTAAATTGCATTATATGTAATATTTTTCTTTAAAAACGAATAAAAGATATTAATTACGCAAACGTTTGCTAAAATATGAATTTTAAATTTAAAAATTCATAAGAAATTGATTCTTCTCGCAATAATTTATGATTTAAAATAAATATAAATTAGGTAAAGGACAGTACAGGATAGTTTTCTTTTTTACATTCTCTTATTTTACCAAACCAGATTTAACTATCGACTTAACCAAAAAAAATAAACATTAAATGGAATCATTACTCGGAATCATTTTTCACTCTATCGGAGGATTTTCTTCAGGCAGTTTTTACATGCCTTTCAAAAAAGTTAAAGATTGGGCCTGGGAAAGTTATTGGCTTGTTGGAGGTTTTTTCTCCTGGCTAATTGTACCGCCAATTGCTGCTTATTTAACGATTCCAAATTTTACTGAAATAATTGCAGCTGCGGCTCCATCAGTGAAAGCATTAGCATACGTAATGGGATTGATTTGGGGAATTGGGGGATTGACTTACGGATTAGGCGTTCGTTATTTAGGAATGTCATTAGGTAATTCAATTACCTTAGGGTTTTGTTCTGCTTTTGGCGCCTTGATTCCACCAATCTACTATAATTTTAATGCAGTAGAAGGTAAAGAATCTATTAGCGATATGTTCTCAAACTCAGGAGGCCAAATGGTTTTGTTTGGTGTGCTTGTGTGTATCATCGGAATTGCTATTTTAGGAAAAGCAGGAATTTTAAAAGAAAAAGATTTTGCAACAGGCCATGAAGACAAAGACAAAGAATTTAGTTTGGTAAAAGGTTTAATTATTGCTATAATATCAGGTATTTTAAGTTCTTTTTTTAATTTCGGAATTGAAGCTGCAAAACCAATGGCTGCTGTTGCCAATGAAGCATGGAAAGCATTGCACCCAAATCAGGGAGAATTCCTGTTTCAAAATAATGTAAGTTATATTATTATACTTTGGGGAGGGTTAACAACCAACTTTATATGGTGTATCTATCTTAACTTAAAAAATAAAACTTTTGGTAATTATACAGATACCAAAACACCAATTTCAAAAAACGTACTTTTTTCTGCTATTGCAGGTACTATGTGGTTTCTTCAATTTTTCTTTTACGGAATGGGGGAAAGTAAATTAGGAAACGGAGCCAGTTCGTGGATTCTGCACATGTCTACCATTATTCTTACGGCAAACTTTTGGGGCTTTTACCTAAAAGAATGGAAAGGTGTTACAAAAAAGACCTTTAATACTTTTCTATTCGGAATTGCACTGATGTTCCTCTCTATTGTTTTAGTAGGAATTGGCAACTCGTTATAAATAATAACCAAAACATAATATATATTCATAAAATGTCAAATATAAACACAAATAATATGACTTTTCAGCATGTAAGCTATCTTTGGGATGACGCTAAAGCTGCAGCACTGGCAGGAGACGAAGTTGCTCTTTTTATCTATCGCTCTAATTTATTGGGAGCTGATTTAAGACTTACCAATTATGGAGGCGGAAACACTTCTGTAAAAATTACAGATAAAGACCCATTGACAGGCGAAAGCTCTGAGGTAATGTGGATTAAGGGTTCCGGAGGAGACATCGGAACATTGACAAAATCAGGTTGTGCAGCGTTGTATTTAGATCGATTACGCAATCTTGAAAATGTATACAGAGGTATTGAGTTTGAAGATGAAATGGTTGAATTGTTTAATCATTGTATCTTTGATTTAGCTTCAAAAGCACCTTCTATTGACACACCATTACACGGTTTTTTACCTTTCAAACATATCGATCACCTGCATCCTGATGCTGCTATTGCAATTGCAGCTGCAAAAGACGGAGCTAAAATTACCGAGGAATTATTCGACGGAGAAATCGGTTGGGTAGGATGGCAGCGTCCAGGTTTCGACTTAGGACTTCAATTAAGAAGCTGTTTGGAAGAAGCGGAGAAAAAAGGCAAAAAATTACGTGGCATCATGTTAGGATCTCATGGCTTATTTACCTGGGGTGATACTTCTTATGAAAGTTATATCAATACACTTGAAGTAATTGAAAAGTGTGCTGACTATTTAGAAAGCAATTACGGGAAAAAACGCCCTGTTTTTGGAGGTAAAAAAATAGAGAGCCTTCCGGAAGCGGATCGTAAATTAAAAGCGGCAAAAGTAGCTCCGATTTTAAGAGGTTTTTGTTCTTCAGAGCGTCAGATGATCGGTCATTATACAGATGATGCAAGAGTTCTGGAATTTATTAATTCTAATGATTTGTCAAAATTAGCTCCTCTTGGAACTTCTTGTCCGGATCACTTTTTACGCACTAAGATCAGTCCTTTGGTTTTGGAATTAGATCCAAAAGAAGATTTGTCTGATGTAGTAGCAATTAAAGCAAAATTAACTCCTGCTTTTGAGGGGTACAGAGCAATGTATAAAGAGTATTACAATGCTTGCAAAAAGTCTAATTCACCAGCGATGCGTGACCCAAATCCAGTTGTAATTTTATACCCTGGAGTAGGTATGTTTACGTTTGCCAAAGATAAAACAATGGCTCGTTTGGCATCAGAATATTATGTGAATGCAGTAAATGTAATGAAAGGAGCAGAAGCTGTTTCTGAATATACTTCATTGCCACATCAGGAGGCTTTTGATATCGAATACTGGTTATTGGAAGAAGCAAAATTACAGCGTATGCCAAAACCAAAAGCACTTTCAGGAAGAGTAGCTTTAGTTACTGGTTCTGCCGGTGGAATTGGAAAAGCTATTGCTAAAAGATTTGCCGAAGAAGGAGCTTGCGTAGTAATCAATGATATTAACGAAGAGCGTTTAGAAGGTGCAAAAGCAGAATTTATCCAATCATTTGGCAAAGATGCTGTTTCAAGTACTTTATTAAACGTTACAGATGAAGTAAGTACTGAAAAAGCTTTAGATGCAGCCTGTTTGGCATTTGGTGGCGCTGATATTATTGTAAACAATGCTGGTATCAGTATTTCAAAATCAATTGCAGAACATACTCTTGAAGAGTGGGACAGATTATATGACATTTTGGTAAAAGGACAATTTATTGTTTCTAAAGCCGGAATTGAAGTAATGCGCAAACAAGGTTTTGGCGGGGATATCGTAAACATCGTTTCTAAAAATGCGGTTGTAGCAGGTCCAAATAATCCTGGATACGGTTCAGCAAAAGCAGCTCAGGCGCATTTAACACGTTTGATGGCTGCTGAGTTAGGAGCTGATAAAATTCGTGTAAACACGGTTAACCCGGATGCTGTAATATCAGATTCTAATATCTGGTCTGGCGGATGGGCTGAAGGGCGTGCAAAAGCATACGGAATTACCGTTGAAGAATTGCCAGCATATTATGCGAAACGTACCTTATTAAATGAAATTATATTGCCTGATGATATTGCAAACGCTTGTTTTGCATTCGTAGGGGGCTTGTTGAACAAATCGACAGGAAATGCCTTGAATGTTGACGGTGGAGTAACAATGGGCTTTTACCGATAAGTTGTTTAGTTTTTTTTAAGTTTATTTAACAAAGTGGTTTTTGTTGTCTAACGTTCGATTCTGTCGGACGTTAGATTTTTTATGACAATTGTATTTTATAAATAAATTTCCTAAAAATATAAAAAAAACAAAGAAAAGAGTACCAAAAAGTAACATAAATCAAGGGTTCAGTTTATAGAATAGTCCTATATTGTAAACCCTAATTAAAAATAAATAAGTATGTTAATTCAATCAAACACTATAGCATCTCATAATGATGGTTTATTAAAAAAACATCAAAATAAATTAGTTTTTACAGCTTCAGAAATTGCCGAAACAGAATCAATTATTCAAAAATTAATCGATTTTCAAATTGCTATTCCATCCTGGGCATTAGGAACAGGAGGAACAAGATTCGGGCGTTTTCCAGGTGGAGGAGAACCACGTTCATTAGAAGAAAAAATTGAAGATGTAGGTTTGCTTCATGCTTTAAATAATGCTTCTGGAGCAATTTCTTTGCATATTCCATGGGATATTCCAACGGATTATAATGCTATTAAGACTTTAGCGGGACAACACGGATTAAAATTTGATGCTATGAATTCTAATACTTTTCAGGATCAGGCAAATTCAGAGCAGACTTATAAGTTTGGCTCCTTACAAAATGTAAACAAAGCAGTGCGTAAACAAGCCATTGCTCACAATATTGAAGTTATCAAACACGGAATCGAATTAGGATCAGAATCCTTAACGGTTTGGCTGGCAGATGGATCATCTTTCCCTGGACAATTAAACTTTAGAAAAGCATATCAGAATACGTTAGAAAGTTTAGAAGAAATCTACGATGCATTACCTTCTAACTGGAAATTGTTCTTAGAATACAAATGTGCTGAGCCAAACTTTTATTCTACAACAGTAGCAGATTGGGGTCAGTCCTATTCTTATGTACAAAAGCTAGGAGACAAAGCAAAAACCCTTGTTGACTTAGGACATCATTTACCTAACGCCAATATTGAACAAATTGTTTCGATTTTATTGATGGATAATAAATTAGGCGGTTTCCATTTCAATGATTCAAAATACGGAGATGACGATTTAACAGCCGGTGCTTTAAAACCATATCAATTATTCCTGATCTTTAATGAATTGGTTGAAGGAATGGATGCGCATGGAATGAATCACGCCAAAGATTTAGGATGGATGATTGATGCTTCTCATAATATTAAAGATCCTTTAGAAGACTTGTTGCAATCTGTTGAAGCGATTATGATAGCTTATGCTCAGGCACTTTCTGTAGACAGAAAAGCGTTGGAAATTGCGCAGCAGGACAATGATATCGTAAAAGCTCAGGAAATTTTGCAAAATGCTTTCCGTACCGATGTTCGGGCTTTGGTTGCAGAAGCTCGTTTGCGTTCAGGTGCAGCATTAAATCCGATAGAATTATATCGTAGTGTTACTGTTAGAAATAATTTGATTTCAGAAAGAGGATTAAAAACGATGGCTACAGGCTTATAAATAGGTAAATAATGAATGTAGTTGCAATTTTTGATATTGGTAAAACCAACAAAAAGGTATTTTTATTTGATGAAAATTATAAAATTGTTTGGGAAAAATCTGTGAATTTCGATGAAACGGTGGATGAAGATGGTTTTCCCTGTGAAAATATTGAAGTATTAAATAACTGGGTTCTCGAAAGATTATCAGAAATAAAAGAGTTGAATAACTATGTTTTGAAAGCGATCAATTTTAGTACCTACGGAGCTAGTTTTGTGTATATTGATGATAATGGAAATCCGTTGACGCCTTTATACAATTATTTAAAAGAGTATCCGGAGGATTTAAAGAATCAATTTTATAAAAAATACAAAGGGGAAGAGGTTTTTGCAGTAAAAACAGCTTCTCCTGTTTTGGGGAGCCTGAATTCCGGAATGCAGATTTACAGACTGAAAGAAGAAAAACCTGATTTATTCGGAAAAGTAAAATATTGTCTGCATTTACCACAATATTTGAGCTTTCTTCTTACTGGAGAAGCTTTTACAGACATTACCAGTATTGGATGCCATACCAATCTTTGGAATTTTAAAAAGATGAAGTATCATAAATGGCTGAAAAACGAAAGAGTAAGTAACAAGCTTCCTCCAATTCATCCTGGAAATGATGTTATTAAAAAAGAAAATGAATTGGCCATTGGAATTGGTTTGCACGATAGTTCATCTGCCATCATTCCGTATACAATAAATTTTACAGAACCTTTTGTTTTATTGTCAACTGGCACGTGGAGTATTTCTCTTAATCCTTTTAATACTAAAGCATTAACATTTGAAGAACTTCAAAATGATTGTTTGTGTTATATGCAATACACTGAAAAACCTGTAAAAGCGGCTCGTTTGTTTTCAGGTAACGAGCATGAAGTACAGACTAAAAGACTGGCAGAATATTTTAATGTTTCGGCTGATAGTTTTAAAGAAGTCTATTTTGATAAAAAAATCGTTTCAAATTTAAGAGCATTAAATTTTCAAATTGTTTATCCTAAAAAATATGACTTTGATATTTTGAAAGAATGTCCATTTCAAAAAAGAGACCTGAATACATTTAAAACCTATGAAGTTGCATACCATCAATTAATGCTGGATCTCGTTGAACAACAGGTTTTTTCGACTAATTTAGTGATTCATAATAGTCCTGTAAAGAAAATTTTTGTTGATGGAGGATTTAGCAAAAACTCCATTTTTATGAATTTACTGGCAGAAGCCTTTCCGGAAGTAGAAGTTTATGCTGCTTCGATGGCGCAGGCAAGTGCATTAGGTGCAGCACTTGCGATTCATCAAAACTGGAATCCTAAACCGATTCAGAATGATTTAATTGATTTGAAGTTTTACAAGCATTAGAAAATAAAATTTAAAATAAAAATCTGCTCAATACGCAGCATCTGCGAGAAAAAATCTAACATATAGAAGCATAGATTTTTATTTAAGTGAAAGAATAAAATAAATAACACATTATTTACACATAGCTATGTTTGTTTAAAGAAGTAAAACGCCTTTTTAATATTTTCAGAAACTATGTCTCTATGTGTTAAAATACTTATCGAGAATATGAAAGTTGGACTTTTTATCCCATGTTACGTCGACCAATTTTACCCAAAGGTAGGAATTGCAACCTATGAGTTATTAATAAAACTAGGGTGCGATGTTCGTTTTCCTATGAAACAAACATGTTGTGGACAGCCCATGGCAAATAGCGGTTATGAACATTTAACCAAAGGTTGTGATGCTAATTTTATAGCTAATTTTTCAGAATTTGATTATATCGTTTGTCCATCAGGAAGTTGTGTTTTGCATGTGAAAGATCATTTACATGATGAAAAACAGGAAGAACTGGCTGCAGAAATGCGCAAAAAAGTTTTTGAACTGACAGAATTTATAACCGATGTTCTAAAAGTAGATCACATCGAAGGAAATTTTCCGCACAAAGTAGGAATGCACGTAAGCTGTCACGGTCAACGCGGACTCAAGCTTTCGCAGATGACCGAATTAAATGCTCCTTTCTTTTCAAAACCTGAACAATTACTAAGCAGTATAAAAGGTTTGGATTTGGTTGCTTTAACCAGAAAAGACGAATGTTGTGGTTTTGGAGGTACTTTCTGTGTAACCGAAGAGGCAGTTTCTGTAAAAATGGGACAAGACCGAATCATAGATCATGAAAAACACGGTGTTGATTATATAACGGGTGGTGATATGTCTTGTTTAATGCATTTGGAAGGAATTCTGAAAAGACAAAAAAGCAATATAAAAACAATTCATATTGTCGAAATATTAAATTCGTAGAAAATAAATTGAGTCAATAGTAATTAGTGATTAGTCTGTTGACTTTAAAAAATGGAGTTATTAGTAATTAGGACATTTTAGTTATGTATTTAAATTGATTTTTTAAAACTAAATTGCTAATAACCATTTACTAATCACTAATTGATTATTTCAAAAACATTTAAAATGTCTTCAAAAAAAACAATACCACATAGCGAAGCGGCAACACGTTTTAACAAAGATGTAGAACGAGTGAACTGGCATGATGAAACACTTTGGTTTGTTCGTGAAAAACGTGATAGGTCTGCCCATCAAATTCCGGATTGGGAATTACTCAGGGAAACGGCTTCACAAATTAAAAACAATGTACTTTCGAATATCCATGATTATTTAGTTGAATTTGAAGCAAATGCTCAAAAAAACGGAATAATTGTGCATTGGGCTGCTGATGCCAACGAGCATAATGAGATAGTACATACTATCATGGCAAAGAATAATGTTAAGCAAATGGTGAAATCCAAATCAATGCTTACCGAAGAATGTCATCTGAATGATTATTTAGCCGAAAAAGGAATTGAAGTGATCGATTCTGACTTAGGAGAATTCATTGTACAGCTTCGTAAAGAACCGCCAAGCCATATTGTTTTGCCTGCAATTCACTTAAAAAAAGAAGATGTTAGTGAAACTTTTCATGAACATTTAGGTACCGAAAAAGGAAATTTTAATCCTCAATATTTAACCGAATCAGCTCGTCAGACTTTAAGAGATACTTTTCTAACCCGTAAAGTAGCTTTGACAGGAGTAAATTTTGCCATAGCAGAAACGGGTGAATTTGTAGTATGTACGAATGAAGGAAATGCAGACATGGGAGCACATTTGGCAGATGTTCATATTGCTTCAATGGGATTCGAAAAACTGATTCCGCAACGCAAACATTTAGGTGTTTTTCTTAGATTATTGGCCAGAAGCGCTACGGGACAGCCTATTACTACTTTTTCAAGTCATTTCAAAAAACCAAGAGAAGGTACAGAAATGCATATTGTTATTGTTGATAATGGCAGAAGTACACAATTAGGAAGAGAAGATTTTAGAAATTCATTAAAATGCATTCGCTGTGGTGCTTGTATGAATACCTGCCCTGTCTACAGACGAAGTGGTGGACATAGTTACCATAGTGCGGTTGCAGGACCAATTGGTTCTATTTTGGCTCCTAATTTAGACATGAGCAAAAATGCCGATTTGCCTTTTGCCAGTACACTTTGCGGTTCATGTACCAACGTTTGTCCAGTAAAAATTGATATTCACGATCAGTTATACAAATGGCGGCAGGTATTGGTTAAGGAAGGTCATACGCCAACTGCAAAAACAATCGCAATGAAAACAATGGCAACCGTTTTGGCAAATCCAACCATTTTTAATATTGCAGGTAAATCAGGAAGATTTGTAATGAAAAACATTCCTTCGCTGGTGAACAATAAGATGAATAAATGGTATGATCAGCGAGAAATGCCATCCGTTCCCGAAGAATCATTTAGAGAATGGTACAAGAAAAATTCAAGAGAATCTAAAGCTAAGGATAATGAGTAGTAAAGCCGAAATATTACAGAAAATAAGACAAAATCAGCCAAATATAATTACCGATTTACCTGATTTGACTCTTTTAAGTTCTGAAGATTATAATGTTCTGGATACGTATAAAACCGTTTTAAAAAACATTGGAGGAGAAAGTGTTGAAGTTGTTTCTTATCAGGAAATCTTAAATTTTATCAGAAATAATTATGCGCTTGACAGAAGAATTATTACTACTATTCCCGAACTTTCTGAAGTGGCATTACTGAATTGGGAAAATGACGATCCGCATACACTTCAAAATGTTGAATTAGCTGTTATAAAAGCCCATTTTGGTGTTGCCGAAAATAGTGCGCTTTGGGTTACAGATGCTATTTTAGGACAGCGTGTGACTCCTTTTATCGCTCAATATTTGGCAATCATTGTAAAAAAATCTGACATATTAGCAACGATGCATCAAGCTTACGAAAAAATTGGAAATCTGGAGTATGGTTTTGCAACTTTTATTGCAGGACCTTCAAAAACAGCAGATATTGAACAATCTTTAGTGTTGGGCGCACACGGCGCAAGAGGATTAATTGTATTTTTACTGGATTAAAAATTAAAATATAGAAAAAATTGAAAACAGACTTTACATTAGAAGGAAAAGTAATCGTTGTTACAGGAGCAACAGGTATCTTGGGTGAAGCTATGGTAAATGGTATTGCTACAGCAGGAGGAACTGTTTGTGTTTTAGGCAGAAATGAAAAAGTGGCCAATGAAAGAGCCCAAATAATTACCAAAAATGGAGGAAAAGCATTAGCTGTAATTGCTGATGTAACAATCGAAAGTGATTTGATTAAAGCGCGTGACTTGGTACTTTCTAAATATGGAAAAATTGATGGTTTAGTAAATGCCGCCGGAGGAAATATACCTGAAGCAGTAATTCAGTCTGACCAGGATATTTTTAAACTGAATATGGATGCTTTACAAAAAGTAATGAATCTGAATTTATTTGGAACACTTTTACCAACACAGATTTTTGGAGAAGTTATTAAAGATAATGATAGTGTAGGAAGCATTGTAAATATTTCATCTGTTGCTACAGAACAGGCTATAACAAAAGTTTTGGGATATAGTTTAGCAAAGTCTGCAATTGATTCTTATACAAAATGGTTTTCTGTAGAACTTGCGAAAAGATATGGTGATAAAATCAGAATGAATTCTATCGTTCCCGGTTTTTTCTTAACGGAACAAAACCGAACGTTATTGACAAATCCTGATGGAAGTTTAACAGAAAGAGGGAATTTAATCATTCAAAACACACCTTACAAACGTTTTGGAAATCCTGAAGAATTAGTTGGAGCATTGGTTTGGTTATTAAGTGATGCTTCAAAATTTGCTACTGGTTCAAAAGTAACTATAGACGGAGGATTCACCATTTTTAGTGGGGTATAATTTATAAAAAAGAAAGTTATGAACAGAATGATACAAACCTGGAGATGGTTTGGGCCAAAAGATCCTGTAAGTTTACAACATATCAAACAAACCGGAGCTACCGGAATTGTAACTGCTTTGCACCATGTTCCTCATGGCGAAGTTTGGACTGTTGAAGAAATAAAAACCAGGATAGCTGAAATTGAAAAATACGGTTTAACCTGGGATGTTGTCGAAAGTATTACAGTCCATGAAGACATTAAAACCAAAACCGGAGATTATCAGCTTTATATAGAAAAATACAAAGAAAGTATCCGTAATGTTGCTGCCTGTGGAATCAAAATTATCACGTATAATTTCATGCCGGTTAATGACTGGACACGAACGCAACTGGATTATGTAATGCCGGACGGTTCTGAAGCTTTATATTTTAATTGGGTGGATCTGGCTATTTTTGATATTTATATTTTAAAAAGAGAAAATGCAGCAAGTAGTTTTCCTGAAAATATCGCTGCAAAAGCAAAAGAGCGTTTTAATACGTTAAGCGAAGAACAATTACAGGCACTTTCAGATGTGGTTATGTTTGGAATTCCAGGTGAAAAAAAGATGACTGTTGCAGATATGCAGGCTAAATTAAAGCCTTATAAAAACATTGACAGAGCAACTTTAAGAGAAAACCTGAGTTACTTTTTAAATGAAATTTGTCCGGTTGCTGATGAAGTTGGAGTAAAATTAGCTATTCATCCTGACGATCCTCCTTTTGATATTTTAGGATTGCCGCGTATTGTAAACTCAATGGAAGATTATGATTATATTCTTTCAAAAGCGCCTTATAAATCAAACGGGATTTGTTTCTGTACAGGTTCGCTTGGAGCATCAGAAAAAAATAATTTACCTGAAATTGCGAAAGCTTTAGGCGATAAAATACATTTTATTCACTTAAGAAATGTCCGCAGGGATGAAGAAGGGAACTTTTTTGAAGCAGACCATTTAGATGGAAATGTAGATATGTATCAAGTGGTAAAAGAGTTGTTGCTAATTCAAAAAAACAATAATATTTCAATACCTTTCAGACCAGACCACGGTCACCAAATGCTGGATGATTTAGGAAAAGTAAATAATCCTGGTTATTCGGCTATCGGAAGGCTACGAGGTTTAGCCGAATTAAGAGGTCTTGAAGAGGGTATTATTAGATCGTTATAAAATTTATTGCGTAAGTTTTTAATTATATAAGTTATTGAAAACAGGTGTTTTTGAAATCAATATGCTAAGAACGAATTATTTATTACTATCGGCATTTCTACTATTTTTAATTCAAAGTTGCGGCCCTGGAATTCAGGATTTTGAAAAACCATTAACAGATAATTATACTCTCAATAGAGTTTCCTCATATGAAATATGTATTTCTCCGAAAGGAGGTTGGAATGACAATGAAGAAATAATTCCTTCGAAAGTGGTTAAATTAAATGTTTTTGAAAATTATATTATTGTTCAACGTCTTGAATCGGAAGATGAAAAGCCTTATGATAGCGTCGATTATAATAAAACTTTTACTAAAGATCGATATGATTACTGGATAATTGATTCTGATAAAAAGCAAATTTTTAAAAAACTAAGCTATTCACAATTCTTAACAAAATTAGATTCATTGAAAATCCCAAAGAATTTAAAATTAATAGATGTTTATGAATATTAAAATTTAAGATAAGAGCTTAGTTCAGAAAATGTTTTTTGAAATATTATAAATTTTAAAGAAGTATAAAGTCATATGAGTGCATTTAAAGAGTATTAAAGCTCTGTGTTTAGATGAGAATTCATATGACTTTTTTCTATTTAATGCATTATAAAAATTAGGAACATGGAAGTTAAAAAATCACATACCACGATAACATTTTTTTTGATGTTGGCTATAATTTTTGTCACAAGTATTATCAGCAATGTTAATGCACAGAGTGGTAACATCAAAAACGATATTTTTTGGAATACCAAAGACGGAAAACCATTAAACAGTCAGGGCGGAGGTGTTTTTAAATTTTCAAAGCCGGTTGATGGAGTGCAAAAATATTATTGGTATGGTGTCCAGTATGAAGAAGCGGGTATGTACAGAAATGCCCCACATATCACCTTGCCAAATGCCACATTTAAATCGGTTACCTGTTATACTTCTACAGATTTAGTTAATTGGACGTTTGAAGGAGATGTTGTTACCAAAGATGATGTAAACAAGTCAGGCAAAACCTGGGTTGGGCGTTTAGGAGTAGCCTTTATTGAGGAAATGAATAAGTATGCTATGTTTGTTCAGCATGGAAATGAAGTGTTGATTATGCTTGCAGATTCTCCAACAGGAAGATTTGTCTGGCATCAGAAAATAAATATGGAACAAATGATTGGAACCAGCAATACTGGCGATCAAACTGTATTTATGGATGAAGACACCGGAAAGTCTTATTTAGTTTATTCTTACGGAAAAGGAAGAAACAAAATATATGTTTCTGAAATTGGTATTAAAGAAGGAAAAGTAAATCTTCTGGATTGTACGCAGATTTTTAAAGGAGAAAGCCGTGAAGGAAATTGCATGTTCAAGTACCAAAACAAGTACTACATGTTTGCATCAAATATATATGGCTGGGATGCTTCATTTGCGTATTATTTAGTTGCAGATGACATCAGAGGACCATACCTTCCTACCAATGAAATGTTAGTTATAAATGGAGCTTCAGATGATTTCGCACATATATCTCAAACCGGTTTTTTCTTTTCTGTAAAAGGGAGCAAGCAGGAAACAATTGTATATTGCGGAGACCGATGGGCAGATTTTGCAGGCAACGGATTAGGCTATAATCAATGGTGTCCGATATCTTTTGATGGAAAAACACCTTATTTTAATTCTCTTAACTCGTGGGATATTAATGCCAAAACAGGCGAGTGGAAAGTAGCCAAAGATAATGATTACGTTAAAAACGGCAGTTTTGAAGCCGATCGCAGGTACATTCCAAGTCCTGTTAAGCCCGTGCAAATAGAATTAACCGGATGGACCAATGAAGTCATTGAAGGAAATAAAATTAGCTTGGACACTTTAACTTCTCCGGTAATCAATTATTTTAATACTGAAAATGACAGGAAGATTGTAATAGGTGAAAAAAGCTTAAATATCTCGGATATGGTTAATTTTAAACGAAAGATTTTTCAAATAATTACTCCATCACCATATGTCAAACTTGAAGATGGATCGTATACACTTACAGCCAAAGTAAAAAACACAAAAGGTTTTACCAGTTTAGAAATGTATGCATCAAGTAATGAAAAAAGACTGATATACAATATAAAAGAGGAAAATACCTCATGGAAAACTATAATAGTAAAAAATGTAATTATTAAGGCAGGAAAAGTTGAGATTGGTTTTCTGGCTGATGGTTTAGCAAATGCTTCTTGCCAGATTGATGATGTTTCGCTGGTTAGAAAATAATCTTAGTTTCAATGAATTTTAATCCGTTGGAAAATGCTCAATATTGTCATTTGATAAATTATACATACATATTCTTATGAAAATGATTACCCTAGCGCAGATTGAAGAGAAAATCCTTTTTTGGGGTTCGCCATCAAAGATTATTTCACGCCATTATAGATTATTTCACTTTATATCTATTTTAGTTTGAGTTCAGTGAACTTCGTTTGAAACTTATAGCGGGAATAGCTTCTAAAAAGATCCATCATTTTTAACCTCTAAAATTTATTTAAACTTTGATAAAATACTATTAATTCCGGTACTCTAAAAAAAGTATCTTTATACACTTTGCTCAACCATTAAATTAACCGGAATTATTTATGAAATCTATTACTTTTAATCGATTTTTTCTCTGTTTTATTTTTTTACTATCTCTTTACACTTCGGCACAAAAGCAAACCGAAAGAGAGTTGACTTTAATTGATAAAGACTGGCGTTTTTCGTTTGGTCATTTATATGATACTTGGAAAGATTTTAATCATGCAACGGGTTATTTTTCTTATTTGACCAAAACCGGATTTGGTGACGGACCGGCAGCTCAGGGATTTGATGACCGGGCATGGCGAAAATTAGACCTTCCGCACGATTGGGGTGTTGAGCAGGCGTTTAGTGAAAAAGCCAGTTTCAGTCACGGATTTAAAACAGCCGGAAAAAATTTTCCAGAAAAAAGTATCGGCTGGTACCGAAAAAAAATCAATATTCCGGAAGCAGATAAAGACCGGATTATTTCTTTAAAATTCGACGGTGTTTTTAGGAATTCAAAAGTGTTTTTTAATGGATATTACCTTGGAACTGAAGAAAGCGGTTACAACGGCTTTGAATATGATGTAACAGCTTATGTGAACTATGGAGGCGAAAATACAATTGTAGTGCGTGTTGACGCTTCTATGGAAGAAGGCTGGTTTTATGAAGGCGCCGGAATTTACAGGCATGTTTATGTAAAGAAAACAAATCGAATTCATGTTACAGAAAACGGAACTTATGTGACCTCAGAATTAATGAAGGATAGCGCTGAAGTTACGGCAGAAGTAACCATTGAAAATAAAAGCAATTACAAAGGTCAAATCGAAATTATTCAGACTATTTTCGATGCTGAAGGGAAGCAAATTACAACTGCTTCTCAAAATGTGTCAGCTCCGGAATTTTATAAAACTACTATTTTTGCTTCCAAATTATTGGTTAATAATCCTTTATTATGGAGTATTGAAAGTCCTAATTTATATAGACTGTTAAGCGAAATTAAACAAGATGGAAAGACAATTGATCATTATGAAACTGCTTTCGGAATAAGAACAATAAAATTTGATGCAGAAAAAGGTTTTTTTCTTAACGGAAAATCGGTAAAATTAAAAGGAACCAACAATCATCAGGATCATGCTGGACTAGGAACCGCTTTACCAGATGAATTGCAGTATTTCAGAATCAAAAAACTGAAAGAAATGGGTTCAAATGCATATCGCTGTTCACATCACCCGCCAACTTCTGAATTGTTGAAAGCTTGTGATGAATTAGGAATGCTGGTTATTGATGAAACCAGATTGATGGGAATTAATTATCATTTGAATGATTTAAAGCTAATGATAGAACGCGACCGTAATCATCCGAGTATTTTTTGCTGGTCTGTCGGAAATGAAGAATGGAATATTGAGGGCGGTATTGTGGGTGAGCGTATCACGAATGTCATGCAGGAATTTACAAAAAGTATCGATCCTACAAGACCTGTTACAGTTGGAATTAGCAGTGGTTTTAAAAACGGAATATCATCAGTAGTCGAAATAATGGGTTATAATTATATGGGCAACGGAGATATTGATGCACATAGAAATCAATTCAAACAGCAACCCGGAATGGGAACAGAGGAAGGTTCTACCTTTGCCACACGCGGAATTTATTTTACAGATGATGCGAAACATTATCAAAGTGCTTACGATAAAAAACCTCGTCCAACATTTTATAGTATCGAAGAAGGCTGGAAGTTTTATGCAACACGACCGTATTTAGCAGGAATGTTCATTTGGACCGGATTTGATTATCGTGGAGAACCAACACCTTACGGGTGGCCATCTGTTACTTCTTACTTTGGAATGATGGATGTTTGCGGTTTCCCGAAAGACAATGTATTTTATTTGAAATCCTGGTGGGGAAATGAACCAGTTTTGCACATTATGCCACATTGGAACTGGGGTGGAATGGAAGGTAAGGAAATAGACGTCTGGGTACATTCAAATTGTGATGAAGTCGAACTTTTCCTAAACAAAAAGAGCCTCGGCAAAAAGAAAATGGAACAATACGGGCATTTAGAATGGAAAGTAAAATACACGCCAGGAACTCTGGAAGCGATTGGGTATAAAAACGGTAAAAAAATACTTTCGGAAATTCAGAAAACAACTGATAATTCTGAGAATATAAAACTTTCGGTTGATAAAGAAAACCAGACACACAGTAATGTTGTAGTCGTAACTGTTGAAACCACAGACAAAAAAGGCCAACATGTACCAACTGCAAATCATGAAATAACATTTTATTTAAAAGGAGGAAAAATTCTTGGAGTTGGCAATGGAAACCCAACATCTTTAGAAAAAGACCAATTTATTGATACTACAGAATTACTGCCAATAACTGATTTTGAGGAGAAAAAATTAGCTTCAGCTGATTCAAATCAAAAAGAAACGGATTCTGATAATAAATGGAAGGAAGCGTTTAAAGACCGAGATTATAAAAATCAGGCTCCGGCTTATGTTTACAGAGGTAAATTTGATTTAAAAAGTAATCTTAAAACAAATACAGTTACGTTCTTTTATAAAAAAATTGGCGTAAATGCGGTAATTTTTGTTAATGGAAATAAAATTACTCCTAATGCAGATGATGACCAAAAATATGTTTTTAATTCTAATGTTTTAAAGCAAGGAACAAATACCATCCAGATTATTGCACCGCCTTTACAAAAAATAAAAGATTGGGATGTTATGAATACAGATCCCGGAATTATTCAGGTCGTATCACCTTCTGAACCTTGGAAACGAAAGTTATTTAACGGTTACGCACAAATTATAATTCAAAAAGAAGAAAATGTAAGCGAAGTAATTTTATCAGCTGTAGGCAAAGGATTGAAAGAAGGAAATCTAGTATTGAAGAAATAGTTTCAGGTTTCAGGTCCTCAAGTTTGCGATTATACTGACTTTAAACCTGAACCTGAAACAAATAAAACTTAATTTATTCTTTGAATCGCATAAGTTGAATGGCTTTTATCTCCTGATAACAATTTATCCAATTGAGAACTAATGACATAGACATTTCCATCAGATGCCAAAGCTGCCATTGTAGGAAAATCTTCTTTGTCAATATTGGTTTCGCTAATTTTTACAGCACTTGCCCATTTATCATTGCTCGAAAAAGTATAGGTTTTACCTAAATCTAATCCGTTTTCAACAACAATCAAAGTATTGTTTTTATCTAATTCGATACCATCAGGAGCGCTAAAGGTCGTTCCGCTTACCGCAGTAATAATAGCAGGATTAGAAAGTGATATTTTATATAATTTAGAAGTATCCGTTTACAACCAATAAATAACCATCAGGGTGGAAAACAATTCCATTTAAGCCAAATTCGTTTGGTTTGGGTTAAAACAAACTATTAGTCGCAAATATAGAAGTAACATAATTTTTGTCAAGTTTATAGATAAATGGACAAAAGGAATCGGTGATAAGTACTAACGGCAAGGTTTGCGATACACGCAAAGCACGTAAGTAAAAACTTAGTAGCTCTGCAAATTTGTATTCATATTTCGCTCTAACAAAAAAAACTTAGTGACCTTAACTTACATCTTAGCGGTCTTTGCGTTTAAGCGAACTCCAATCTGAACTTGAAACAAAATAAAACTTGAAACATTTTTTTGTTTGAATTTCATAACTTTGCAAAATGAAAGAGCAAATAGAATGTCCGGCAACAGAACTTGGAATAAACGATTTAAAATTAAAAGGTTTTAAAGTATATGAGGTAAATGGTGATATAAGTAAAATTCCGACTTATAATCGTAGGGATTATTACAAGATTTGCATCAATACCAGTAAAAGCCTTATACATTACGCAGATCGAGGAATAGAAGTTGACGGAACTATTTTGTTTTTCGGCAATCCGCATATTCCGTATTCCTGGGATATTATTTCACCTTTGTATGAGGGGTATGCCTGTGTTTTTACAGAAGATTTTTTAAAGGTAAAAGACCGTTCAGAAAGCCTTCATGAATCACCTTTGTTTAAAATTGGAGGAACCCCAATTTTTTCATTAACACCTGAACAAAAAGTATTTATAGATTCTCTTTTTGTAAAAATGATTGAAGAACAGGAAACAGATTATGTTTTTAAAGATGATTTAATTCGTAATTATATCAATTTGATTTTACACGAATCGATGAAAATGCAGCCATCGGAGAATTTCTTTAAACACAAAAATGCATCTTCGAGAATTACGTCATTGTTTTTAGAACTTTTAGAGAGACAATTTCCGGTTGAAACAAAGGATCAGCCACTTGTACTAAAAACACCTCAAGATTATGCGCAAAGCCTTGCCGTACATGTAAATCACCTAAACCGTTCGGTAAAAGATGTTACCGGAAAATCTACTACAGCACATATTACCGAAAGAATTATTGGCGAAGCAAAAGCTTTATTGCAGCATACTGACTGGAGTGTCGCTGATATCGCTTATTCACTCGGATTTGAATATCCAAGCTATTTTAATAATTACTTTAAAAGACTTACCGGAACAATTCCGAAATCATTAAGAATGTAAATTGTTTCATATTCTTAATTTTTTGTTTGATTATCATTATTTAAGGTCGGTTTTACTAAAGTAAATTTGCATCGAAATAATTAGTATTAATCCTTTATCGGTTTCTATAAACTAAATCTAACTTCTTAAAGCGCATTCTTGCTTTTCTGATTTGGTTTGTTCCGATAGTAAAAACAAAATAATTATGAAAACTTCAGAAAATCAATTAAACAAAATTTTTCCGAAAGGCGATTTAGCTTCGGCATATTACTTTAGAGGAAATGCCTGTGTCAAAATGCTCGTGTCAAATGACCAGGTTTTAAATACTGCAGTTGGTAATGTCGTTTTCGAACCCGGTGCCAGTAACAATTGGCACACATATCCGGGTGGACAAATACTAATTGTAAAACGCAATGTGCAGGATATTATCAGGAAGTTGGAAAACCAATTTAGTTGCTACAAGTAGGTGATGACGTCAATATTCCGCCAGATCTTAAACATTGCCACGAGGCTTCACCGATAGTGAATTTACTCATATTGCGATCAGCACGAATACCCAAACCGGAATTGTAGGTTGGTTAGAACCTGTAACCGATGCCAAATACCATAGTTTTAATTAAATACTAATTCAAAAAATAAATAACTTATGTCAACAAATTATACAACTATTATTGAAGAAGGAAAAGTACCGAATACGTATATGACGGGCGAAGTATCTTATAAAAAACAGACTAGTAATATTCATCCTGAAAATACAATGATTAAAGAAGTTATTTTTGAGCCTTGTGCAAGAAGTAATTGGCATATTAACTCAAGTCTTCATATGCTTATTGCAAAAGAAGGTGTAGGATATTATCAGGAGAAAGGAAGCGCAGTTCGATTGCTTAACAAAGATGAAGTGGTTACGATTCTGCCAGGAGTTGAACATTGGTATGGTGCGACTCCTTTTGAAAAGTTCTCCTATGTTGCTATTATTACAGAAATAGATAAAGGTCACGGAACCTGGCTGGAAAAGGTGACAGATGGCGAATATTTTCTTTTAAGTAGTTTCTAATTTAAGTTGTGAAAAACTCAAACCTTAAAATTCAGACTAAGCTTTTAATCTTTGCGGCTTAGTGCGCACGATATAGATTGCTTATACGGTTGTTTAGGAAATACTGAACTTTGTTTAAAATATATTATCACTGCCTATAACAAAATAATTGGCGTTAATGATATGATAAACCAATATATAAGAAAGATTATTGAAAGGAGGTATTAAACATCGTTTTGTAATTGATTATGGACTCATTGAAAATTTAAACAAAATAGATATAATCAATCCAGTTATAAAAGCTGCATTTCATCGTTTTGAATGCGGCTTTTTATTTTTCGTTAGCGTTAATTAAAAGATTAAAAATGGATATACTTTTAAGATATCGGTAGATTTAATGCGTCATTATAAGAAATCTATTTTTAAGATCTTCAGCTATCAATTCTTCTTTATATTGTTATTGTGACTAAAATGCAGTTTATATTGTTTCATTTTATAATATGAAACAATATAACGCACTTAAAATTGGATTAGCTTCATTTTGTCATTTAAGTTTGTTAAAGTATTTAAGAAATTCCTGCTTATGCAAAAGAAGTTGAGTACATATCAGGTAAGATTATAAAAAGCATGCAGCTTCGAAAACACCAAATTTTATAATAATATCTATTATCAATCAATTTCAAAATTCAAGTACTTTTTTAGTTTATCAATGAAATTCAATAAAATAATTTTAACAAACTACTTTGTGAAAACAGAATGTTATGATTAAATAAGTAAGAATTTTAACCTTTTTAATTATGCTGTTTAAACAAAATGATTTAACTTTGATAATGTTAATATGTTGCTATATAGAGCTTTATATTGTATTATTAGCTGTTTAATTCGTTTTTGGCTTATCTCATATTTAATCGAAATTTTAATAATTTCAAGTCAAACTAAATTTAATCACTAATTTAATAGATAACACAAATGAATATTAAAAGAAAGAATCTTCGCATTATAACAGTATTCTTGTTGAGCTTGTTTTTCAGCTGTTCTCCAACAGTAAAAGTTACAAATGATTATGACCATGCAATTAACTTTGGTGAATTCAGAACTTTTGCTGTTTATGATTTAAGAGCGCAGGAGGGTCAGGTTAATCAATTGAATGCTGATCGAGTAGCAAACGCAATTCGTACCGAAATGACTGCTAAAGGCTTTACAGAATCAACTTCAAATCCGGATTTAAAAGTAAATGCTGTTTCTATTTTAAAGAATAAAACACAAGTTACAGCCGATACTAATTTCTATGGTTACGGCGGTATGTATCGTCCATATGGTTATTGGGGTGGAAGTACCATGATGGGAGGCGGTTCTACAACATTTAATTCTTATGATTATGTAAATGGATCATTAATTATTGATATTGTATCTTCCAAAACAGACAAACTCGTCTGGGAGGGAATAGGTAATGCCCAAATAGATAACAAACCTGATAATCCAGAAGAGTTTATCAACAGTTCAGTCAAAAAAATACTGGAAGGTTTTCCTCCTGGAATGGAAAAAATGTAATTTATATAAAAGGAGAAACAATCATACTTGTCAGTAAATAGAGAAGTACAGTCTTCAATAAATTATAGATTGATTCTTTTTAATTTAAAAAGAATGAAGGAATGTATTAAAAATAAAATTAACTTATTATGATTGATATTCTACTTTCACTTTTCTTTTTTTTAGCTGTAATAATTGGCTTTGCAACTTCATTTATGGTTCTTTTTTCGAAGAAAAAATATTCAAAAAGTTTTTTTCTGGGACTGTTTTTGTTTAGTCTGGCTGTTGTAAGTATATATAATTTTTATTTATCGGCTAATACTTTAAAAGACTTACCAAATTTGTTTATTATCACAAAATCATTTATTTTTTTAGTCGCTCCTTCTGCTTTTCTATATATTCGAAGTATTTTGTTTTCTGATAAATTATTTAAAAAATACGACTGGCTGCATTTTATGCCTTTTGTAGTATATTTTGGTTTAACAATTATTGTATGGATCGGAAATTACTTTGACATGCATATTGATTTTCTTTCAGATAAGATCGATAGCCCTTTTTCAATGTTAAGTTTGACGGTTTGGCTTTCCTATGCTTTTTGTCAAACCATGATGATCTTAAATTATGATTTAAAGAAATTTAAAGAAAATCATTTTAACAGGATTAAAGTATTAAGTTGGATCAGAGTCTATAATTTGGTGATATTGCTTTTGTTTTCTACTCTTTTTGTACATTGTTTTTTAATAAGTAAAATTGATGGTATTGATTTTTCATGTTATATTTTAATATCATCGGTTCTTCTTTTTACAGTGGGCTGGTTGTATTTTAAACCACAAATTTTTTATGATTCTAATGATTCATTTGATAGTTTAAATTTAAAAAAAGATGATTTGAAAATCATAAAAACTCGGGAAATAAAAGGTAATCTGCCCTTGATTAAAGAATTAAACCTGGAAAAAAAAGACGAATACCTTATGAAATTAGATAAAATTTTTTCGAAGAAAAAGCTTTTTCTAAAAAAGGACTTCGTAATTCGTGATTTATCAGACGAAACCGGAATATCAGTACATCATCTTTCCAATTTAATTAATTCAGAATTTAATCTTCATTTTCAGGATTTTGTAAATCTTAAAAGAATAGAATATTTTAATCAAAAAATCAATGATCCTGAATGGAAAGATTTATCATTGGAAGGTATGGCTTGGGGAGCGGGTTTTAAATCCAGAACCACTTGTTTCAGAGCTTTTGTAAAGCATACAGGAAAATCACCATCAGAATATTTTAAAATAATTAGAAGTAATCCCGATAAAGCGGAAAAGTATTTTTTGGACCAAACTTCAAATTGAAAACAAGTAGCATGAAGGATGATTGTTGAGTTTATTAATTTTTAAAACTAATATAATCTGTAAGTATTTTTTAGTTTTAGCCAACATAATTGGATGATTAATTCTGCACCTTTTTTAAAAGACAAAACAAATTTATTTTATTGAATGTAAATAAATTTTGATGTAGTTTAAAAATAAAACAGGACATGGAATATGAAAAACACAAAACTCTTCAGGACGATTGGTTTCATAAATATTTTTTTTCTTTTATCACTAAATTTCATGATGGGGCAAAAACAGCATATTAGTGTAAAAGATTCTCTTGATGGTGCATTCGATTTAAGTGATTACATTATTTATGCACATGGTTTTATAGTCGTTCCAACCATTATCACAGAACCGGCTTTAGGAGGAATTGGTGGAGCAATTGTACCTGTTTTTCTAAAAAAACATTCACCAGTAGTTGATGAAAACGGTAAAAAAAGATTTATAAATCCGGATATAACAGGAGGAATCGGAATGTATACCGGTAATAAAAGCTGGATGGCAGGTGCTTTTCGTTCCAGCACTTTAATAAAACCAAGAATTTTATATCGTATTATGGCCGGTTATGGAGACATGAATTTATCATTTTATGAAAATTTGCCTAACGGAGATGATATGGAATTTAAGCTTAATTTTAGGTCAACTGTGTTTTATACACAATGGTTAAAACAGTTTAGAAATACAAAATGGAGTGCAGGTCCTCAATATTTATTTCTAAATTCTAATATAACATTGCCGGATATTTTGCCTTCTTTTGTCAAACCAAAAGATATCAAAAGTGTTATAAGTCAGTTTGGTGCTGCTATTCAGTTTGATGGTCGTGATAATATTTTTACACCTGATAAAGGAATTCGGTTACAATCAGATTTTTTCTGGTCTGATAATGCAATTGGTAGTGATTATAATGCATGGCGTGTAAATTTATCCGCTATTGGTTTTTATCCGATAAGTAAAAAATTAATAGGAGGCTTAAGACTCGAAGGACAACAAGCTTTCGGAAGTTCGCCATTTTATCTTTTACCTGGTATAAATTTAAGAGGAATTCCTGCTGCTAGATATCAGGGAAAAACAAGTATAGTGTCTGAGGTCGAATTAAGATGGGATTTGTACAGAAGATGGAGTCTTATGGGCTATGGGGGTCTGGCAAGTGCTTTTGACGATTGGGATAAGGCTTTTGCAAAACCAGTTGTATATAGTTACGGATCAGGTTTTAGATATTTACTGGCACGAAAATTTAAACTGAGAATGGGAGTAGATATAGCAAAGGGGACTGAAAAGTGGGCCTATTATATAGTTTTTGGAAGTAATTGGATGCGTTAGAATCAACCTCTGATATAACTTAAATAAGTAACCAATTAAAAATTAAGATTATGAAAAAGTACAGTTTCTTTTTAATTCTTTTCCTGTTTTCAATTACAGGAAATGCTCAGAAAGCAAATTCATTTTTGCTTAATTTATATGGTGGATATACATTTTCTGATAAAGTTGAATATGAAAATTCATACGGTTATGTTGAAGACGGTTTTGAATATGGGGCAGGTCTTGAATATTTTTTTGTTCAGAACATTTCTGTAGAATTTAAATATCAAAGGCTTGATACAAAATTACCCTTATACGGACCGATGGGAAATCAAATAAACAAAGCAGATGACAAAGGAGCAATAAATTATATCTTAGTTGATAGTAATCACTATTTTGGATCAAGTTCGCAAAAAGCTTTGCCATATTTAGGAGGAGGTTTAGGAGTGGCTATTCTGGAAACACCTCAAAGTGGAAATGGGACTTATTTTGCATGGGAAATAAAAGGAGGGATTAAAATTAAAACGAGCTCACCTCTATCTGTAAATCTTCATGCTTACTTACAATCGATGACTGCTGCAGTTGGTAATAGTTATTACTGGACTTACATTGGAGTTGTGGGAGCAACTGATTATGTTTCTACTTATCAGTTTGGTTTAGGTGCATCTTTGAGTTATGACTTTAGCAAATAAAAAGAAAACAATTATTCTTCTTCTTCAGGAAGAATAACCCCATTTTCAAATGTTTCCTTTTCTGCTCTTTTTTTATCGGCTTTCCCTTTTCCTATTGGAATTCCAGCAGTTAGATACAAAGATCTATTATATTGATTTGGGCTTAAATCTCCTTTCATTAAAGGCACTAATCCATAATAATATTGTAGCGTAATATTCAAACCTTTGCCTGAATTTATATGATAGCCGGCACCAATAACAATACCTGCATCAATAACATGTATTTTGTCTCTTACATTGTTTTTATACGCAATGTCTTCTCCATTTATTTCTTTGCTGAATTTATCAAAAGCTTTAGCTAATAATCCCAATTGTGGACCACTTTTTATGTAGATATTATTTTTGAATTTATATTTTATTAAAATGGGAATATTAAAATAACGAATTTCTCTATCTACATTTCCACCCTTAAAAGTATTATCTAAATCAGCATTATTTAAAGAATATAACGAAACATTTTTGGCACCCATTGGAGATTTTACAATAACCCCCGTATTTAGCATCCACGATGGATTTTTTTTCGATTTAAAATCAAAATAAAAACCAAGATTAAAATCAATTTTTGTTTTTGATGTTTCTAAATTAGAAATAGATGAAAAATTGGCGCCTCCTTCTAAACCAAATTCAAGGAATGGGGAATTAAGTTTATCTCCAAAGATCAAAGAAATCAGTACTTGTGATTGGGATGAAGTTATGCAAAATAAAACAAAGAATATTAATAGAGCCTTTTTCATATAACTGAGTTAAAGTCCAAAACGATATTGAAAACTTCCTAATACTTGAGTTCGGCTGCCTAAAAAACCACATTCTGCGCGAAACATAAAATGTTTATTATATTGATATTGAGAACCAATAATGAAATTCCACATATCTTTTGGTTTCTTTTGTAGAGAATACTGCACTGATGAATTTTCTGCAGTACTTAGAGCCCCGTCTAATGAAGTTAAAATATTGCCGGCACTTTCTAAGGCTCTGTTAGCAGTATTGTATTTAGCAACATTTACTGGATTTTTTTGCTCAACCGGAGTTAAACCATCCCACCAAGTATCAACTTTTTCTTGATTTTCACCTATTTTTTCAAGACCGTTTTCTACTTTTTGCTGCGCATTATCCAAATTTATAAAATCTGACAATGGTAAGTCTCCATTTGTATCACCTGAAATATGAACTCTAAATCCACCTATCCAGGCTGTAACATTTTGATCAGGTTTTTTTAATTTAAAAGTTTTTCCAAAACGTGGACCAAAAATGTATGAAAAAGCAGGTTTATCTAATGAGCTTATATCTGTCCAAGCCATGTTCATATCAAGAGCAAACCAGCCTCCGCCAATGCCAATTGTTGGTGTTAGACCAAGACCAAATGTTGTAGCATTAAAATTGGCATTAGTGCTAAAATCTGCAATTTCTGACCAATTATTATCGGCGTCAGGTATCCAAATTCCTGCAGCAATATTAGTAGAAGTATTTACTTTTCCAAATATACCATAGATATTTAAAAAGGGTAATAACCAGATATCAGGTCTTATAGTAAGTACTGAAGCCTCTACATAAGATTTGTTAAAGCGAACAATTTCATCTAAATTTAATTTTTGTCCATAATTAAAACCTACTTCTAATTTATTAATAATCAAATCAGATTTTTGCCAAAAATAGTTTACAGATACACCTGCAGAATAGGGTAGATTATATCCTCTTTGAGCAACCTTTTCACCCCATATTGGCAGTGCATAAGGATATTTTTCTGTTTTTAGGCTGTCTTTAAGAAACTCGTTACTTTTACCAACTACTTTATCCGTGTAGACTTGTCCAAAGGTTTGAAAAGTTAAAATCAATAAAACGAAAACCATTAATTTATTTGCTTTCATAGTCTCTTTTTTAAATGAATATTCTAAAAGGAGGTAATTTGAAAAAAAAATGTAATTTTCTTATTTTTAGAGTGTTGTAAAAACAAAGGATTTTTGTAAGTTAAAATTACGTGAAAAAATCTGATTAAAAAAAATGTTTTTCAAGTTTTCCTGAAATTAGTATAAAGAGTATAAAAAGTATTGATTTTTCTAAAAAAAAAAGTGATAGTTGTTTCTTAGAGTTAATTTTGATACTTATCTAATAAATGTTTTATTTTAGATCAGCATCAGTTTCGATTTTCTTAATTTCTACTTTTTCTTTTTTAATCGCCTGTCTTAACAAGGCAAATAAACTCATATAAGCATTAGCTAAAAAAACTAATGAAAATCCGGCTATCAGATAGCCACGCCAATCTTCAATAAGTAAGAGCTTGAAATCGCAAAGAGATATAAAAAGCAATGTAATATAATGACTAAAGCAATATTCACACGTAAATAAGTAAAAAAATTTTCTGGTTAAAAATTTCTTGTCGTTTTGAGAACGATTTACACACCATTGTCTGGGTTCACGAAATATTTCTTCCTGAGTTACTGTCCAACTGACACAGGCTATTGGAATAGCCAGAATAAATAACCATATAATTTGAGTCGTTATATCCATTCATCCTTAATTTATAATCTTAAGAATTCAAAATTAGGAATGATCCTTCCTGATTACCTTATATAATTTACAAACTAAATTATATAATTTCCTTATTTTGTTCTAAAAAATCACGAAACCAAATTCCGGATTGTTTGATTGTTCTTTTTTGTGTCTCAAAGTCAATGTGAACTAATCCAAATCTTGCATTATACCCTTCTGCCCATTCAAAATTATCTGTGAGACTCCATACAAAATAACCGTCAACTTTATAACCCTCTTGTTTGGCTTTAAGTACTTGTTCTAAATTATCTTGTATAAAGTGTGTTCGCTTAATATCATATACTTTACCATTAGTTACTGTATCTGGAAATGCAGCACCATTTTCGGTTATTATAATTTTTTTAATTCCTTTATATAAATTAAATTTCTGGAGTATATAATATAGGGCAGGAGGGTAGATTTCCCAGCCCATTTCAGTAGATATTACATTTCTTTTTTCAGCACTTATTAATTCGGCACCAATATATGGAATCAGTAATGAAGATTTTACAATTTCCCGGGTATAACATTGAAGTCCTACGAAATCAAAATCAAAACTTAAATTATCAAGATCATCTTCCTGAATATAGTTATTAAGTTTTTTAAGAACAGGCAGATCATCCAGAGGATATCCAAGACCTAAAAGTGGCTCTATAAATGTTCTGTTTAGTAAGGTATCTACACGTTTAGCAGCCTGAATATCTGAAGGCTTATCTGAGAAAGGCTCGATATGTGTACATGAAAAAGTTGTTCCAATATTTGCTTCTGGTAATTTTTCTCTTATTTTTTTTGCACCGGCTGCTGTAGCTAATGTTACATGATGGATTGCTTTTAAATAGTTGGTTATACCTTTTTTACCCGGAGCATGAATTCCCAGAAAATAACCCGCTCCTGTAAAAACCGAAGGTTCATTAATAACCATCCAATTTTTTACACGATCACCAAAATGCTTAGCACAAACTTCAACATATTCAGAAAACCAGGTTGCACATTCTCTGTTTGTCCATCCGCCTTTTACTTCAAGGTCATGTGGTAAATCCCAATGATAGAGTGTTACCCATGGTTCAATTTTACATTCGAGTAAAAAATCAATTATTTTATTGTAATAATCTATTCCTAAATGATTTATAGGATGAATACCAGTTGGCATAATGCGAGACCAACTAATAGAAAATCTAAAATTAGGAATATTTAGTTCGCGTACTAACTGAATGTCATTTTTATAATAATTATAAAAATCACAAGCATCTATAGCATGATGGCCATTTTTTATTTTGCCCTTTTGCCTGGTAAAAACGTCCCATATTGATAGACCTTTTCCATCTGCATCATGTGCACCTTCTATTTGGAAAGCAGCAGTAGAGACCCCCCAAAGAAAATTTTCTCCAAATTGGTCCTTATTTAAAAATGACTTCTCTAATTTATTCATTCAAATGTGATTCCTAAATTCTGAAAATTAATGAATGAATGATGAATGCATAGCTTTGAGAAAAAGCCATTCTTTAAATGAAACTAGAAATTTTAAGCTAAAGAATTTCATAACTATTTGTTTTATTCAAATTAAGCAAACGAATATAAATTAACAGTAATCTAAATGTTATCAAATAGTTAACTATTAAGTATTTAGATTTTTTTAAAAAATTATCTCTAGTAAATACAGATTTAATAAAAATTAATATCATTATAATTATAATGAAATTTTACTCAACTTACTCAAATCATATCTTTTAAATTTTATTAACAACAAATAAATTTTGACAAAACTTCATTAAGTTTATATTTGTAAGACAAAAAATATAAATTTTTGAAATTCCATGAGATCCAACCCTTTTAAAAAATATGTTTTTCTTTTCTTCTGTATATCAGCTGGAGCATATAGCCAAAATGTAAAACTAATTACTATCGATCAGCTCAATGAAAGAATAAAGACCGGAAAAGACAGTACTTATATTGTCAATTTTTGGGCAACCTGGTGTGCACCATGCATTAAGGAATTACCACATTTTGAAAGACTTCAGGCTGAATATAAATCGGAGAAATTGGCAGTACTCTTGATTAGTGTCGATTTTAAATCAAAATTGAGTTCAGCTGTCGTTACATTTGTTAAAAGAAAAGAGCTGAAAAATGAAGTTTTTTTGTTGAATGAAAGCAGTCCGCAAGAATATATTGACCGAATTGATCCTTCCTGGTCGGGCAGTATTCCTGCATCAATTTTTATAAAAGGAGATAAACGTAAGTTTGTCGAAAGTGAATTTACCTACGAACAATTATTAACTGAATATAAAAACTATAAATCATGAAAAAAATAATTTTATTACTTGTATTAGCATTTTCTGCCTTTCTTCAGGCACAAACAGGCACAACCCTAAAAGCAGGAGATGCAGCTCCAGATTTTAAATTGAAAAATGTAGATGGAAAAGAAGTTTCATTTGCAAGTTACCCTAAAGCAAAAGGTTTTATTGTTGTATTTACGTGTAATACGTGTCCGTATGCTGTTGCTTATGAGCAAAGAATTATCGATCTGGACAACAAATTTAGATCACAAGGCTATCCTGTAATTGCTATAAACCCGAATGATCCTGAAGCTTCTACAGCTGATACTTTTGATAAAATGCAGGAATTAGCCAAAGGCAAAAAATATCCTTTTGCTTATTTATTTGATGCAGGACAAAAAGTAACCGATCAATATGGTGCAAAGCGTACACCACATGTTTTTATTATTTCGAAATCTACAAAAGGTAATGTGGTAGAATATGTTGGTGCAATCGATAATGATCCGGAAGGAACAAAAACTGAAAAAATAAAATATGCTGAGGATGTTATTGCATCATTAAAAAACAATCAAAAACCAACTATTACACAGACAAAAGAAATTGGCTGTACAGTTAAGAGAAAAGCAAAAGCTTAATTTACTGTTTTTTCATTTATATAAAAACGCTTCAGGTCTCTGAAGCGTTTTTATTTCTATAAATTTTTCAATTTCTTCATGAAGATAGGAAACACTTCATTTATTTCATCAAAAAGAGGGTTTTTTCGGTGTTTCAATTTAATTTCTCCAAATAATTTTAAACCTAATGCAAATTGGGTTGCTTCTGATTCATTATCAAATAAGTTTTTAGCTTTTATTCTTTCAATGATACTAAAAATTTCATCGTGATTTTCAAATTCGATTCCAAGCTCTTTTGCAGGTGAATTTTCACCATTTGCGTATTGTTTGAGACTTAATGTCAAATGATATTTATTACTTCTTTTTTCCATGGGATAATTATTTAAGCCATTTTTCAACTATGGTTTTAAATGCTTCTTTGTATTGTTCACCAACAGTAATTTCAGTTTTTTCAATAAAAACTGAGTTCTTGCTAATAGCATTTATTTTTTCTAGCGAAACAATATACGAACGATGAATTCTCATAAATTTTGACGATGGTAATTTTTCTTCTAAAGCCTTTAATGATATAAGGGAAAGAACTGTTTTTTGAGAATCGACCAGATGTACTTTTACATAGTCTTTTAAACTTTCGATATACAAAACATCTTTTATGGAAATACGTACCCATTGGTATTCTACCTTTAAGAAAAAAAACTCATCATCTGATGAAATGGGCTGGTAATGATTTGAATATTCTTCGGTTATTTTCAATACTTTATTTGCCGCTCTTAAAAACTCCTCATAACTAAAGGGTTTTAAAAGATAATCGATAGCATTAACTTTATAACCTTCAATTGCATAATGATTGTATGCTGTTGTAAAAATAATTTTTGGAGTTGGTCCAGGCTGTTCCTGTAGAAGTCTCGCTAATTCCATTCCTGTTAAATTAGGCATATTAATGTCCAAAAAAACAAGATCCGGCTGCTTTTCTTTAATTATCGTTATGGCTTCAACGGCATTATCACAGATTGAACTGAGCTCTAAAAAAGGGGTTTGCTCAATGAAGGTCTGAACCAATTTTAATGCAAGTGGTTCATCGTCGACTGCTATACATTTTAATATTGTCATTATTCTAAAGTTATTTGCAGTTTTACGTTGTATTTTCCGTTTTTAGCAATGCCCGCTGTTAGGGTATGTTTATGCGGATAAATTAAATGAAGTCTGCGTTTTGTATTGGTTAGTCCAATGCCGCCTTCCTCTGTTGTAGAAGTTTTTGCAAAATAAGTATTTTCTACTTCAAATTCAAGAAGGCTACCATTCTGAGAAAGTGAAATATGAATTTCACTTTTATCAGTAGCATGAATACCGTGTTTAAAAGCATTTTCTACTAAAGGTAGTAATAACATTGGAACAATCGGATAATCATGTATTGTTTCAGGTATATCAGTTGTAATGGTTAGTTTGCTGTTAGCACGAAGTTTCATTAAAGAAATAAAATCTTTCATAAAATCGGCTTCTTTCAGCAATGTTGTTGTTTCTTCTGTGCTGTAAAGTAAATAACGCATCATTCGGCTTAAAGTATGCAGTGCACTTCTGGAATCTTCAACATCTGTATAGGTAAGTGAATAAATACTATTTAGCGAATTAAAGAAAAAGTGGGGATTGATCTGTGCTTTCAGCATTGCTAATTCTGCTACTGTTTTATCCTGTTCCAGTTTTTGCTTATGCTGCGCCGCTTTCTGCCAATATTGAAGCATAGACCAACTTGTACTGATACCTAAAACCAATAAGGTTAGCATCAAAACATAATTGTCAAAATAGGGATTTCTATATTTTTTAAATCCTAATACCTCACTGACTTTAGTATGAAGCTCTGTTTCTGAAGTATAAAAATAAGCAATTATCTGCATTACAAAAATGGCAAGGAAAGCCCAAACTAAAAACGGAGATGTATTATCTTTTATAATGGTTTTTGGGACTATGATTTTGGCATTAGAATAAAAAAGAATAATTAATAATACTAAAATAATCATCTGCCAAAGCCAAAACACGGATGGAAGTACTACATTCCAGGTTATAGGGATGTAAAACAACATGATAAATCCTAATAATAACCAGCTAAGAATGTGTAATCCGGTAAATAAATAAGGTCTAAATAAGTTTGTGGACATTCTAATTTATGTTTTTATCAGCAATATTACACTTTATTTGAATGTAATTTTGGATCAATCGCTATAGAGAGATTTACACTCCATAAAAACCATGTTAGAGCCGATGAGTTCATAAATTAAACAGTTGTTTAATTTTTAAAAATATCTATCGGCTGTAAGGTTATCTCTGTCGATTCTCTTGCACTCTTCGTCTATTCGATACTTTTTGTGTATTCTATTTTCTTTCTTTTGCTTATTATTTAATAGATAATTTCACATTTTTCACAATGAATAAGCAACCCTTTTTAAGTATTCTCTCAGTATTTTTTCTTATTACATCTTGCGGTAAAAACGATAAATCGGCACAGCCAGGAGATGCTGCACAAGTCAAAGAGTACAAAACGGTGACTTTACAACCGCAATCAGCAACATTATATAGTGACTACCCTGCGAGTATTCAGGGACAGCAAAATATAGAAATCCGACCTAGAGTAGAAGGATATATCGACAAGATTTATGTTGATGAAGGAGCTGTCGTAAAAGCAGGACAACCTTTGTTTAAAATTAGTGCGCCAGAATATGAGCAACAAGTTCGTACAGCCACGGCAAGCATTAAAAGTGCTCAGGCTTCTGTAAGTGCGGCAAAACTGGCAGTCAATAAAGTAAAACCTTTGGTCGAAAAAGAAATTATTAGTAAATATGATTTAGAGTCGGCGCAATATACTTACGAATCAGCTATGGCAAATTTAGCCCAGGCAAACGCAGCCTTGGTAAATGCTAAAACTAATTTGGGTTATACGACTGTAACAAGTCCGGTTAATGGTGTTGTGGGATCGATTCCTTTTCGTTTAGGTAGTTTGGTAAGTTCAGCCAATGCAGATCCGCTTACAACAGTTGCAAGTATTGGAAATGTATATGCTTATTTTGCTATCAATGAGAAAAAATTACTCAATTTCACTGAAGGTAAAACTCCCGGAAATACATTGGCAGAAAAAATAAAAAATATGCCTTCGGTTTCATTAGTTCTTTCAGATGGAACACCTTATGATAGCAAAGGACGAATTGAAACCGTAAACGGATTAATTAATACCGAAACAGGTTCTGTGAACTTCAGAGCTCGTTTTCCTAACCCAAAAAGCATTATTCGAAGCGGAAGCAGTACGACAGTTCGTATTCCGAATGAAGTTAAAGATGCAATATTGATTCCACAAAGCGCCACATTTGAACTTCAGGATAAAATTTTCGCAGTTACCGTTGGAAAAGATGGAAAAACTAAAAACACCAATATTACAGTGATGGACATCAGTGCGGGAAATTACTACGTTGTAACAAGCGGACTTAAAGCAGGAGATCAAATTGTATTAGAAGGAGTGGCCACATTAAAAGACGGAAGCCAGATTAAAGCTAATAATCAAAGTACAGAAACGGTTTACGCAGACTTAAAATAAGAAACAAATGTTTAAAAAATTTATACAACGACCAGTATTATCAACGGTAATATCTGTAATCATCGTTATTTTAGGAGTGTTAGGACTGGCTGCACTTCCTATCGCACAATATCCTGATATTGCACCGCCAACGGTTAACGTTTCCGCAAGTTATGCAGGAGCGAATGCAGACGTAGTATTGAAAAGTATTGTAATTCCGCTGGAAGAGCAAATAAACGGTGTTGAGAACATGACATACATGACCTCTTCTGCAACAAATGATGGAAATGCCTCTATCAAAATCTTTTTTAAAGTAGGAACAAATCCTGATTTAGCTGCTGTAAACGTACAAAACAGAGTTTCCAGAGCAACGAGTTTATTGCCTGCTGAAGTAACACAGGCTGGTGTAACAGTAACTAAAAGTCAGAGTAGCAACTTATTGATTTTCTCGTTATACAGTGAAAATCCTGCCTACGATCAAACTTTTCTTCAAAATTATGCGAAGATAAATTTAGTACCACAACTTCAACGTGTAGTTGGAGTTGGTGAAGTAAACGTTTTTGGGGCTAAAGATTATTCAATGCGTATTTGGCTGAAGCCAGATGTAATGAAGCAGTATAAATTAATTCCCAGTGATATTTCTGTTGCCTTAGCAGAACAAAATATAGAGGCAGCTCCTGGTAAATTTGGTGAAAATGGAAACCAGGCTTTTCAATACGTAATTAAATATAAAGGCCGTTTGACAACTGCAGATGAATTTGAAAATATCATCATAAAATCGGTAGGAAACGGACAGATGTTACGTCTGAGGGATATAGCTAAAGTTGAGTTAGGATCACTAAGTTATGCTTCAACAATTAAAACAAATGGTGTCGAATCGGCAGCGATGGCTATCAGTCAAACTCCTGGATCAAACGCCCGTGATGTAATCAATAACTCCAAAAAACTGATTGAAGATGCTGCAAAAAGTTTTCCCAAAGGTGTAAAATACACGATTCTTGTTGATGTTAATGAAAATTTGGATGCTTCTATCGAAAAGGTAATTCATACTTTGATCGAAGCTTTTATATTAGTTTTTATCGTAGTATTTATTTTTCTTCAGGATTTTAGATCTACTTTAATTCCGGCGATTGCAGTTCCGGTTGCCATTGTAGGAACGTTTTTCTTCCTGAATTTATTCGGATTTACGATAAACTTATTAACGCTTTTTGCAATGGTGCTCGCCATTGGTATTGTGGTCGATGATGCCATTGTAGTTGTCGAGGCAGTACATGCTAAGCTTGACAGTGGTTATAAATCATCTAAAAAAGCGACGATTGATGCAATGGATGAAATTTCGGGTGCGATTATTTCGATTACGCTTGTAATGGCTGCTGTATTTATTCCCGTAACCTTTATTACGGGATCTACAGGAGTTTTCTACAAACAATTTGGTATTACCTTAGCGGTAGCGATTATACTTTCAGCTGTAAATGCTTTAACTTTGAGTCCGGCATTGTGTGCTTTACTTTTAAAACCTCATGCTGACGATCATAAACATAAAAGCTTTATTCAGAGATTCTATACTTCATTTAACGTTGCATTTGATAATGTTACTAATAAGTATAAAAGATCGGTTCAATTTCTTTCTGTAAAAAAATGGATTGTATTAGCAGCTATTCTTATTGCTGGTGCGTCATTATTTTACATGATGAAAACAACGCCATCAGCCTTCGTACCTTCTGAAGATCAGGGAACTGTTTTTGCAAATATAAGTTTACCGCCATCGGCTTCTATGGAACGTTCGGATATCATAGCAAAGAGAGTTGACAGTATTGCTAAAACAATTCCAGGAGTTAAAAACACACTTCGTATTGTGGGTCAAAACTTTACTGCAGGTGCAGGAAGTGCTTACAGTATGGTTATTGTAAAATTAGTGCCGTGGGACAAACGTGATTTAAGTGTTAATGATGTAATTGGACAACTTTTTGCTAAAACAAGCGGCATTCGTGAAGCTAATATTTTCTTTATTTCGCCACCAACTATTCAGGGTTTTGGACAAAGTGGAGGATTTGAATTTCAATTGCAGGACAAAGGAGGTCACTCAACGGCTGATTTTTACAAAGTAAACACAGATTTTTTAGAAAAACTTTCTAAACGTCCAGAAATTCAATATGCAACTACACCATTTAATCCAGGTTTTCCTCAATATATGATGGAAATTAATTTAGAAAAAGCAAAAGATGCAGGAGTTGGAGTCAATACTATTTTATCGACAATGCAAGGATATTACGGTGGATTGTATGCTTCGAATTTCAATAAATTCGGAAAACAATACCGCGTAATGATTCAGGCAGCAGCCGAATTTAGAACCAATACTGAAGGATTGAACAAAATTTTTGTTAGAAACAGTTCTGGAACGATGGCCCCAATTACTGAGTTTATAAAAATGACGCGAGTTTTTGGACCAGAATCTATTTCAAGATTTAACCTTTTTACTTCAATTTCAATAACGGGAGCACCAAATCCAGGTTATAGTTCCGGAGATGCCATTAAAGCAATTCAGGAAGTTGCCGCTGAAAATCTTCCTGCTGGTTATGGTTATGAGTTTTCAGGATTAACGCGTGAAGAACTAGCGTCAGGAAGTGAAACTATTTTCATTTTTATATTGTGTTTAGTGTTTGTTTATTTCTTACTGAGTGCACAATATGAAAGTTATATTCTGCCATTTGCAGTGTTATTCTCTATTCCATTTGGATTAGCTGGAGCATATTTGTTCTCGATTATTTTCAAATTAAATAGTAATATTTATTTACAGATTTCATTAATCATGCTAATAGGGTTATTGGCGAAGAACGGAATTTTAATTGTCGAATTTGCATTGGAGAGAAGACGAAAAGGATTGCCAATTGTTCAGGCAGCAATAGCAGGAGCTGTTGCACGTTTACGTCCAATTTTGATGACTTCTTTCGCTTTTATTTTAGGACTTGTCCCTTTAATGTTTGCTACCGGAGCGGGAGCTGTAGGGAATAAATCGATTGGAACCGGGGCAGTTGGCGGTATGTTAATCGGGACTATTTTGGGGGTATTTGTTATTCCGGTATTGTTTATCATTTTCCAGACTTTACAGGAAAAAGTAAGCGGTCCGGCAAAAGATGGTTATGATGATGAAGATGATGAAGATGATGACGAGGAAGTACAATTGATCGAAGCTCATAAAGAGTAATAATTTAATTCAGAAGAAATGACTCATAGTTCAAATAAATATTTTGTACTGGTAGTAGCAGCCGTATTTTTAAGTGCTTGCTCCATTACCAAAAAGTACGAACGACCAACAACACTCTCAACAGATAAACTGTTTCGTGATCAGGCTTCTGCCGATTCGACAACAATTGCCAATATGCCATGGCAAAGTGTTTTTAAAGATGAAAAACTGAATGCACTAATTCAAAAAGGATTAGACAATAATCTTAATCTGAAAAATGCTATTGAGAATATTATTCAGGCTCAAGCGTCGCTGCGACAAAGTAAATTGGCTTATTATCCAACATTACAACTGGATGCAAACGCAACGCGTAATAAACAATCAGAAGCAGGACTTAATTTTCCACCCGGAATTAATATCAATACCCTGACTACTACCTATAAATTAGGTTTGAGTACCTCGTGGGAAGCTGATATTTGGGGAAAACTAAGCAGTTCAAAAAGAGCTGCTTTGGCTTCATATTTAGCAACAGATGCGGCAAAACAGGCGGTGCAGACACAATTGATTTCAGATATTGCCAACAACTATTTTCTGTTATTAGCGTATGATAAACAATTGAAAATTACGCAGGAAACCTTAGAAAGCCGTATTGAAAATGTTGAAACGATTAAAGCTTTAAAAGAAGGTGCCATTGTTAACGGAGCAGCAGTAGTGCAGAGTGAAGCTAATAAGTATGCTGCAGAAGTTTTAATCCCAGATTTAAAACAAAGCATTCGTGAAACTGAAAATACGATTAATATTTTATTAGGCCAGGCACCGGGACCGATTGACAGGGGAGTTTTGGGAACGCAGTCAATTCCGGAAAATATTGCAATCGGATTACCTTCTCAATTATTGCAAAACCGTCCTGATGTTCGGCAGGCTGAATTTGATTTCAGAGTTGCCTTTGAATCTACCAATTTGGCGAGGACATATTTCTATCCAAGTTTAACACTTACAGCAAGTGGCGGTTTTTCGAATTTGGAATTAAAAGACTTTTTTACCAACTCAATCTTTTACTCGATAATTGGTGGTTTGACTCAGCCGATATTTAATCAGGGACTTAATAAAATGAGATTGACAACAGCTCAATCACAGCAATTACAGGCTTATAATAATTTTCAGCAGAGTCTTTTAACAGCAGGTCAGGAAGTTTCGAATGCATTATACGCTTATCAAATGGCTGTTGACAAGCAGGATTCCAGAGAAAAACAGATTGAAGCCTTAGCGAAAGCAGTTGATTATACACAACAGCTTTTAGAATACAGTTCGGCTACCAATTATACAGATGTATTGACATCTGAGCAGAATTTATTGGCTGCTCAATTAAGCGGTATCAATGATAATTTACAAAAATTACAAGCAGTTGTTGATTTGTATCGTGCTTTAGGAGGTGGCTGGAAATAGAATTTCAGATCATCATCATTAATTAAATTGTTAAAACGAAGAGCGCCTCAGTATTTGGGGCGTTTTTTTTTGGCTGATTTGAGTTTTAATATTAAATGATAATATTCTTATGAAAATGATTGCCTAGCCCCGATAGTAGTGAAAATCATTTTGTGGCGGGGTTCGCCATAAAATATTGCAACGGATAGCGGGATTAGCTTCTTTAAAAAACCTTAGCTAAATTATGTCGGATAAAAATCAATGCTCGTCGACTGGTACAATGGTTCTGTATAATAGATCGGTTAAACCTAGCTTTTGGCACTACTTTCGCTTTGTTTAAATCAATTAATACTAAACAACAAAAAGATGAAAAGATTAGGCTTAGCATTACTACTTTTAATGAATGTTTTTGCACACGCACAGGTTTCAATAAATGTAAATATTGGAACCCCTCCAAATTGGGCGCCACAAGGAAATGATGACAGCAGATATTATTATTTACCGGATATTGATACTTATTATGATGTTTCCCAAAGTCAGTACATCTACGTTAATAACGGTCAGTGGATCCGCGATAGAAGACTTCCGGCTAGATACAGACAATATGATTTGTACAGTGGTTATAAAGTAGTGTTGAATGATTACAAAGGAAATTCTCCTTATATCTATCATACAAAACACAGAGCGGATTACCCAAAAGGATATCATGGTAAGCCTCAAAAAAACAGAGGAAATAAACCTGTAAAAAACGACAAGCACAATAACAGACAGCAACCCAAAAAAGGAAGTCCTGAACATAATGATTCAAATAAATCTAAAGGGAATTCTAACAAGGGTTAAGATCATGAGCAAAATGATCGCCACTAATTTGATTAAAATACACTAAAGAAAAACGCCTCAAATTACGAAACTGGGGCGTTTTGGTTTTTTAATTATATCCAATTTGGTATAAAAAATAAAATAAATGACTTTTTATATCATATTGGTTATATTAGGAAGTTTATTAAGTTGAAAAGTCAATTCTTTAGCTTTAAAATTACGTAACAACACCTGACGTTTACTGCTTATCGTTCTTTAGCAACCTCTAATCAGCAATTTTCTGAATCAACTTCATTCTTTTTAAAATTTAAATATAATTAAATGAGATAGTTATTCTATAAAACTTTAAAGATATCATATAAGTAAATCTCTATTAAGTATTTTTAAATTTGAAAGTAGAATATAAAAAAATGAACGATGATACACATAATTGATACAGCAGATAATATAGTTGCTTTTAGAGCGCTTGCCGAAGTAACTAAAGAAGATTTTAAAGCAGTTGTAGTTCCAGCTATTGATAAGTTAGTGAACAGAATTAACGAAATTAATTTTTTATTGGTATTAGATACCGATATTGGTAATTTTACATCTGGTGCCTGGCTGCAGGATGCCTTAATTGGATTGAAACATTTAGGAAAATGGAACAGGGCTGCTATTATTTCAGATACTGACGAAATTATTTCATTTACAAATGGTTTCAGTTATATCGTTCCTGGTGAATTTCGCGGTTTTAAAAAAGAAGAATTTAATAAAGCACTAAATTGGGTAGAAGGGAATATTTGATTTCTTACACCAATCTTAAATTATTTATTATGAGGTCAATATGGACGGGTTCGATTAGTTTTGGTTTAATTAATATTCCAATTAAAATATTCTCAGCTGTAGAAGAAAGCAGCTTGGATATGGATATGCTGGACGAAAAAGACCACGCAAATATAAAATTCAAGCGTGTAAATGAAGATACTGGTAAAGAAGTCGCTTTTTCTAACATTGTAAAAGGATATAAAATTGACGATAAATATGTTATTTTAGAAGATCAGGATTTTGAAGCTGCAGATGCCGTAAAAACAAAAACTATTGATATTCAAAGTTTTGTTTATGAAAAGGAAATTCAGAGTATTTATTATGAACAGCCCTATTATCTTGAACCTGACAAAGGAGCTGCCAACGCATATGCACTTCTTCGGGATGCACTCGAAAATTCAGGAAAAGTAGGAGTGACAAGTTTTGTTTTGCGCAACAAAGAAAGCCTTGCTATTTTAAAGCCTTATAAAAAAGCAATAGTTTTGAACCGAATTCGGTTTGAACAGGAAATTCGGGATACAAAAGATCTTAAACTTCCTGCCATTTCAAAAGCAAAAACCAAAGAAATGGATATGGCCAATAAATTGATCGATCAGCTTACAGAGAAATTTGATATTAGTAATTTTAAAGATGAATATACTGCCAAACTTCTTGAGATCATCAAAAACAAAGCAAAAGGAAAAACATCAAAACCCGGAAAACTTAAAGTAGTACACAAACAAGAAGGTGATTTAATGGAAATGCTAAAAGCAAGTCTTGAAAACAAGAAGAAAAAATCATCTTAATCTTTCTGATCCTCAATTTTTTTGAGGATTTTTTTTATGTCGGCACCTTTAGATAATACAGGAGTCCACAAATCTCCTTTTTTTTCAAATCGTTTTAATACATTTTTAATAGTAAATTGTGACGGATGTAATTTACTGTTTACTTCGCTCCATTCTAATGGCGTTGATACAGTTGCACCAGGTTTAGGTCTGACAGAATAAGGCGCTGCTAAAGTCTGACCAATTCTGTTTTGCAAATAATCAATATAAATTTTATGGTTTCTTTTTTTAATGCTGCGTTCCAGGGATGTTGTTTCCGGTAATCTTGACTGTACTTCTTTAGCGATCAATTCGGCCAGAATTTTTATGGAATCATAGTCATATTGTGCCGCAAGCGGAATATAAACGTGCAATCCCGAAGCTCCGGAGGTTTTACAGAAACACTCCGTTTCTAATTCATCCATTACTTCTTTCACAACTAAGGCTGTTTCTACCACAACAGTAAAATCCTGCTTATCAGGATCAATATCGATTACCAGCCAATCCGGATTATCGATATTTTGTATGGTCGAATTCCATGGATTTATTTCTATACAGCCTAAATTAGCCATATAAAGCAGTGTTTCCTTGTTGTTGCAAATTAGATAGTTAACATCTGCATCATTAGATTCTGAGAATATTTTTTTGGTTTTTAACCACGAAGGCGTTTTTTCTGTATCAACATCTTTTTGGTAAAAACTGGGAGCATCAATTCCATTTGGATATCGATTCATAGATTCGGGACGGTTTTTAAGATAGGGCAGCATGAGATCAGCCACTTCATTATAATATTGCACAATCTCTCCTTTGGTAATCCCGTCGTTTGGAAAATATATTTTATTTTGATTTGTTAAGTGAAGCGTGGTTTTACCTACTTTCAAATCATAATCGTTTTCTGTTTTATCTTTTGGTTTGGTATTCATAATCTCTTTTTTTATTGAATCAGGGCTTTTGGTATTTGACGGCACAAAAACTTCACTAGCTTTTTTATCGATTCTTAAACCGAGGTATACAGGATGTCTAAGATATTTATCCTGTGTCCATTCTGAAAACTTAACCTGACATACTAACTTTGGTTTAACCCATTGAATAGTGTCTCTTAAGGCTAGTTTTTCACTAAGAGGAGAATTACTGATAAAATGAGGCTTAAGTTTAGTGTGCAATTCTTTCAGGGTTTCGGTATTAAAACCAGTCCCGCATTTTCCTATAAACTGTAACCTTTTGCCATAATATTGACCAAGCAATAAGGCGCCAAAATATTTTCTCGAATTTTTAGGTTCAGTAATTCCAATAATAATGGCTTCTTCCTGATTAGAAGTTTTTATCTTAAGCCAGTCATTACTTCGTCTATTTACATTATAATTGCTGTCAGCTTTTTTAGCAATAATGCCTTCTTCATTATTTTTTATGGCGAGATCAAATAACTCTAATCCCTTTTCAACAGTATGTTCTGAATAAAAAATGTTTTTGAATTGATATTTATTAAATAAAATTTTCAATAGCTCTTTTCTTTCCAGCAAAGACAATTCTGTAATTGAATTCCCGTCTAAATTTAAAAGATCAAAAACATAATATTTTAAAGTTCCGGAACCTGTTTTAATATAATTTTGAAGCAATTGGAAATTTGCTTTTCCGTTTTCATCCTCCACTACGATTTCTCCATCTAAAACTGCGGTGTGATCTATTTTTTTTAACTCATCCGCAACAGCTTTAAAATTTGAGTTAAATGACATTTCGTTACGACTGAATAATTCGACTTGTGGCGGATTTATAACAGCAATAGCACGATATCCGTCGTATTTTTTTTCAAATACCCAGTCCGCATCATCAAAAGGCTTTTCTTTTATATTTGCCAGCATTGGTTTAATAAAAGCTGCCTTTTCATTTGGGGCATTCTTTTTTTTTGAAGGTGTTTTTTCTTTGACAGCGAGAGTGGCTTTCTTAGATTTATCTTCCAATTCTTCCAATGCTCTTTTTGACAATACCGATTTGTTTTTTTCTAATATGTCGGTATCGGTTGCGTATTTGTCATTCTTCTTAATCAAAAGCCAGGCGTTTTCCTGTCTGCCTTTTAGTTTGACTAAAGAAAATTCACCTTTAAGTTTTTTACCTTTTAAAATAAAACTTAAATGTCCTTTTTTAAGATTACCTAATAATGTTTTTTCAGGAGTTTCTGTTAGTTTATCAGCTTTATAGGTTCCATTATCCCAAATTATCACATTTCCGGCTCCATAGTTTCCTTCAGGAATAGTGCCTTCAAAATCTTTGTAACTATAAGGATGGTCCTCAACCATCATGGCAAGGCGTTTATCATCAGGATTCATTGAAGGACCTTTGGGTACAGCCCAGCTTTTAAGAACTCCATTCATCTCCAGCCTAAAATCATAATGCAAATGAGAGGCAGCATGTTTTTGGACCACAAAAATCAGTTCCTGTGTAGACTTTTCAATTTCACCTTTAGGTTCCTGAGTTTGCTTAAAATCTCTTTTTTGATTGTATTTAGATAGTGACATAAGATTTTGTACTTAAAAAATTATTGAAGAAAACAGTATACGAATGTTGCTGTTATACCGAATATGACATGAGCAAAAAACAGTTGTATATAATAGCCTTTAAAATCTATTTTGGGCTTGAAGTCGGCAATTTTAAATAGGAGTATCCAGCCTATAATTCCGACTATTCCACTTAAGGCTCCCAATAAAAGTGCATTCAAAAAAGAGGTTTTTAAAATATCATTTACCCAAAATAAATGATAACTGGTGACAAAAAATAATCCTATAAAATAATGTAAAAACCATGCTATAGTTGTCTTTGTTTTTAGTGGTAAATCAAGTTTTAATTTGCTTAAAACAAAAGTTAGCAATACTGGTTCTTTATATAATTCTCTAAAGCTTTTTGAAATGACATAACTAAATAGTGTCATTGCTGATGTTGCTGCAATTGATGCTATAAGTATTTTTAAAAAAATATATAAATCCATATATTTATTATTTAATTATTTTTTGTTAATAATAAAAATTAAGCATTTAGAATTAAAGTTATTTAATATATTAATTTAGAATATCTTTAGAAATAACAAGTATGCGACCGAATTATACTATCAAATTTATAGCTCATAAAGCATTTATATTTATAGAATTAAAATTTCAGATTATATAATTTTCAGGGATTTGAAATAGGGTATAAACTTCTTATAATTAATGAATTAATCATTATTTTGCTAATATTATCTGAGTTTTTTTATTTTAGGATAATTAGTATATTATAAGTAAATGAATTCAATTTGAAATTTTATTCAAAAAAATGAGTTTAAAATTTTTTTGATAAAAAACAATTTTATATGTTTACACAACCGATTGCAATTATTTTATAATTTTAATAACTTTATGTTAAAAGTGAGGAATTAAATTTTAGTTCATTAATTTATAATTTTAAAAATTATTACACAACCGATTGTTTTTATTGTTATTTTAGCCTCAGATTTACTATAGTATTCCTATGTAAGTTTAAAACTTAACTAACCTAATCCATAACCACATAAAAAAATAATGAATTTATCCTCACAAAAATTATCAGTTAAAGAAAAAATAGGATATAGTCTTGGAGATCTTGCTGCCAATTTAGTTTTTCAAACTCTAATGACGTATCTGGCCTATTTTTATACAGATATATACGGATTATCTCCTACGCATTCCTCAATAATAATGCTGGTTGTAGGTCTAATTGCCGCTTTTATTTTTAATCCTATTATCGGTGCTCTTGCAGACAGGACGCATACACGATGGGGTAAATTTCGTCCCTGGATTTTGTGGACATCAGTTCCTTTAGGAGTTATTGCACTTTTGGCTTTTACAACACCTGATTTTTCATATCAGGGAAAGGTAATTTATGCAGTTGTTACATACTCACTTTTACTATTATTTTATGCATCAAACAATTTGCCTTACTCGGCGCTTAGTGGAGTCATTACAGGGGATATGTCAGAGAGAAACAGTATGTCATCTTATCGGTTTGTTGCTGTAATGTTTGCACAGTTTTTTGTACAGGTTTTTATGCTTGGTATTATTAAAAGTGCAGGAAACGGTGATAAGGCTATTGGTATCGAAAAAGTAATGACTGTATTGGCTATAATTGGAACGATTATGCTACTAATAACTTTTTTAACTACAAAAGAAAGAATCGTACCAAAACCGGAACAAAAATCAAGTGTAAAAGAAGATTTAGGTGATTTAATAAAAAACAAACCCTGGATTATTACATTAACACTTACTTTATTGGTTTTTGTTACACTTGCTATTAAAGGTGGTTCTTATGTGTATTATTTTGAGAATTTTGTAGACAAGCAAAAATTAGCACTTTTTATACAGCCTATTTTAAATTTTCTTTCAACAATCGGATTAAATACTTTTGGTAATGACCCAATTTCTGCAGGATTCGGATTGTTTAATGCTGGTGGAATCATTTTTATGATAGTGGGTATTACATTATCAAAAAGGTTCGCTGACAAATATGGCAAAAGAAATGTATTTGGACTGTTTTTATTTATTTCTACCTTATTTATAATTGCTTTTTATTTCTTTGCTCCAACCTCAATTAGTTTGATGTTTTTTTCTCAAATTTTTCATGGATTTTTCTATGGCATTACAATTCCGCTTCTTTGGGCTATGATTGCAGATGTAGCAGATTATTCAGAATGGAAAAATAACCGTCGTGCGACTGCCATTATATTTTCGGCCATGATGGTGGGACTTAAAGCAGGATTGAGCATAGGCGGAGCATTAACAACATCGCTTTTAGGACATTTTGACTACATTCCAAATTCGACACAACAAACAGATATCGCCATTAACGGAATCAAATTATTGGTAAGCATTTTTCCTGCAATTCCTTTTTTAATTGGAGTAGTATTATTGTTTTTCTATGAAATTGACAAGAAAATGGAAGTACAGATTGAGGCAGATTTAAAACAAAGAAGAGCATAAATTATTATAATCAAAACAAAATACAACTATGCCTGAAGATAGCATTGAACAGATTAATTTTGAAAAAATTAACAAAATAGCCATATCGCAACCTTTAGTTAAACATATGTATACTGCCGATCCTTCTGCACATGTATTCAACGGAAAAATTTATATTTATCCATCGCATGACATTGATGCAGGGATTCCCTTTAACGATAATGGAGATCATTTTGGTATGGAAGACTACCATATATTTTCTATGGAAAATATAGAATCTGAGGTAATAGATAATGGGGTTGCCTTGCATGTTAAGGATGTTCCGTGGGCAGAGAAACAAATGTGGGCGCCTGACGCTGCTTGCAAAAATGGTAAATACTATCTATACTTTCCAGCAAAACGTTCAGACGGAATTTTCCAGATTGGAGTGGCTATAAGTGATTCGCCTACAGGACCATTTATTCCGGAACCCGAAGCAATTAAAGGCAGCTATACAATTGATCCTGCAGTTTTTGAAGACGAAGACGGGAAATTTTACCTTTATTTTGGAGGTATTTGGGGTGGACAGCTTCAAAAATACCGAAACAATAAATTTTCTGAAGAAAACGAAGAGCCTCATTCAAATGAACCCGCATTAGGACCAATCGTTGCTTTGTTGACAGATGACATGAAGCAGTTTGATGAATCTCCAAGAGAAATTAAAATTCTCGATAAGAATGGTGATGTATTATTAGCAGGGAATAATGAGCAGCGCTTTTTTGAAGGTCCCTGGATGCATAAATACAATGGAAAATATTATTTTTCTTATTCTACAGGTGATACGCATTTCATTTGTTATGCAATTGGAGACAATCCTTATGGTCCATTTACCTATCAGGGACGAATTTTGAATCCTGTAATTGGTTGGACTTCACATCATTCTATCTGTCAAATTGAAGAAAAATGGTATCTTTTTTATCATGATTCCAGTCTTTCAAAAGGGATTACCCATTTAAGATCAATAAAAGTAACCGAAATTACTTACAATGAAGATGGTTCTATAAATACGATAGATCCTTATGGTAATGAAAAGTAGATAAAGTTCAGTTTATTAAAAAAAGCAAGTACTTAATTTTATTATCTATGGAAATAAATGGTGATAGAAAACCGGAAACTGCCAGACAATATCATGTTAGTATTGATTGTGCTATATTCCATTTTGATACAGACGGATTAAAAGTTTTATTAGTTAATAATGAAAAAGAAAATTGGGGATTACCAAGTCATTGGATTTCTGAAGGAGAAACTATCGAAAGCACTTCTAATCAGATTTTAAAAAAATATATTAGAGTTGAAGTTTTTTATATAAAACAGCTTGAAGCGTTTAATAGTAGTTCACAATATTCGCCATCAGATAATATTACTATTGGATATTACGTCTTAGTAAAAAAGGACAATCTTTATTTAGAAAATCATTTACAATCGTTAGAAGTTCAATGGTGGAAAATTGACGAAGCTTTACATTTAAATTATAAACATCGTACGATACTGGATTATAGTTTAAAGGAATTAAGAAGATGTATTTGCCAAAGTGCTATAGGTTTTAATTTATTGCCGGAAAAGTTCACGTTATTACAAGCTATGCAGCTATATGAAGAAATTTTGGGTATAGAAATAAATAAATCAAACTTTAGAAGAAAATTTTTTAAAATGGGATTAGTGTCTGGTTTAGATGAGAAACAAGAAGATGTTTCGCATAGGGCCGCTAAGTTTTATAAATTTAATTTAGAGAATTACAAAAAATTAGAGCAAGGAAGATTTAATTTAAGATTTTAGTTGATTGTTACAACCAATATAATGATCATTATATCTTTTTGAAACATAACAAATTTTGACAAAAAACTATTTTTTTAAATAAAACAAATACTTACTTTAGCAGACCAGAACAGAACGGAACAGTATAATGAACGACGAACAGGAGAAATTTGTATTTGTAATTAATCACGATAGTGATATTCCCAAGTATCAGCAATTGGTAAATGGAATAAACAATGCTATTGCAGAGAATATTTTACAGAAGGGAGATTTGCTACCATCTGTTAACGCAATTTGCAAAGAAAATCAGTTGTCAAGAGATACTGTTTTTAAAGCATATTCAATTTTAAAAGATCAGAAAACAATTGATTCTGTTCCGAATAAAGGGTATTATGTTTCCGGTGAAACCAGAAAAGTGCTCTTGGTACTGGATACTTTTAAAGCCTATAAAGAGGTTTTGTACCATTCATTTGTGAATAATTTGCCTGACAATGTTATTACCGATGTTCAATTTCATCACTATAATATTGATGTTTTTAAAACCATAATTAATAATAGCGTTGGGAAGTATTATAAATATGTGGTAATGAATTTTGATAACAAGGAAGTATCATCAATTTTATCGGCAATTTCGAATGATAAATTGCTTTTGATTGACTGGAATATACATTCAAAAAAAGAAAATAATTATGTTTTTCAGGATTTCGGAAAAGCATTTTATAATTCATTAAATGGAGCGGTTGATTTATTTAAGAAGTACAAAAGCATCTGCTTTGTTTATCCTACTTATACAAATCATCCAAAAGAAACATTAGAGAATTTTAAGAAATTTTGTGCCGATTTTAATTTTGAAAATGAAATTATCACAGATCCAAAAAAGTTTGAAATTGAAAAAGGAATCGCTTACATCAGTATCAGCGACAGGATTTTGGGACATTTTTTAGAGCAATGCAAAGAGAAGGAACTGGAGCCTGGACAGGATGTTGGTTTTTTATCTTACAATGAAACTCCAATGAAAAAATTCATATACAAAGGAATTTCGGTTGTTTCAACTGATTTTAAGGAGATAGGAACCCAAGCAGCAGCATTTATAACACATGATGAAGTTATGCAGTGTTATGTGCCAACAAATTTAATATTAAGAGAATCATTATAAATTATGTATTATATCGGATATGATATTGGAAGCTCTTCGGTCAAGGTTGCCTTGGTTGAAGCAGCAACGGGCAAAAAAGTAATTGTCTTGAATGAGCCCCAAAACGAAATGGAAATCTTGTCATTACAGCCGGACTGGGCAGAACAAGATCCTGAAATGTGGTGGCAGTATATTTGTACGGCAACAAAAAGAGCCATAAAAGAAGCTAATATTGATGCATCTAAAATTCAGGGAATTGGTATCTCTTATCAGATGCACGGATTGGTAATTGTGGACAAAAACGGTAAAGCGTTGCGTAACTCAATTATCTGGTGCGACAGCCGTGCGATTGAAATTGGCAATAAAGCTTACACTGAAATTGGAGCCGAAAAATGTGGGGAACATTTGTTGAATTCACCGGGAAATTTCACCGCTTCAAAACTGAAATGGGTTAAAGAAAATGAACCTGAAATTTACCGCAAAATTGATAAATACATGCTTCCTGGTGACTACATAGCTTTGAAATTGACAGGACAAGTAACAACTACTAAAAATGGTCTGTCCGAAGGAATGCTTTGGGATTATAAAGAAAATAAGGTTGCTGACTGGCTTTTGGATTATTACGGAATCGAGCAGTCACTGACTCCTGATATTGTAGAAAATTTTACTAATCAGTGTGTTATTAACGAAAAAGGTTCACAGGAATCCGGACTTCCAATTGGAATTCCGATTGTTTACCGAGCAGGGGACCAGCCAAACAATGCTTTATCATTAAATGTGCTGCGCCCAGGAGAAGTAGCAGCAACAGGAGGTACTTCAGGGGTTTTTTATGCTGTTACGGAAACAAATTCGGGAAAAAGTACTCGTGTAAACAACTTCGTTCATGTAAACTATTCAGAATCAAATCCGAGAGTTGGAAAATTACTGAATATCAATGGAGCCGGAATCGAATATAGATGGATGCGCAATAATACAGGAAATGAGTCCTATGAAGAAATGAATGAAAAAGCATCTCAGGTAAATGTGGGTTCGCAAGGACTGGTTGTAATTCCGTTTGGAAATGGTGCTGAAAGAATGTTTAACAATAAAAATGTTGGATCCCATATTTTAAATCTCAATTTTAATATTCATACCAATGCGCATTTATACAGAGCTTCTTTGGAAGCAATTGCATTTTCATTTGTGTATGGAATGGAATGTTTAAAAGATGATAATGCCAAAATTAATGTGATCAGAGCCGGTAATGATAATTTATTCCGTTCTGAAATTTTTTCGAATACAATTGCAACATTGATCGGGCATGAAATAGAAATATACAACACAACTGGCGCAGTAGGTGCAGCAAGAGCTGTAGGCTTAACAGATGGTGACTTTGAAAAATTTGGTTCAGGTATTACAACCAATGATCACGTAATGACCTTTTTGCCTCTAAAAAACAAAGAGGAATACGAGAAAGCATATCAAAACTGGAAAAAAGAATTAGAATTAATATTAATAAATAAATAAAAGAACAAAATGATAGTTTTAGGAAATAAAGAATACTACAAAGGTATCGGTCAAATTAAATTTGAAGGAAAAGAATCTGATAATCCTTTAGCGTTTAAATATTACAACCCAGATCAGGTTGTAGCAGGAAAAACAATGCGTGAGCACTTTAGATTTGCAATTGCTTACTGGCATACTTTCTGCGGACAAGGTAGCGATCCGTTTGGACCGGGAACTCAAAATTTTGCATGGGACCAATCTTCAGATCCATATCAGGCTGCAAAGGATAAGGCAGATGCTGCTTTTGAATTTATCAGCAAAATGGGATTTGATTACTTCTGTTTTCACGATTACGATTTGATTGCTGAAGGATCCACTTTCGCTGAATCAGAAAAACGTTTAGCATTTATTACAGAATATTTAAAAGAGAAAAAAGCAGCATCAGGAATTAAATTGCTTTGGGGAACATCGAACTGTTTTTCAAATCCAAGATTCATGAACGGAGCCGCAACAAATCCTGATTTTAATGTGGTGGCAAGAGCGGGTGGACAAGTAAAACTTGCTTTGGATGCAACTATCGCTTTAGATGGAGAAAATTATGTTTTTTGGGGTGGTAGAGAAGGTTACATGTCTTTACTGAACACCGATATGGGAAGAGAATTGGATCACATGGCTCAGTTTTTAACGATGTCTCGTGATTACGCTAGATCACAAGGTTTTAAAGGAACTTTCTTTATTGAGCCAAAACCAATGGAACCATCCAAACACCAATACGATTTTGACTCGGCAACAGCAATTGGATTTTTGAAAGAATATGGTTTGGATAAGGATTTTAAAATCAATATTGAGGTGAACCATGCCACTTTAGCACAGCATACTTTTCAACATGAATTGGAAGTGGCTGCGAAAGCAGGAATGCTAGGAAGTATTGATGCTAACAGAGGTGATTACCAAAACGGATGGGATACAGATCAATTTCCGAATAACATTCAGGAAACTACTGAAGCAATGCTTGTTTTCTTAAAAGCTGGCGGATTACAAGGCGGAGGTGTGAATTTTGATGCTAAAATCAGAAGAAATTCAACTGATTTAGAAGATGTTTTCTTAGCGCATATTGGTGGTGCCGATACTTTTGCAAGAGCATTACTTACAGCAGACAAAATCATTACTTCTTCTCCGTACGAAAAATTAAGAAAAGAAAGATACAGTTCGTTTGACTCCGGAAAAGGTAAAGATTTTGCTGACGGAAAATTAAGCCTTAAAGACTTGTATACTATCGCAAACGAAAATGGAGAACTAAATCTTCAAAGCGGTAAACAAGAATTGTTCGAAAATATTATCAATCAATATATTTAATTGATCGAAGAAAGAAAAAATAATTTTTGGTTATTCATAAAACCAAAATCAAGATTGTTTTTTGTAGTTTTTTATCTCTGGCAAATGTTTAGGTTAGTTTTATTTGCCAGAGAAAATCAGCTAATTTTTTAGTAATTATGACCGTTGAATTTTAAATTGTCAACGGTCTTAAATTTTTATTTCAAAAAAAAGAACATTTCAAAACTGTTCTCACGCTGATTTCTTTACCATTTTTCATTTTTTAAATTACATATAAATCTATCCCTTTTCTAATTCAGTTGTATTGAATTGTAATTCAGAAAACTATTATTTAATCAAAAATAAAATTTAAACCAAAAACCATGAAATTTTTTATAGACACCGCAAATTTAGAAGATATTAAAGAAGCCCAGGCAATGGGAGTCTTGGATGGCGTTACCACAAATCCGTCATTAATGGCCAAAGAAGGCATTGCGGGAAAAAAAAATATTTTGAAGCACTATCTTGATATTTGCAATATTGTAGATGGAGATGTTTCTGCTGAAGTTATTTCTACAGATTATGAAGGAATGATTAAAGAAGGGGAGGAACTGGCTGCTTTGCACAAGCAAATAGTCGTGAAATTGCCTATGATTGCGGATGGTGTAAAAGCTTGTAAATATTTTTCATCAAAAGGAATTAGAACCAATGTTACTTTGGTGTTCTCAGCAGGACAGGCGTTATTAGCCGCTAAGGCCGGAGCTACCTATGTTTCTCCATTTTTAGGGAGATTAGATGATATTTCTACAGACGGAATGCATTTAATTGCAGAAATCAGGGAGATTTATGATAATTATGATTATCAGACACAAATTCTTTCGGCTTCAATCAGACATACAATGCATATCGTCAATTGTGCTAAAATTGGATCTGATGTTATGACCGGGCCTTTGTCTGCAATTAAAGGTTTGTTAAAACATCCATTGACTGATATTGGACTGAAACAGTTTGTTGAAGATGCCAAAAAGATGAATTTATAATAAGTTATCTTAGTTTATTTTTCCCAAAAAACTAAATTTAAACACAAAAAAAACACTCCTTTCGAATTATTTTGAAAGGAGTTTTTATGTTTTGAGAGACTTCTTTTCGTCTCATATAGTATTATTTGGGTAAATCATTTAGCAAAATATTTTTCATTTTCAGTAAATGAAAGCACTAAAAAAAATGCAAAAAATGTCCATTGTTTTGACTAATGTGTCCATCTCTTAAAGATTCTTTACCTGTAATTTTATCATTAATTAAATGTCTGGTTTTATTTGAACGTTATCAGATGCTAAATGTTAATGTTGTAAAATATTTGGAATTAAATTTTGAGTTAGTTTTTTTGTTGGTTTTAAAGGGAGATTAATTATGGTCTCCCTCTTTTTTGTACTTATTTTTTAAGCAAATAAGTCAGTTTTAATCTAATAAATATGTGTCTATATGAGAAGTGAGTGTTTGAAAATTAAAAGTTACTTAATAAATAGTGTTAGTCCGTTTTTAGCGATGCTATTTTTGTTTGCTCCAAATGTGTATTCTCAAATTGATAAGGATACAAAAAGTTCATTTGCCGTAATAGAAAGACTCATTGGCAATCGTGCAAAAGAGTTTGACTTGCATATTGCCAGTAGTACAGATCAAAACAACTCGGATTCGTTTGAAGTAGAAACGATTGGAAACAGAGTAAAAATTACCGCAACATCAAATACTTCAATTTGTTACGCTGCTTATACTTTTCTTAAAGATATTGGTGCAGTTTCAATTAGCTGGGAAGGCAACAGAATTGATTTACCAAAGACATGGCCAAAATATTCAAAAAAAATAGCCACTCCTTTTAAGTACAGAAAATATTTAAACGCCTGTACATTTGGTTATACAACTCCCTGGTGGGACTGGAAACGCTGGGAACAGGAAATTGACTGGATGGCATTTCACGGAATTAATCTGCCTACAGCAATGGAAGGACAAGAGGCTGTCTGGCAGCAATTGTGGAAAGAATACGGATTGACAGATAGTCAATTACAGGAACATTTTGCAGGACCTGCTTTTTTACCATGGCAAAGAATGGGCAATATTAATAGTCTGGAAGGTTCGTTACCACAACAATGGATAAAGAAAAAACAAGACATTCAGAAGAATGTATTGCAAAAAATGAGATCACTAGATATGCATCCTGTAGTCCCTGCTTTTAGTGGTTATGTACCGAAAGCATTTGCAGAGAAACATCCAAATTCAAAAATCAGCGAATTAAAATCATGGTCTGGAGGAGGTTTTGAAAGTACATATTTATTAGATCCTAATGATCCCTTGTTTAAGGAAATAGGAATACGTTTTATAAAAATGTATACCGAATTCTATGGACAATCCGAATTTTATTTAGCCGATTCCTTTAATGAAATAACTCCACCGGTTTCTGAAGAACATAAATATGAAGAACTATCACATTACGGTAAAATAATATTCGAAACTATTAATGAAGCTTCACCGGGAGCTACCTGGGTTATGCAGGGCTGGCTTTTTGGGGACAATAAAGAATTTTGGACTAAAGAAGCAACGAAAGCTTTTCTTAGCAAAGTTCCAGATGACAGGCTGATTATTCAGGATTATGCAAACGACAGATATAAGGTATGGGAAAATCAGGAAGCTTTTTATGGAAAACAATGGGCATATGGTTATGTACATAATTATGGAGGATCTAATCCAGTTTATGGAGATTTAAATTTCTACAAAAATGAACTTACAAACCTGTTACAAAATTCTAATAAAGGAAATCTTGTTGGCTATGGCGTAATGCCAGAAGGTTTGAATAATAACTCAGTAGTTTACGAGTTTATTTATGATCTTCCGTGGACACAAGGAAAAGAATCAGTTGATGAATGGTTATCAAAACATCTCAAGGCAAGATATGGCAAAAAAACTTCTGCGCCTGTTTATAAAGCCTGGCAATTGTTGACGGAATCCGTATATAATGTTAAATATTGGGAAACTCGCTGGTGGGATAGTAGGGCGGGAGCCTATTTGCTTTTTAAAAGACCAACGCTAAAAATAATAGAATTTAAAGAAAATCCCGGAAATAAGGAAAAATTAAAACAGGCATTGGATATTTTAAAAGGAGAAGCTAAAAATTTCGATAAAAAAAGTCTTTATCTTTATGACTTAATAGATATTTCCAGACACTATTATTCACTTCGTATTGACGATATGCTGATGGAATGTGTTGCCGCATATTACTCGAAAGATGTAAAAAAAGGAGATGAATTATTCAAAAAAATAGAAAAACAGGCTTTAGATATCGATAATATAATGTCTGGTCAGCCTTTAAACAACTTGAATTACTGGTTGAAATCTGCATGGGATTATGGAAACTCTGATGCTGAATCAAAATTATATTTAAAGAATGCCAAAACATTAATTACACTTTGGGGTGGAGAAGGTCATCTAAACGATTATGCATCCAGAGCTTGGAAGGGCATGTATAAAGAGTTTTACTGGCCAAGATGGAAAATGTTTTTACAGGCACAAAGGGAATCAGTAATCAAAAACATACCATTTGACGAATTGAAAGAAAGAGAATCAATAAAACAATGGGAAGTAAAATGGTGTAAAAGTAAAGAAATGTACTAGAAGAATTATCATTTAATATTAATCAGAAAAAATAAAAGCGATGTTAAAGAGCGATATAGATAAAGCTACAAGTTTCGAAAAAAGATTTGAAAATATTGGTACTGTAGTTTATGAAAATTCAGTAATAGCTTCGAAATCAGTAGCCAATGAAATAGCGGATTTAATAAAAGAAAAGCAATCTCAAAAACAGTTGTGCATCTTAGGTCTGGCTACCGGATCTAGCCCGAAAAGTTTATATGCAGAATTAGTTCGGCTTCATAAAGAAGAAGGATTGAGTTTTAAAAATGTAGTTTCCTTCAATTTAGATGAATATTATCCAATGGAACCGGACTCCATAAATAGTTATGTACGATTTATGAACGAGTTATTATTTAATCATATCGATATCTTAAAGGAGAACATTAATATCCCTGACGGAACTTTATCAAAAGAAGCAATTGCAGATTACTGCAGCAATTACGAAACTAAAATTGAAGAATTGGGAGGTCTTGACCTGCAGGTGTTAGGAATTGGTGGTAATGGACATATTGGATTTAATGAGTCAGGTTCACTTCAAAATTCAAAAACCCGCTTAGTAGCCTTAGATCACATCACACGTGTAGCGGCAAGTAATGATTTTTCAGGTCTGAATAATACACCAAGAACAGCTATTACTTTAGGAGTAAAAAAAATTATGGAAGCCAAAAGAGTAATACTTTTAGCGTGGGGAGAAGGAAAATCAAATATTATAAAATCTTCCGTAGAAGGTTCAGTAACGAATTTGGTTCCGGCCTCTTTTTTACAGGAACATCATAATACCACTTTTGTTTTAGACAAAGCTGCAGCTTCAAAATTAACACGGATCAATACGCCCTGGCTGGTTGAAAAAGTAGATTGGACAGATACTCTTATCCGAAAAGCAGTTTTAGGTTTGGCGATGCATTTGAAAAAACCAATATTGATGTTGACGGATGCAGATTACATTGAAAACGGAATGAGTGATTTGCTTGCAGATTTAGGTCCGGCTTACGATATTAATATCAAGATTTTTAATAAACTTCAAAATACTATTACAGGATGGCCGGGAGGAAAACCAAATGCCGATGACAGTAAACGTCCGGAAAGAGCAGAACCTGCAAAAAAACGTGTTCTGATCTTTAGTCCACATCCTGATGATGATATCATAAGTATGGGAGGAACCTTCAAACGCCTGCATGAACAAGGACATGAAGTACATATTGGGTATCAAACCTCGGGAAATATAGCTGTCGCTGATGATGAAGCGTTGCGATTTGCCAGTTTTGTATGTGATTACAATGATAAGTTTGGCATTAAAAGTATTGAAGCTGATACTATTTATAAGGAATCATTGAGATTTCTTAAGAATAAAAAAAACAGTGAAATTGATATTCCTGAAGTAAGGAACATTAAAGGCTTAATTCGAAAAGGAGAAGCACAATCAACCTGTTATTTTGTGGGATTACCGGATAGCCAGATTCATTTTATGGATCTTCCGTTTTACGAAACCGGTACAATCGAGAAAAAACCGTTAGGAGAAAAAGATATCCAGATCACAATGGATTTGATTGAGAAAATAAAGCCACATCAAATTTATGCCGCAGGAGATTTGGCAGATCCTCATGGAACTCATAAAGTATGTTTAGATGCTGTTTTTGAAGCTGTTAAACGTTTGAAGAATAAAGATTTTATGACAAACTGCTGGGTTTGGCTTTACAGAGGCGCATGGCAGGAATGGGGAATTGATGAAATTGAAATGGCAGTGCCAATGGGACCGGATCAGGTATTAGAAAAAAGAAAAGCAATTTTTAAACACCAGTCACAAAAAGACGGAGTGGTTTTTCAGGGCTCAGACAGCAGAGAATTTTGGCAGCGCGCCGAAGACAGAAACAGAGAGACTGCAGATTTATATCATCAGCTTGGATTGTCTCACTATGCAGCGATGGAAGCATTTGTGAGATGGATATATTAACTTTCAGTCAGATAAAAAATAATAACCTTCAGCTTCAACTGAAGGTTTTTTTATATTATTAAACTTCAATCAAATTATGACATCACATTTTTTTTAAATAGATTCTTTTATCTTTAAGAAGGTTTAATTTTTGATGATTTTAACAACTAAGTAAATATTATTAGTAAGAATTTTAATAACTATTGGCTTATGAATAAACTTGTAAAGCCTTGATTTTACTGGATATCTTAAAATTATCCATGTTTCTGAATAACCTGTCCATTTCTTAACAATTCTTTAATACTAATTTCGACTAAACTTTTAACTAATTAACTGAATATGGAAAAACTTAAACTTTTATTGTTAGCCTTTTTTTTAGGTTTATCAATTAATTCATGGGCACAAAAAACAGAAGTTTCAGGTGTCATTTTAGATGACAAGAATTTACCCCTTCCCGCGGCTAATATTATTGAAAAAGGTACTACTAATAGTGTAGTCACAGATTTTGATGGTAAATTTAGATTATCTGTTTCAAATCCTAATGCAGTACTACTTGTATCTTTTCTTGGATTTACTGATCAGACTATTAAATTAGACGGATCAAAAGCAAATTTGACAATTAGATTGGCTTCTGCTACTAACGCTTTAGATCAAGTTGTAGTCGTAGGTTACGGAAAAGGATCCCGTAAAAATTTAACCACATCTGTCACTTCTCTTAAAGCAGATGAATTAAACAGAGGAGCAATAAGTGATGTTGGACAATTGCTGCAGGGCAAAGTATCAGGTCTTAATATCTCATCAAGTGGAGATCCTACAAAAACGGCTTCGGTAGTTTTACGTGGAGTTTCTACATTAAACAGTTCTCAGGGACCATTTTATGTTATCGATGGTGTTCCTGGAGTTGATATTTCGGTAATTTCTCCAGATGATATTGCCACTATTGATGTTTTAAAAGACGCCGCTGCAACTGCCATTTATGGTAATCGTGCCGCCAATGGAGTTATTATGGTAACGACAAAAAAAGGAAGCAAGGACAGAACTCAAATTGCTTACAATGGTTACGTTGGCTGGGAAGAAGTTTCTAATCAGCTTGATATGATGGACGCTAATCAGCTGAGAGCATTCACTACAAAAAATAATTTGAATTTTACTCCTGAAAATGACAAAGGAGCCAATACAAACTGGCAGAAAGAAATCTTAAGGTCAGAAAGAGCAAAATCAAGCAGCCACAACTTATCGATGAGCGGTGGTGGTAAGAATGGGAGCTATACTGCAAGTTTAACTTCTCTTAATAAAGAAGGAGTGCTTTTAAAAAGTGATTTTTCACGTATTATAGCCCGTTTATCGGTAGAACAATTTGCTTTTGATGATAAAGTTAAATTTGGACTTAATGTAACCAATTCCAATAGTAAATATGTGAATGTACCACAAAGAAATACTGTACTTTTACAGGCAGCAAGTTATCTTCCTGTTTCTCCTGTAAGAAATGATGATGGAAGTTTTTTTGAAAATTTCACAAGTACCGGATATTTTAATCCCGTAGCCTTAATTGAACACGGAACAGACGAAACAAAAACAAATAATCTTGTCGGTAATCTTACTGCGGAAGTAAAACTGCCTTTTGGATTTACGTATAATTTAAACATTGCACATCAAAAACTGACGACTTCACATGGTGAGTTTTATGATAGCTACTATTCGAAATATAATAGTGCTAATTTCTACAATAACCCAGATCCACCGCAAACAAAAACATTAATCAATTTTGGTGTAAACGGTTCAGCATTGAGAAACAATTATGAAAACACTAATAATATTATTGAGAGTTTCTTAACCTGGGACAAAACATTAGGAGATCATAAAATAAAAGCTGTTTTAGGATATTCCTGGCAGGAAAATACATTGGGAGACGGATTTCAGGCTACTGCAACAAATTTCCCTGTAGATAATGTAGGATACAATAACCTGGCCTTAAGTAATTATATGTCAGTTAATGGTTATGTTGTTAATTTTGGAGACAGCAGAGCGTATCAAAAAACCCGTTTAATTGGTGAGTTTGCACGTTTAAACTATAATTATCATGATAAATACCTTTTACAGGGAACCATTAGAAGAGATGGCGGATCTGTTTTTGGGGCAAATAACCGTTGGGGATACTTCCCTTCTGTTGGAGCAGCATGGCGGGTTGATAAAGAAGGTTTTATGCAGGACCAAAAACTCTTTAGTGACTTAAAATTTCGTGGAAGTTATGGAGTTACAGGAAACTCTTCAGGGTTTAATGCTTATACAGCTCAGTTTATTTCGGGAAGTTTAGGAACATTTTATTATAATGGACAACAAATTGGAGCATATGGTCCTAACCAGGCAGCTAACCCAGATTTAAAATGGGAAAAAACAGCTACAGCAAATATTGGAATTGATTTTGGACTGTTTAATGGAAAAATCACTGGTTCTGTTGATCTATACAACAAGAAAACAACCGATATGATTTTTAATTATGCTGTAAATCCAGTATTAGTGCCTGTCGGATCAATTGTAGCAAACGGAGGATCGATGTCTAATAAAGGTATTGAGGTAAGTTTAGGAGCTACCCCGGTTAAAACAGCCAATTTTACATGGTCAACTAATTTAAATCTGGCAAGCAATAAAAATGAGATTGTTAAATTAACAAATCCATTTTTTATTGGTGGAGATTCTATCCGTAGAGTTCAGCCTGATGGAGGAGGACAGACTGGAAGTACTTTACAAATTTTTAAAGAAGGAAAACCTCTTGGTCAGTTCTTTACGCTTAAATATGCAGGAAAAAATTCAGCAGGTGTTTCTCAATATGTTGCCAAAGATGGTAGTTTAACTACAACTCCTGCTATTGGAGTTGATTATCACTATGCCGGAAGTGCACAGCCTAAAGTATTATTAGGATGGGGAAATAATTTTCAGTACAAGAAATTCGATTTGAGTATTTTCTTCAGAGGAGTTTTTGGCAATAAAATTTTCAATGCCACTCGTGCTGATTTATTCAGGCCTAGTACTGCAATGACGACTAATATCTTAGCGGATGCAAGTGATGAATCACCAAATGATCTTAACGCATATAGATATTCATCTCGTTTTATTGAAGATGGAAGTTATATTAGATTAGATAATATGACTTTGGGCTATAATTTTGGTAAAGTGAGTAAATTTATTCAAAGTGTACGTGTATATCAAACAATAAATAACTTGTTTGTTATTACCAAGTATTCAGGAATTGATCCGGAAGTAGAACAAGGAGGAACAGCTCCAGGTGTAGATTCGAATAATTTCTATCCAAAAACCAGAACATTTATGTTTGGCTTAAACGTGATCTTCTAAAAATTAAATTCTAAAAATTATGAAAAATATATTAAAATACATAGGACTTCCTGTGCTTATGGTTGGTTTATTCTGGTCTTGTGAAGATCTTGATGTGCCAATTACAACACAACTTACACCGGAAGTTTTCCCTCAGAATTCAACACAATATATACAGACAACAGGTCCCGTATACTCAGCCTTTAGAGGTGAATTTTCATTCTCGTGGTGGTGGTCCCAATCATTATCTACGGATGAAGCAATTCTGCCTGCAAGAGGAGGTAACTGGTTTGACAACAGAAATTATATTGCTATGCATTATCATGACTGGACACCAGATAATGGTATTATAGGAAGTTTCTGGGACTGGTCTTCTAAAGTAATAGGGATTAGTAATCAAACAATTTCAATTCTAAATCAGGCTATGCCCGAAGGTGCTGAAAAAGCGACTTTGATTTCTGAGGTAAAAACAATGCGTGCAATCTCTTATTTTATGTTAATGGATAGTTATGGAGATGTTCCATTAGATACGCTGTATGGAGACTTTAGTTCTCATGCCAAATCAAGTAGAAAAGACGTTTTTAATTTTATTGAAAAAGAATTAAAAAAAGCTATTCCTAATTTGAATCCAGCCTCCGGAATCACAACTTACGGAAGACCTAACAAGCAAACAGCTAATGCTTTGCTTGCTAAATTGTACCTGAATGCAGAAGTTTATACAGGAACACAGCGCTATAATGATGCTATTGCAGCATGTGATCAAGTAATTGGTTCTGGTTTATATAATATTGAACCAAGAGCAACTTATCTTCAAATGTTTTATCCAAATAATGGCCCGCAAATGAAGGAATTTATTTTTGCAGTTCCTTATGATCCTTCTGCTGTAACGGTTGGTTTCAACGGCCAAATGTATCATTCACGTTATGATGTTCCTCGTTCTGAAAGAGCTAAGTTCGGCCTGCAATTTACGCCAAGTGCTCCCAGAAGTACACTCCCAGAGTTTTATGCGAATTTTAATGACCCTAATGATATCCGTAACAGACAATGGTTAACAGGATTGCAATACATGAATGACGGGGTTACTCCTGTGATGGTCACTACAACAAAAAAAGGATACGATCAGTTTTATACAGGATCAGATGGTGGTGCGGTTTATACATACCAGGTAAATTTAACACCAGATATTATACCTCGCCAAAATCCTGATTTATTTGATTTAGGAAATGATGAAATTGCCTGGAACATGGGTTATAGAAATATTAAATTCTATCCGGACGCTACATCTACAAATCGTAATCAAAATAATGATGTTCCATTTTTACGTTATTCAGATGTAATTTTAATGAAAGCCGAAGCTATTCTTCGTGGTGGAGGTGAGACTTTAGGTCAAACTCCTGTAGCATTAGTAAATATGATCCGTTCTAACCGTACAACTTCTGCTGCATGGAGCAGTGTAACCTTAGAAGAACTATACAAAGAAAGAAGCCGTGAATTTGCTCAGGAGGCATGGCATAGAAACGATATGATCCGTTTTGGAAAATATGAAGGCCAATGGGGCTATAAAACAAATTCAGATACTTATCGTCGTGTTTTCCCAATTCCAACGAATGCAAGAGTTTTAAATCCAGCTTTGACTCAAAATGACGGATATCCAAATTAAAAAGTAAATACCAAAAACAATTTTTTTAATTCTCAAAAGGAGAAGAAGATCAAAATTCTTCTCCTTTTTTTAAAATTTGTTTTTAGGATGATTTGAAAATTACGCATTCTATTTTTTGAATATCGTGTGATTTTTCTATTACTGCCAATTCAGCATAAAAATATTAATGTACGTGTCAATACAATAGAATAAGATGACCCTAAATAAATTTTATAAAACCGGACGCATTGGATTAAGTTTAGTTCTTATTTTTTTAGTGTCATGTAAAGCCGAAAAAAATTCTGCTTTCAAAAACAAAGAAGTGGTAGATAGGGTTTATCCTTTGCTTGATACCGAAAATTCACGCTGGTTTTTCTTTTCATCTGCAAGCCGTCCATTTGGTATGGTAAATCTAAATCCGGATACAGAAATCAATGGTGACTGGGGAGGCGGATACAAATATACCACAGATACTATAAAAGGTTTTAGCCATATACATGAATGGCAAATGTCCGGGCTTTCTGTTATGCCAGTAGCGATTACAAAGGAAAATACCCAAAATATCTTTTCAGATTTTCATTCTGAATTTAGTCACGAATCTGAAAAAATATTTCCTGGTTATCATTCTTTGTTCCTCAACAGGTATCAGATAAAAGCAGAACTCACCAGTACAAAAAGAGTGGGATTTCATCAATACACATTTCCAATTAATGCGCAAAAGGCAATTCTCTTTAATTTAAATACAATCCTTGGACCTTGCGAAAATACAAATGGGAAATTAGAAAAAAATACGGATTACGAGCTTTCTGGTTCATTAGTTTTGAGTACGAATTTCAGAAGGCCAAAACCATTGACCGTATTTTTTAAAATTAAATTTAATGAGCCTGTCATTTCAATAGAACGAAATGTTACTACAGGCAATTATTTAGTCAGTTTTGGGAAATCGGATAAAAAAATATTAATGAAAGCAGGCATCTCGTATACTTCTGTTGAAAATGCAGCTGTTAATATTGAAGCCGAATTACCACATTGGGATTTTGATAAAGTTGTTACTGATTCCAGAATAGAATGGAATAACTTATTAAGCAGGATAAAAGTAGAAGGCGGAACTGATGTGGATCAAAGAAGATTTTATACTGATCTTTGGCATGCTTTACAGGGACGAAAAATAATTAGTGATGCAAATGGTGCCTATCCTGATAACACAGGAGAAAAATTCAGAATAGGGCAATTACCACTCAATGCAGCTGGAAAACCAAAATTTAATCATTATAATTCTGATGCTTTTTGGGGAGCACAATGGACTATCAATACGCTTTGGGGACTTGTTTACCCTGAAATCATGGATGAGTTTGTACATTCTTTAATGCAATATTATGAAGATGGAGGCATGATTCCGCGGGGTCCTTCCGGTGGGAATGATACCTATGTGATGACAGGGGCTTCGACCACACCATTTATTGTTACAGCCATTCAAAAAGGAATTGTAAAAGAGGATTTGGAAGCTATTTATCTGGCACTCAAAAAGAATCATATGCTAAATGGTATTATGGGAAAAGCAGGATATGAGCATAATACAAACATTGGTGGAGGATTGAAATATTATATCGATAGAGGCTTTGTTCCGTATCCACTTCCCGAAGGTGATTTTGGAAGTCATCAGGATGGTGCAAGCCAGACTTTAGAGTATGCGTATCAGGACTGGACCCTGGCACAATTAGCAAAGAAATTAGACCATCAGGAAGATTATGATTATTTCATGACAAGATCGAAAAATTATCAAAACATTTTCGATAAAACATCTGGCTGGATGCGTCCAAAAGATGTACAAGGAAAATGGCGTGAAAATTATGACCCTTATCAATATGAAAATGGTTTTATAGAATCGAACGGCGCTCAGTCAACCTGGTTTGTGCCACATGATATTGATGGTCTGGCTGATTTAATGGGCGGAAAAGAAAAGGCGGTTGAAAAATTGAATACTCAGTTTGAAACGGCTCAAAAATTAAAATTTACTTCGGGAACTTCACATGATGCCGAATTACACCCGGAGTTTAGCCGTATTCCTATCAATTTTGGGAACCAGCCTTCGATTCAGACATCTTTTATTTTTAATTTATTAAGAAAACCAAATCTGACGCAATACTGGACAAGAAATGTGTTAAAAGAAACTTTTAGCGGATTATCTCCTGCTACAGGTTACAACGGCGATGAAGATCAGGGATTAATGGGAAGCCTGAATGTATTACTTAAAATTGGTTTGTTTCAAATGAACGGAGGAACAGAAGAAAATCCTCAATATCAGATAGGAAGTCCTTTGTTTACTAAAGTATCAATTCAACTGAATCAAAATTATTATAAAGGCAAAAATTTTGTCATTGAAGCGGATAATAATAGTGCCGAAAATATTTATATCAATAGTATAAAATACAACAATACATTAATAGATAATTTTAGTATCTCTCATGAAAATATCACAAATGGAGGGAAATTAATTTTGGAAATGTCGAATAAATCCAAACAGTAATATTGATATGATTGTCATCCTGAGCGGAGTCAAAGGCTCGGTATCGAACGTTTCAGTATGATATTTAATTATAATTAATGGCTATCAAATAAAATAACCAATGAAAATATCCACTAAAGCTATCATTTTTTTAGGAATATCATTATTCTGCATGAATGCTGATGCTCAAAATCAGCTTCATAATTACGTAGACCCCATGATTGGATCTGAAGGTGATGGACGTGTTTTTATAGGTCCTTCATGTCCTTACGGAATGGTAAAACCAAGTCCGGATTGTACGGTAAATCCAAATAGCGGTTGGCTGCCATTGCCTAAAGAAGTAACCGGATTTAGTCAGGTTCATGTAAGCGGCACCGGTGGCGGACCTAAATATGGAAACATTCAGATTATGCCTTTTTCAGGATCATTGGACAAATTAGACCAAACTTCATACAGAGCAGAAGAAAACGTAAAATTGGGTTATTATGAAACGGTTTTCAAAGAAAATAAGATAAAAACTGAAATCACAACAACCGAAAAAGTTTCATTTTACAGAATTACGTATCCTAAAAATGCAACTAAAGAATTAAAAATTGACCCAGGATTTTTTCTGGGAGAGTCTCCTGAACCTGAAGGAAGGGAAGCGCAGCAGTTTGTAGGTTCTCAAATCGAAATTGTTTCAGATACTGAAGTTAGGGGATACAGTAGAATCAGAGGTGGATGGAATAATGGCCGGGCTTATACCGTTTGCTTTTGGGCGACTTTTGACCAGCCTATTGCAAAATATGTTACCTGGAAAGATGGAAAATTTTACAGCAATCAATCGGCTCAGTTTGATTCAGGAAAAAAAACAGCTGCTTTGCTTTCTTTTGGAAAAGATGGAAAACAGGAATTAAACATTAAAATTGGAATTTCTTTTTTAAGTGAATTAAAAGCTAAAAATAATATCGAAGTCGAAATTCCGCACTGGAATTTTAATACCGTTTTGTCTTCCTTAGAAAATAAATGGGAACAGCTATTGAGTCGCATTAAGGTTTCCGATGATACGTCTGTAGCATATAAAAAAATGTTTTATACAGGTTTGTATCACACGATGATCATGCCGGTAAACAGAACTGGGGAGAATCCCTTATGGACAAATGATGAGCCTTATTATGATGATTTCTATTGCATTTGGGATACTTTTAGAAGTTCGAGTCCATTGATTACCCTTATTGACCCTAATCGACAGGTAGAAATTGTTAACGGAATGTTGAATATTTATAAACGTGAAGGGTATTTGCCTGAGGGCAGAAGCGGCAATGATAACGGTCGTACACAAGGTGGTTCTAATGCAGAGACAGTTATTGCTGATGCTTTTGTAAAAAACTTAAAAGGAATTGATTATGAGCTGGCATTAAAAGCAATGCTTAAAGATGCAGAAGTTCCGCCTGGAGGCAACGAAGAAAGAGAAGGCAGGGGAGGATTAGAGGAATATCTTCGATTGGGTTATGTACCATACGGAATTGACCGTGCAGGAAACCGTACGATTGATTATGCCTACAATGATTATAACATTGCTACGGTTGCAAAAGGATTAAATCGCACAGAAATCTATAATCGATACATCAAACAAGCAGACAGCTGGAAGAATTTATGGCGCTCAGATTATGAAAATAAGGGTACTAAAGGTTTCATTATGCCAAAAGATGCTACTGGAAATTGGCTGGATGATGTTGTTTTTGGGGAATCCAAAATTCAGAAACCAACTTACAAATATACGCCAACAATTACAGAATCTCCTTGGTACGTTTGCCATTGGTGTGTATTTTTCTACGAAGGAACTTCATGGGAATATTCGTTAAGCATTCCGCATGATATCCCCGAAGTTGTTCGCAGATCGGGCGGTGATTTGGCTTTCAAAAACAGACTGGATACTTTTTTTGATACTAAATTATATGATGTTTCTAATGAACCTTCTTTCCTGGCGCCAACCATGTATCATTGGATCGGAAAACCGTATTTAAGCAGTGACAGAATCAGGACTATCATCAAAGAAAATTTTAATTCTTCAGCTGAAGGATTACCGGGTAATGATGATTCCGGTGCTATGTCTTCGTGGCTCGCTTTTCACATGATGGGATTGTATCCTAACGCCGGTCAGCCTTATTATTTATTGAATACACCGTTAATTAAACAAACAACTTTACAATTAGAAGAAGGTAAAAGCTTTAAGATTACCGCTAAAAAGATGAGTGATCAAAACCAATACATCAAATCAGCATTATTAAATGGAAAACCATATAACAAAGCCTGGATTTTGCATGATGATATTGTGAGAGGCGGAGAATTGATTCTTGAAATGGATTCAAAACCTTCAGCCTGGGGAACGACTATTTTACCACCAACAAAATAAGCAACCGATGAAAAATACAATCATAACCGTCCTTATTTGTGCAATATTTCAAATGGTTTCCGCACAAAGTTATTTTCCCACCATTAAAAACAATACCGAGTTGCATTATATCTGCAAGCTGCATGGTCAAACAAGAACTTTAACACTGACCACGAAAATGACTGATGATGGACTGGTTTTTAATTTGAATACAAAAGGCGTTAAAAACAGTACTATCAAAATTCAGCAGGAAGCTTTGAAAAAAGGAAATGCACTGAGCTATAATCAGGGAGAGGATTTGGAGGTTATAGTTTTAAAACCAACAGAAACCTTTTTTATGATTTCCCAATCAGCATATCAGCATTTAGAAAAAACGAATCAGTTCATTTATAACAATACTATTTATGTTTTAGATAAAAATAAAGATCAAAATAGTATTGTCATCGAAGGAAAAACAGTTGAGGCTTTACATGTAATCGCACAGATTGATGAAACCGAAATGTGGATCGTAAAAAATCCTGAATACCCTTTAATCTGTAAAATAACTAAAAATCCTCTGGGTATAAATTGGACATTAGTGAAAATAGTTGATAAGTAAATTATTGTTGAATCAGTAAAAATATCCATATGGAAAAACAAATGAGCCGTGGAGAATTTATTAGGTTATCAGGTCTGACATTGGCGGGAATATTCGTTAGTGATTTGGTTTTCGCTAATGATAATTTATCAAGTAACAGCAAAACGAAAGAAGATATGGAATTAATGAAAAAGCTGATTTTGAATAATGATGCCAAAGTTAAAAGCATATTGAATAAAGAACCGCTTGATCCAATTATTAAACTAAGCAGTTTCAGGGGTGTTGCAGGTTCAATAACCGCAATGACAGCTTCATTTTGCAATTCTGAATCAGAATATTTTAAGTCAAAAGTTCTTACTGAAACTCTCAATGAGTCAATTAATATTTTATTAAAAGAACAATATGATGATGGAACTTTAGATGCAGGCGGCAACAGGCAATCTCCTCCTGACACTGCCTTTGTTTTAGAATATATTTGCCCTGCTGCTGCTTTACTAAAAAGTAATAACCAAAATGATTTAGTTCCGTTAAAAAATAAACTGAAAAAATTTATTCTGAATGCAGGCGAAGCGATGATAACAGGAGGTGTTCATACGCCAAATCACAGATGGGTTGTCTGTGCTGCTTTGGCAAACATTAATTCTTTGTACCCTGATGCCAGATATGTTCGAAGAATTGATGAATGGCTTGCCGAAGGGATTTATATGAATGCTGACGGACATTATTCAGAACGAAGCGGAATTTACTCTGCTGTTATTGATAAAGCCCTAATACAATGGCAAGGCTCTTAAACAGACCTAAGTTATTAGATATCGTAAATAAAAACCTGACGACTTATTTTTATTATACAGAAACCAATGGTGATTTGGTTACAGTAGATTCCAAAAGACAGGATCAGTTTATGAATTTAAAAGTGACCAACTTTTATTTGCCTTATCGATATATGGCAATCCGTACTGGAAATCCAATGTTTAAATATATGGTTGATACAATTGAAAATCTTCCCGAATTTACCACTGATATTTTATCAAATTCCCTGGCATTTTTTATGGAAAATGAGGAACTTCAAAAACAAATTAAGACTGATGGAAAAGTTGCAAATGATTTTGAAAAGTATTTTGCAATCTCAAGTTTAGCCAGAATCAGAAACGGAAAAATTTCTGCAACACTCTTTGGCGGTAATGACAAACCAATAATGATTGTTTCCGGAAGATCTTCAAATCCAAATTTTTTAATGTATCGAAAAGGAGATGCCATATTACAATATATGCGACTTTCGACTTCGTTTTTCAGAATGGGATATTTTAGCAGTGACGGAATAGTGAAAGAAGGAAATAGATACATTTTGAAAGAAACCAAAGAAGCTGATTATTACCAGCCTCTTGCCGAAGAATATCGTAAAGCTGATGGAAATTACAAGTTATCTGAATCGCAGGATGGAAGATTCTGGAATAAAATGGAATTTGATTCCAGAACAAAAAGCAATGTAAAAAAACAAGTTACGGTAATTGAAATTACAGAAAATAAGGGAGCGCTAAGTTTGGATTTTAAAGTGGATGGTCCTCCAAATGTTGAAGTAACTATCGAAATGTGTTTTAAGGAAGGAAGCAACATAACCGGAGCAACATTGGTTAAAAAAAATAATTATTTTCTAAAATCAGGGACAGGAGAAATTTCTGAGGGAACCGATACCGATACAATACTATTTGGCCCCGGGAAATGTGAACATTTAAACATAGAAAATCTAGATAGTGAAGAGTATACGTATCATCATGGAAGTTTGCGTACCATTGGAGAACATGTTTATATTACAGGATATACGCCATTTAGACATACAATGACAATTTCTTAATATTATAAAAAATGTTAGTGTATTATGGAAAGGTTATTTTATTTTTACGAAAATTAAATTAATCTATAAATAATTGAAATTATGAAATTATCACTTATTACCGCTCTGCTGATTGGTTGTACTTGTTTTGCACAAAATAATACTGACACGAGTTTGTATATGAAGTCTGATAAAATTACTTATTTGACTGATATTGGTTCAGAATCAGGAGATTTATACAAAACAATTGGGCATCACGGGCCTGCGATTGAAAATGAATGGATGGCTTTGAGAATTTATTTTAGTGATAAAGTGGCCATCGACGTTTATAATAAAGCGAAAGCAGGTTTAGAGTTAAAAAAAGCACAATGGTATCCAACTCCGGAACAGCAAAAAGAAGGATGGGGAGCTGATTATTATAAAGTTGCATCAACAGTGGGTTTAGGAGGAGTAAAACTTTGGGACGGAGAAAAAGTTGTTCCGTTGAACCCGGTTACGAATCGTTTGGCCCGTGTTGGAAAGACAGAAACAACTTCATGGATGGAAATGATTTCAAGAGGAGTGCCTTACAAAGGAAAAAAAGTAGATATTTTAGTTCGTGTAACTGTATTTTCTGGAAAAAGAGAAGCAAAAGTTGAAGCTTTCAGTCTAACTGGTGAAAAAGTACAATTTGTAACCGGAATCAATTATTTTAAAGAGTTTGAAACTAAAAAAGGAGCTAACTATATCGCTGTATGGGGAAAACACCCTGAAGATGTTGCTGCTGAAATCATTGAAGTGGGTGCAGCTATCATGTATAATCCTAAAGATTATGTTAAAAATGACGACGATGGAACACAATATTTGTTAATATCAAAACCAACTAAAAAATTAGAAACAAAGATTATATCTTCATGCGCAAGAGAGCAGGAACTAAATACTTTGGATAAATTAGAAGCTTACATCAAAAAGTAAGATTATCGGAAATTCATCCCCAATAAGAGCAGTTTTAGTTTGATAGGCGTTGCTGATTTTAAAATAAAATAAAATGTCAAAAATTAAACTAAAACTGTTTTTTATTGCCTTATTGATTAACCTGTTCTTAATTGGTTATGAATGCGCTGCACAAAAAACAACCCAATCTCACAAGGAATTTCTAATTACAGAATATGGTTCCAAAGGGGATGGAAGAACTCTGAATACAACAACTATCCAAAAAGCAATTGACGCTGCTTTTAAAAATAAGGGAGGCTGTGTCGTTTTTCCAAAAGGCAGATTTTTATCTGGTAGTATTGTTTTAAAAAGCAATGTAACTTTATATTTTGAAGAAGAATCAGTTTTATTAGGAAGCACAAATCCTAAAGATTACTTCAATATGGATTTTGAAGGAAGACCTGTTTCTCCAAAAAACGATGACAACTCCCAAATGGCTTTAATTTTAGCACATAAAGCAAATAACATCACCCTCAAAGGAAAAGGAACAATCGATGGTCAGGGATTAAAACTGGCTTTAAATATCGACAGCTTGCATCATGCAGGAATTGCTATAGATCCCAAATACAGTCTTCGCAGAAACAGGCCAAACGAAACCATGAGACCAAAATTATTTCGGTTTTCTCAATGTGATAACGTTTTAATTGAAGGACTTAAGGCCGGAGAAGCTTCTTGTTGGGGATTGTCTTTCGAATTATGCAGTAAGCTTACACTCGATAGTCTTACCATAGTTAATCGTTCTTATTGGAACAACGACGGAATTGACATTACGGATTGCAAAGATGTCAGGGTAACAAACTGCAATATAAATGCTGCAGACGATGGAATTTGCTTAAAATCCTATTATCCGGGATGTTATAATGATAGTATTTATATTGCCAATTGTACGATCCGATCCAGTGCAAGTGCAATAAAATTTGGAACTGCTTCTGTTGGGGGATTTAAAAATGTTACGATCAGGGACATTAAAGTTTATGATACATTCCGTTCTGCGATTGCTATAGAATCTGTAGATGGAGGTATTATAGAAAATATTGAGGTTTCAAACATACAAGCCGTAAATACAGGGAATGCTATTTTTATTCGAATTGGGCAACGAAGCGGCGAAAAACCCGGAAGCATAAAAAATGTTCACCTAAAGAACATAAAAGTGAAAGTTCCATTTGGCCGTCCCGATAGCAATTATGATTTAAGAGGACCAGAAGTTGATTTTTTTCATAACCCATTTCCTTCTTCAATAGTAGGTTTGGAAGGTTATGCTATTGAAAATGTAACTTTAGAAAATATTGAAATAAATTATCCTGGAAGAGCCACAAAAGGCATGGCTTACATTCCGTTAAACAGATTGAATCAAGTCCCTGAAGCAATCAAAGATTATCCTGAATTTTCTATGTTTGGAGAATTACCTGCCTATGGACTTTATGTGAGACACGCCAATGGGATAAGCATGAAAAATATTAAACTGACATTAGACGATTCGGATTTTAGACCCGCTTTTGTATTTGACGATGTTCAAAACTTAAAAATGGAAGCTATAGATCTACCGAACGAAAAACAGAAACAAGTTATTTTTAAGAACGTTATTTCATCAAATATTGAGAAGCAATTAGTAGAAAAAATAATGGAAATTCAGCAGTAAAATAAATTTATGTTAAGAATATCGGTTTTCATATTACTATTATTTTCCTTAAGTGGCTGTAAATCTCAACAGACAGAAAAAAATACTGCTGTAAAAATTGCATTTATAGCCGATGTTCATTTACAGGATATTTTTCCAAAATTTGAAGATAATAATTACAAGGGAATTAAAAATCCAATAACGGGTGAATATGCCAATATTAGAACGATGAGTTCACAATTGCATTCTACCAGAATTTTTAATGAAAACTATTTTGCTTTTTTAGAAGCTTTAAATGATATTGTAAAAAGAGGAATTAAACAAGTTGTACTTCCGGGAGATTTTAGTGATGACGGGCAACCTATTCATGTTCGTGGATTGAGAAAAATATTGGACAAATATTCAAAAGAAAAAGGCATGTCATTTTTCGTAACCACAGGAAATCATGATGCTGTAAAACCTTTTGCACAAGAAGCCTTTAAAACCGATTTTTTAGGTAAACAAGGAAAAGAACAGATTATAAGCAGTTCTAAAACCAATTTAAAACTGAAGGAAAATCAATTAGAACCCATTATTACAGCTGATATTAAAAATTGGGGATATAAAGAAACACTGAATGAAATGACTCATTTTGGATTTTATCCAAAGAAGAGTTATTTGTATTGGGAAACCCCTTTTTCAGATTATAATTATGAAAATTACAATTTTGAAAAAGCTTTAGCAGAATCTGTTTTAAACAAAAGAACCTACGCTGTTAAAAACACCAATTTATTGCTTCCTGATGCCAGTTACCTGGTTGAGCCAATTAAAGGAATCTGGCTTTTAGCTATAGATGCAAATGCGTATGTGCCGAATCAAAGATTATCAGGTCTGCCAAATGATCCTCATGATTTTTCGGGAGCTAGCATAGGCTATAACAATGTGATTATTTATAAAAAACATTTAATTGACTGGATCAAAAAGGTTTCGGCGGAAGCAAAAGAAAAAGGAAAAACCTTAATCGCCTTTAGTCATTATCCAATGATTGATTTTAATGATGATGCTTCACCCGAACTTAAATTACTGTTTGGTGCAGATAAAATGCAATTGTCAAGAGTTCCTAATGAAGAAGTGGCTCAAATATTTGCAGATGCAGGTATTCAGATTCACTTTGGCGGACATATGCATATCAATGATACAGGAGTGCGAACAACTGAAAAAGGCAATACATTATTTAACATTCAGACACCTTCCTTAGCAGCTTATTTGCCGGCTTATAAAATTCTGACTATTCATTCAAATGAAGCGATTGAAGTAGAAACTGTGGTAGTTAACAGGGTTGCTAAATTCAATAGTTTATTTCCTTTTTATAACGAAGAATATGCTCATCTGGAAAGTATAAAAAAACCTGATATTTGGAATAAAAAAATATTGAAAGCTAAAGATTATGAAGAGTTTACAAAATGGCATTTAAAGGAATTAGTTAGGCTTCGTTTTTTACCTGAAGATTTTTCTGTTGCTTTTTCTTCATCGTTTTTAAAACTCTCCGGTAATGATTTATCGTATATAAACAAAAATAATACAGAGGTTGATGAAATTATTTCAAATCATTCATTTACCAAGCGAGATTTTGAATCCTGGACAGGTTTTGATATGATATTTGATTTCTACAGGTTAAAAAATGCAGATGAGTTGGCTATTCCGGAAATAGGTTTAAAAAGACTGAAACAGTATAAAATTGTCTGTGAACAATTAGAAAAATCAAAAGATGAAAAGTTGGTTTTATGGTCGAAAATATTTCTGAAAATGATGAACGGTGAACCTTCAGATCATTTTAAAATCAACTTAAAAACAAAACAGATTGAGCGAATAATTCTTTAAAAAGCTTAAATTTAGATGTTCAAGACTGTAAACTGCTTATATAATCTATTTTATGAAACTGAATCCTTTTATATTATTATGCTTAATGACTTTTTATTATTCTCAATCTCAGAATATAAAATTTACCCATTATAACGACAACAATGGTTTGTCTCATAATTCGGTTAGGCATATTGTACAGGATAAAAAAGGCTTTTTGTGGTTTGGAACTTTTTTTGGACTGAATCGCTTTGACGGGTATCAGTTCAGAAATTACATGAGTTCGTCTCCTGGTAATAATAAACTGTATAATGACGATATCACAGCATTAGAATTGGACGAAGCATCAAACCATTTATGGATCGGAACCAGAAAAGGTCTGACACTCTTTAAAATGGATACGCATGTTTTTGTGACTTTTTTGCCTAAAAAGAATGACCCTAACAGTTTGCCCGAAGGAGAAATCAGATCGGTATATGTTGATAAATTCAAAAGGGTTTGGGTAGGAACCAAGAATCAGGGAGTCTATATGCTTTTTTTAAAGGAAAACAGATTCGAAAAGATTCCGATTAAAGGTTTTGATTATGTAAAGGAAATTTTTGAAGACAAAAAAGGAAATATATGGGTAGGAAGCTATGATAAAGGATCTGTTGCGAAAATAACCTTAGACAATAAAGGAACAATCGTAAAAATGAATACTTATACACTCTCTGTTCCTTATTCTAATGAAAAAAACCCTTATATAAATTTTATTTATGAAGATTTCAAAGCTGATATTTTTGTCGGAACTCGAAGAGGACTTTATAAATTAGATAAAAAAAATGATCAATTTGTAAATTTATATATTGAAAACAAAGAAATCAGAGGTAATTTAGGCCCCTATTTTTTATCCGTTGCCCAGGCTCCTGATGGCAAATATTGGGTAGGAACTTTAGGAGGCTTGCTGGTTTGTGATCAATTAGAAAATATTCAAAAAGGGAATTATAAATGGTATTATTCGGTATTATCAGATAATACTTCTCTAGTTGACAACTTGGTTTCGGCACTATACTTTGATGCTTCTGGAGTGTTATGGATAGGTACAGAGGACGGACTTGATAAATATGATCCTTACGAAAATCAATTTACACTCAATAAAGATATTTCACGTTACATAGGAAATCAGGCTCCCAGAATAAGAGGTTTTTCTGAAACTAACGACGGAAAAGTAATTGTTGCTACCAATCATAATGGTCTTTTTATTTCCAGCGCAAAAGGATTTGTTCCATTATACAACAAAGGAAAGGATATAGCCAGTATTTATTCAGTTGATGGGAAAACTTTTTATTGTGGTCTTTGGGATGGCAGATTATTGGTTTATGACTACAATACTAATACCTCAAAAGAAATTGTTGTAGGTTTTGAAACGTCACCTGTGTTTGCTTTTAATAAAATTGGAGATCAGTCAATGATGATAGGTTCATTTGGAGAAGGAGCTGTTATATTAAATACAAAAACGTTAGAAGTTCAAGCTTCTCAAGGAAAATTATTACCCGGATTTCAGATAAATGCTATAGAAATAGATCTTCAGAAAAATGTTTGGTTTGCTACAGAAACGGGTGTTGTAAAATATAATCCGGCTTCCGGTAAAATAGAAACATACAAATCACTTTCTAAAAAAGAAAATGGGATTTCTAATGAGGACAATGTTAGTGATATCATGATTGATAAAAAAGGTAAAGTATGGGCCTCGACCCGTTTTGGATTATGCTTGTACAATCCTAAAAAAAATACTTTTTCAACAATAAAAAACTTTAAAGAAATCTCTGGTACATGGATTACTGATATGTTATCAGACGCAAAGGGAAATTTGTGGCTAAATATCAATAACAACAGTATTGCATGGGTGAAGTCTGATTTAAAGGATATTAATATTTACCATGTAAACAGTGGTAACAGACTGGATGTTTTTAGTTCAAGCGGTTTTTTCAATTTTAATAATTCCAATATTTATTTAGGCGGTAAAAATGGTATTATTTCTTTTTCTCCACAAACAATGAAAAGAAATAATTGGTCGCCAGAACCGGTTATTTCCGAATTTAAAATTCAGAACGAAGAAGTTTTTCCCGAAATGGAAATTAACGGAGATATTCCACTTTCAAAGGATCTGAACTATGGAAAAGAGGTAGAACTAAACTATAAAAACAGAAATTTTTCACTACAGTTTTCTACTCCGTCATTTGCAAACGAAAAACTGAATAAGTTTCAATATATGCTGGAAGGATTTGACAAAAATTGGATCACAGCAAACAGTAATTCAAGAACTGTTCAGTATACCAATCTTTTTCCGGGAAATTATGTATTCAAAATAAAATCGAGCAACAGTGATGGGCATTGGAGTAAGGTGGTTTCTTATCAAATAAAAATACTTCCGCCTTTTTGGTTAACGCCGCTATCGTTTCTATTATTTTTTCTACTACTTGTTTCTGTTTTTTATTTTATAAGAAGAGAAATTAAAAATCGTATCCGCTTAAAACAGGAATTACTTACTGAAAAAGTAAACAGGGAACATGATATTAAATTAAATAATGAAAAACTTCGATTTTTCACGAATATATCCCATGAGCTAAGAACACCTTTAACGCTTATTTTGGGTCCGGCAAAACAATTATTAGATGATAATAATAATGCCTCTGATTATGAAAAAAGCAGGTATAACCTTATTTATCAAAATGCCAGCAGGCTTTTGAATTTAGTTAATCAGGTACTCGATTTTAGAAAAGCACAGTCAGGTGAATTAAAACTTAAAGTTTCAAAAACAGACATTCTGACTTATTCTAAAAACATCTTCGATTCCTTTAAGGAAATGGCGTACAACAAGAAAATTAAATTAAATTTTATTGTTGAAAATGAACATATTACGGGTTGGGTAGACAATGATAAATATGATAAAATTCTTTATAACCTCTTATCTAATGCATTGAAATTTACTAACAAATATGGCAATGTAGATTTATTTATAAGACTTAAAAACGCTACTGAAGAAATATTAATTATTGAAGTCACAGATGACGGAATTGGAATTCCTTTGAAGAGCCAGGAAAAAATCTTTAAGCGATTTTATCAGGCTACCAATAGTAAAGCACATAACACAGGGTCAGGTATTGGTCTGTCATTAGTGAAATCATTAGTAGCTATTCACAAGGGATCAATAACTGTAGAAAGTGATTTGGCTAAAGGAAGCACATTTAGAGTTGAAATTCCAATAGACCGTATTTCTTATGAAAGTAAAGAAGTTTTTGAATATGCTTTAAAAAATGACAACTTAAGCATGCTGATTCCTGAAAAAGCAGCTAAAAAAACGATCCAGAATACAGAGCTAAAACAAAAAATACTAGTTATTGAGGACAATACTGAACTTAGGAAATATTTGTTCGATTTTCTTTCAGATTATTACAAAGTTTATGACGCTGAAAATGGAGAGGAAGGACTTAAAATTTGTCGGCAAATAAAACCCATCTTATGTGTTGCAGATGTGATGATGCCGGTTATGGATGGACTGGAGTTTTGTAAAGAATTAAAAAATGATGAATTTATCAGCCATATACCTGTTGTACTCCTAACAGCACTTGGAGAAAATGTTGACAAGGTTAAAGGATATGAAACAGGTGCAGATGGTTACCTGGTTAAACCTTTTGAACCTTCGTTATTAAAAACGGTTATCGAAAACATCATAAAATCAAGATTAGATTTGAAAGTGAAATTCTCTGGTGAGGTAGAAAGTAAAATTAGCCTCTTGACGCATTCGCCTATTGATGAAGAATTCATGGAAAAAATCACGAATTTAATCAATGATAACCTGAGTGAAGAGGACTTGTCAACAGAATTTCTTTGTGATAAACTGGGCGTAAGTTCTTCTAAATTGTACAGAAAAATTAAAGAATTAACCGATTTGGCTCCAAACGAATTTATCAGAACCATACGCTTGAAAAAATCAGCAGAACTACTAAAAACTAAAAAATACAATGTTTCAGAAGTGACCAATATGGTCGGTTTTAATGATCCTTTATATTTCAGCAGGTGTTTTAAAAAGCAGTTTGGTTTTCCTCCAAGCAAGCTGATCAATTAAATTACAATTTTATAAAATCCAAATTGCAACTTGCTGATTAATTGTAATTTGTATTTTTTTTATTGGAATTCATACTTCAGGATTATTTATTAAATAAATGATGTAAAAATTAAAATCTATCCATGTTTTTGATGTATTAGTCCATTTTGATTGCTATTTGTAATGCTATTTTTGTCTTGTAACTTTTAATTTAAATCTTATGAAAAAGCATATAGACACTGATAACCCATTGCATAATTTAGACGAATGGGAAGATGATTTGTTAATACGCTATCCGGATCCGTCTGAGCCTGTAAAAGAAAAAGAGGAGTTTAGAAATTATGTAGATTCAGAGAGAGTAGAAACGGTTAAAGAATTTTACAGAATAAATCATACCTATCAAACTTATGATTTTGTATGCAGCAAGGAGCAGGAATTTTTGCAGTTTAATAAAAAACAAATGTCAATTTGGGAAGCCGTTGATTTTTTAAATACACTTGTCGATGATAGCGATCCTGATATTGACTTAGACCAAACACAGCATCTTTTACAGACATCTGAAGCAATCAGAGCAGATGGTCATCCGGACTGGTTTGTACTTACCGGTTTTATCCACGATCTCGGAAAAATTTTATGCCTATTTGGTGAACCGCAATGGGCAGTTGTTGGAGATACATTTCCTGTTGGATGTGCCTATTCGGATAAAATTGTCTATCCTGAATTTTTCAAGGAAAATCCGGATTATACAAATGAGAGATTTAATACTAAATTGGGGATTTACACCGAAAATTGTGGTCTTGACAAAGTAAAAATGAGCTGGGGACATGACGAGTATCTGTACCAGGTTATGAGAGACTATTTACCGGATCCGGCTTTATATATGATTCGATATCATTCATTTTATTCGCAGCACAAAGAGAATGCTTATGCACATTTGATGAATGAAAAAGACATAGAAATGTTTGATTGGGTGAGAAAATTTAATCCTTATGATTTATATACAAAAGCACCAGTTAAGCCAGATGTTAAAGCATTATTGCCTTATTATAAAGAATTAGTGGCTAAATATTTACCTGAAAAATTGAACTTTTAATAAATTTCTTTTTTTGAACGTACTTCAATTTGCAGCTATCTAACTATATTAAAATGCAGAAAACCAAATCCAAAATCCTTCTATTATGCCTGTTTGCAATTTGCGGGATAATTGTTTCAGGACAAGAAAAAAACAGTAGAAACGATTGGGAAAACCCGGAAGTTTTTCAAATTAATCGTGAGCCGGCAAGAGCTGCTTTTTTGCCTTACGCAGATGAAGTATCAGCTATAAGCGATAATTATACGAGTTCACCGTGGTATTTTTCCCTGAATGGTAAATGGAAATTTTCGTGGTCCCCGACACCGGATCAACGCCCAAAAGATTTTTACAAAATTGATTACAATACAACAAATTGGAAAGAACTTCAGGTTCCTTCAAATTGGGAACTTAACGGTTATGGCATTCCAATTTATACTAATATTACATATCCTTTTGAAAGAAATCCCCCATTTATTAATCATTGGGATAATCCTGTAGGATCATATAAAAAAGATTTTGTTTTACCTAAAAACTGGAAAAACAGACACGTTTATCTTCATTTTGAAGCTGGAACATCTGCTATGTATATTTGGGTGAATGGCGAAAAGGTTGGATATACAGAAAACACAAAAAGTCCTGCTGAATTCAATATTTCTAAATACCTAAAACCCGGAAAAAACAATCTGGCTGTAGAAGTTTACAGATGGAGTGATGGTTCGTATCTGGAAGATCAGGATTTCTGGAGACTTTCAGGAATTGACAGAAGTGTGTATATGTATAGCACGAATGATATTCGGATTTCGGATTTTTTCGCAAAACCGGACTTAGATTCAAATTATAAAAATGGAAGTTTGAATATAGATGTGAGTTTAAAAAACCTGGCTACTGTTTCAATAAACAATCAAAATTTAGAAGCGAAATTGGTAAATGCTTCAGGGGCAACTATTTTTACCAAAGAATTAAAAGTAAATTTTGAAGCAGATAAAACTCAGTCTGTTAATTTTTTCCAAAAGGTGGCTAACCCGAAGTTATGGAGTAATGAATCACCCAATTTATATACTTTATTGCTCACGTTAAAAAACGAAAAAGGAGCAATAATAGAAACCGTTTCAACCCAAATCGGTTTTAGAAAAGTAGAATTAAAGGGAGGACAATTACTGGTAAACGGAGTCAGATTAATGTTTCATGGTGTCAATATTCACGAACATAATCCAGTAACAGGACATTATCAGGATGAAGCAACCATGATGAAAGACATTAAGATGATGAAACAACTGAATATAAATTCGGTTCGCTGCAGTCATTATCCTAATAATCTTTTATGGGTTAAACTCTGTAATAAGTATGGTTTGTTCCTGGTAGATGAAGCCAATATCGAAAGCCATGGAATGGGAGTAGAGGGACAGCCTCTTATTTATATGAATCCAAAAACCAATCCTGGGTATCTTCAGGAATGGCATGCGGCTCACATGGACAGAATTTACAGTTTGGTAGAAAGGGATAAAAATGCACCATCAGTAATCATTTGGTCATTAGGAAATGAAAGTGCCAATGGGCCTGTCTTTCATGATGCATACAAATGGATAAAAAAGAGAGACAGTACGCGTTTGGTACAGTTTGAGCAGGCAAAAGAAAATGAAAATACCGATATCATATGCCCAATGTATCCTACAATTGCATACATGAAAGAATATGCAGCACGAAAAGAAGTAAATCGCCCGTATATCATGTGTGAGTACTCACACGCAATGGGAAACAGCAACGGTAATTTTCAGGAATATTGGGATATTATTCGCAGCAGTAAAAATATGCAGGGCGGATTTATCTGGGATTGGGTAGATCAGGGGTTTGAAACAAAAGATGAAGCTGGGCGTAAATATTGGGCTTATGGAGGTGATTTGGGAAGCCATAACTATATAAATGATGAAAATTTTTGTCATAACGGCTTGGTTTGGCCAGATAGAACTCCCCACCCAGGAGCTTTTGAAGTAAAAAAAGTATATCAGGACATTTTTTTTGAAGCAGCTGATATCAAAAAAGGAATCATTGAAATTACAAATGATTTTGGATATACAAATTTGAATCAGTACAACTTCAGGTATCAAATTTTAGAAAATGGTAAAAGTATAAAAGAGGGTTCAATTGATGTGGCTCTGATTCCGAAATCAAAAAAACAGTTTAAAATTAATTTACCAAAATTACAGTCAAAGGAAGGAGTAGAATACTTATTGAATGTTTTTGCTTATACGAAAACAGGTTCTGAATTATTGCCTCAGAATTTTGAAATCGCCAGAGAACAATTTGTGATCGAAAGCGGTGATTATTTTGCAAAAGCAGAACTGGCAAATTCTTCGCCAATTCAGGAAGAAAAAGGTGAATTTATTTTAAGTTCAGCCAAGGTTATCGTTAAGATTAGCAAAACAACCGGATTGATCTCGTACTACAGTTTAAATGGAGAAGAATATTTTAAACAATATCCGGAACCAAATTTTTGGAGAGCGCCAACTGATAATGATATTGGAAATAAAATGCAGATTAGATCTAATGTATGGAAAACGGCCGGTAAAAACACTTCTATAGAAAATATTCGGGCAATGGAAGAAAACGGAAAAACATGTATTGTTTCAAAATTGAAGCTGAATGATGTTTTCTCTGATTACACAATTAAATATTCGCTTAGTACTGGCGGTGCTTTAGAGATTATTTCTTCTTTTAGAAAAGGAAATAGTGTATTACCGGAAATGCCTCGTTTTGGAATGCTTTTCGTTCTAAATGATGATTATGAAAATCTGGATTATTATGGTAGAGGACCTTTGGAAAACTATCCGGACAGGAATACATCTTCTTTAAAAGGAATTTATCAAAGTAAAGTAGCTGATCAATATGTGCCTTATACACGACCGCAGGAAAATGGATATAAAACAGACGTTCGGTGGTTTACACTTTCAAATACTGCTGGCAAAGGGTTAGAAATAAAAGGACTGCAGTCTCTGGGAATAAGTACTCTGAATAATTATCCAAGTGATTTTGACGGAGGAATATCCAAAAAGAATATCCATTCGAGTGATATTACACCCAGAAATGAAGTGGTGGTTTGCGTTGACTTAACCCAGCGCGGATTAGGAGGTGACAACAGCTGGGGATCACCGCCTCATGAACAATATCAATTGATGCAAAATGAATACAGTTACGGATTTGTTATAAAACCAATAGATTAGAAAGGGAATAAAAATTAAAAGCAGAAAAATTTTGCCTCATTTCAACTTTTAACTTTTCAGCTTTCATTACAATCGCACACGTTCATTTATTTGAACGTGACGGTTGTAAAACTATCAGCAAATTAAGATTTTGCTTCTGCTCTTTTGAAGAGTAGCAACTTAAATCATTAGATACGTAAAAACAGAACTAACAAAGTTGATCTCTTAAAGGGGAATCAATCAGATGAAAAATGCTTTTAAATAAGTAAAAAAATATGAATAAAACTACCGCAAATGGAAGATTAATTTCTTTGGATGCTCTGAGAGGGTTTGTTATGTTTTGGATCATGAGCGGAGAACATATTGTACACGCTCTGGCTAAAGCTGCACCAATTCCTGTTTTTGTATGGATGTCATCACAATTAAATCATACAGAATGGGAAGGCATTACATTTTACGACATGATTTTTCCAATATTCTTATTTGTTGCAGGAGTTTCAATGCCATATTCTTTCGAGAAAAAAATGAATGCTGCAGGTGTCAGTACACCAATGGAATTACCATTACAAGAGAAGAAAAAAATATACCTGTCCATGGTAAAAAGGACTTGTATTTTATTGGTATTAGGGTTTATCGTTAACGGATTATTGCGATTTGACGGTTATGATCAAACCCGCTTTGCCAGTGTATTGGGTCGTATTGGACTTGCGTGGTTTTTTGCTGGTCTTATCTATTTGAATTTTGATTTAAGAAAACAAGTATTTTGGTTTGCAGGCATTTTGATTGGCTATTATTTAGCAATGAAATTAATACCGGTTCCAGGCTTTGGAGCGGGTGTTTTAACCAAAGAAGGCTCATTAGAAGGTTATATTGATCGTTTGTTTCTTCCCGGCAGATTACACAGCAAAGTGTATGATCCCGAAGGTTTGTTTTCGACAATTCCAGCTGTTGCAACGGCTTTGTTAGGAATGTTTCTGGGAACATTTATAAGAACTTCTGTTACATTTCCAACCCATAAAAAACTATTAATATTACTCATTTCAGCAATTATTTTGATAGGAACAGGACTGCTTTGGAATTACGATTTCCCAATAAATAAACGTTTATGGTCAAGCTCTTTTGTGTGTTACGTAGGTGGATTTAGTATTTTGTTTTTCACTTTTTTCTATCTGATAATTGATGTTTTAGGCTTTGATAAATGGGCGTTTCCACTGATACTAACTGGTTCAAACTCAATTCTGATTTATATGGCTTCTGAAGGTATGGTAAACTTTAAATATACTGCAGATTTTGTGTTTGGAGGACTTATTAAATTCTCACCTATTATTTGGCAGCCAGTATTTACAACCCTTTCAGTAACGTTTGTGCAATTACTTTTACTTTATTTTCTGTATAAGAAAAAATGGTTTCTAAAAATCTAAAAAAAGTCTGTAGCATTAAATCCAAAAACTAACAACCACCAACTAACAACCAAAAAAAAACCTCATTATGAATACTTTACAAACCGCAGATTACATTGTTTTTCTCATTTATTTTGTGATCGTTACATCCTATGGAATGTATATTTACAGAAGCAAGAAAAATACAACTACAAGTTCTAATGATTACTTTTTGGCAGAAGGTTCCCTTACCTGGTGGGCCATTGGGGCATCCCTAATTGCCTCTAATATTTCGGCAGAGCATTTTATAGGGATGAGCGGTTCTGGTTTTGCAATCGGATTGGCTATTGCTTCTTACGAATGGATGTCAGCGGCTACCTTAATTATAGTAGCAATGTTTATTCTGCCAGTATATCTTAAAAACAAGATATTTACGATGCCGCAATTTTTGGCAAAAAGATACAATGGAACTGTAAGTACCATAATGGCGATAATTTGGCTGTTGATATATGTATTTGTAAATCTTACATCAATTATTTATTTAGGGGCTTTGGCAATTTCATCGATTGCACCTGTTAGTTTTCAGTTTTGTGTTATCGGATTGAGTTTGTTCTCTATCATCGTTACTTTAGGCGGAATGAAAGTAATCGGTTATACTGATATGTTTCAGGTTATTGTATTGATTTTAGGAGGTTTAGTTACTACTTATTTGTCGTTAACTTTATTATCAGAACAGTTTGGTTTTGGGAAAGATATTCTGAAAGGACTTTCTGTTATAGCAGATGAAGCACCGGGACATTTGCACATGATATTGGACAAATCGAACCCACACTATACTGAATTACCGGGAATGTCGGTGCTAGTAGGAGGTATGCTGATCAATAATCTGGCATATTGGGGATGTAATCAATATATAGTGCAAAGAGCGTTGGGTGCTGATCTAAAAACCGCAAGAAAAGGTATTTTGTTTGCTGCTTTCTTAAAATTATTGGTTCCTATTATTGCCGTTTTACCAGGTATTGCCATGTATGTCATGCATCAAAACGGAATGTTTCAACAAGAAATGGTGGATGCTGCAGGGATTTTAAAACCGGATCATGCATATCCAACTTTGATGAATTTATTGCCTGCCGGATTAAAAGGAGTGGCACTCGCAGCCCTCACAGCAGCAATTGTGGCCTCATTGGCAGGAAAAGCTAATAGTATTTCGACTATTTTTTCATTGGATATTTATAAAAAATATTTTAATAGAGAGGCAAATGAAAAAAAATTAGTGCGTACCGGAAGATGGTGTGTCGTAATTGCTATGTTTATTGCTGCCATTGTTGCACCTTCTTTAAAATCATTAGATCAGGCATATCAGTTCATACAGGAATATGTAGGTTTCTTTTCACCGGGAGTTTTGGCTATCTTTTTATTGGGAATGTTCTGGAAAAAGACAACACCTACAGCAGGACTTGCAGGTGCATTGCTAACAGTTCCAATTGCAGCTATACTAAAATTCCTTCCTATGTGGACAAATGGTGCTTTTCCTGATTATCCTTTTTTAGACAGAATGACAATTGCTTTCTTTACCATAGTATTTTTAATGGTATCCATCAGTCTTTTAAAACCTGAATCGAAAGAAAAGCTTGATGCTCATAAAATCGAAGTTGATAAATCTATGTTCAAAGTATCGTCAGAGTTTATAATTGGATCCTTTATTATTTGTGGTGTATTGGTAGCATTGTATACCGTTTTCTGGTAACATTTTAATTAATATAAAAATCAATAAAGTCTGATTTTCAAATATCTAAACAATAGTATTTAAAGTTTTTAATAAATTAAAAAAATGACAAAGAAATCTATAATTGCCGTAATCGTTTTTTGTATTTCATTGACTGCCGTAGCGCAAAAAGTCTATGACATCAAAAAATTTGGAGCCAAAGGAGATGGCAAAACAAATGATGCTGTTGCAATTCAAAAAGCTATTGATGCCTGTAGTAAAACAGGAGGTCAGGTATTGATTCCGGCTCCGTTTACATTTTTGACCGGACCTTTTGATGTAAAGTCAAATATAGATTTACATATTGAAGGCGGCGCTAAAATTTTGGCAAGTCCTGATGAGAAATTATATACAGAAAGTGCTTTTCGCGAAAACAAAGGTGAAGGTACAATCTGGATTGGCGGTAAAAATATCGAGAATTTTACCATTAGTGGAAGCGGAAAAATTGATGGAAACGGTATTTCGTTTATGGGAGCCGAAGAAGAAGATGCTTATATTTTGAAACCTTTCCATATTTTAGATCCGCGTCCTCATGTTTTGACAATTATAGGTGGAAAAAATATAAGAATAAAAGATGTACATATCGGAAATTCAGCTTATTGGACTGTTCATCTTGTCGGTTGTAATGACGTAGTTATTAGCGGAATTACATTACTGAACAGTTTAAAAGTCCGCAATAGTGATGGTATTGATTTGGACCATTCAAAAAATGTTAGAATTAGTGATTGTTATATCGAAAGCGGGGACGATTGTATTTGTTTAAAAAACAGAAGAGAATTTGAAGAGTTTGGCGCCTGCGAAAATATTACGGTCACGAATTGTACGATGACCAGCAGCAGCTGTGCGATCAAAATTGGATCAGAAAATATGGATGCCATCAGACAAGTAGTATTTAATAATTGTATTATTAAAAATAGCAATCGCGGAGTTGGTATTCAAAATCGTGATGAAGGAACCGTGAGTGATGTTATTTTCTCCAATATGTTTATTGAAGGAAAACTGACTACTGATACCTGGTGGGGAAAAGCAGAACCTATTTATGTAACCGCTTACAGTCGTGCTAACGGAAACCATAAAGATGCCAACTGGCGTTTTCCAAAAGGCGCTACTGAAGGAAAAGTAGGGACAATCAGTAATATTTATTTCAATAACATTCAGTGTTTTGGCGAAAATGGTGTTTATGTGAGCGGAGAAACTAAAGACAAAATTAAAAATATCGTCTTTGAAGGGGTAAATGTTTCTATTGATAAAATTTCAAGTTTTCCTGGAGGAATTTATGATCGTCGTCCCTCAAAAATGAATGGTTTTGTAAAAGGAAGCACTTCAGGTTTTTATTTTGATACGGCAGAAAATATAAAAGTTCAGAATTGTTCAGTGAATTGGGGAAAAAACAAACCGGATTATTTTAAATATGCTGTTGAAAGTAAAAATGTTGATGCTTTGAAGGTGATTAATTTAGATGGAGAATCTGCTTTTCCGGATAAATATGAAGCTGTGAAAAAATAAAAGCAAAATATTTCCCTTTTAACCCCGATTACTTCACTTAACTTTTTTTTAATTGGAGTTCAGTGAACTTCGTTTGCAATGGAAATCTTTGTGAACCGGGATTCGGCTCAAAAGATTGCAGTGAATTGCTTCGCCAGTTCGTCTTACAGCCTCATGTGCGGGACGATGTTGTTAAAAAAGCCTAATCTTTCTGCCTCAAATAATGAAAGTTTGAATAAATTAGCGAAACTAAATTATCAACCATTATACAAATGAAAAATAATATTATTAAAAAAATCATCATTGGCGGTTTGCTGTTCAATGGATTTTACGGGTTTGCCCAAAAGACAACTTTAGAAGTTGATATTAATAAAACCATTACTAAAATACAGCCAACTATGTTCGGTCTGTTTTTTGAAGACATTAATTTTGCTGCTGATGGAGGATTGTATGCTGAAATGATTAAAAACAGATCTTTTGAGTTTGAAAAACCTTTAATGGGATGGGAGCAACCCAATACCAAAAGAAGTTTGCTCAATATGCAATCCGGTGTTGCTACGACTATCAAAATATCGGAAAATGAAACCAATCAAAATTTTTGCAGTATTCTGGTAAATGATCCCAAAGGATATGTACTTATCAATGAAGGATTCAGAGGAATGGGAGTTAAAAAAGACGCAAAGTACAATTTATCATTAAAAGCTGCCAATCATGAAGGAGCTATTAAAAAAATAATCATTCAGTTTATTGATAAAGATAAAAAGGTAATTGGCGAAACCAGTATTGTTCCATCATCAAATGAATGGGAATATTATTCTGCACAATTTACAGCAACGCAAACTGAAGCAAAGGCCAAATTAAAAATAACCTTTGAAGGAACAGGAACTATTGATTTAGATATGATTTCACTTTTTCCGGAAGATACATGGAAAAAGCAAAAAAATGGTTTACGAGCAGATCTTGTACAGCTTTTATATGACATGAAACCTGGATTTTTACGTTTCCCTGGCGGCTGTATTGTAGAAGGAAGAACATTGTCAGATCGTTATCAATGGAAAAAATCGGTAGGGGCTGTTGAGGAAAGAAGAACGATGATGAATCGTTGGAATGTTGAGTTTAGCCACAAACAAACACCTGATTATTTTCAAAGCTTTGGATTAGGATTTTATGAATATTTTCAGCTTTCTGAGGATATCGGTGCTACTCCGTTACCTATTTTAAGTTGTGGAATGGCATGCCAATACAACACAGGTGAATTAGCCCCAATTGAAGAGTTAGATCCCTACATAAAAGATGCTTTAGATTTAATTGAGTTTGCTAATGGTTCAGAAGAGACAACTTGGGGACTGCTTCGTTCAAGTATGGGACATCCAAAACCTTTCAACCTAAAATACATTGGTGTTGGAAATGAGCAATGGGGACCTGATTATATTGAGAGATATAAGATTTTCGAAAAAGCCATAAAATTAAAATATCCAAATATTATTATCGTTTCCGGAAGCGGACCTTCTCCCGACGGTGAACATTTTGATTTTGGAATGGCGGAACTTAAAAAACTGAATGCACAACTTATAGACGAGCATTATTATAAAAATCCTGAATGGTTCAGGGAAAATGCAGCCCGTTATGACAATTACGACAGAAAGGGGCCTAAAATATTCGCCGGAGAATATGCCGCCCAAAGTGTTTCGGGTGCGAATCCGAACAACAGAAACAATTGGGAGTGTGCTTTTTCAGAAGCTGCTTTTATAACTGGATTAGAGAGAAATGCTGAAGTAGTTAATATGACTTCATATGCTCCTTTGATGGCTCATGAAGAGGCATGGCAATGGACACCTGATATGATTTGGTTTAATAATTTAGAAGCTTATGGTTCAGCAAATTATTATGTACAAAAGTTGTTCTCAACCAATAAAGGAACTGATTTATTGAATATTACAAAAGACGAAAAACCGTTAACAGGACAAAACGACCTGTATGCTTCTGCGGTGAAGGATATAAATACTAAAGAAGTAATTGTAAAACTGGTCAATACAGCTGCGAAAGCACAAGATATTACAATTGATTTAAAAGGAGGGAAATTAGCATCAAAAGGGTCTGTACTTTTACTTACCAGTCCAAATTTGCAAGACGAAAATACTTTTGCTGAGCCTAAAAAAATAAGTCCAAAAGAAAGTGCCTACAAATTGAAAGGGGAAAATGCAGAATTGAATTTGCCTGCTTATTCTGTGACTGTTTTGAAGTTAAAAATTAAATAATATTTAATTACTTTTTAAAATTACAGGCACTTATTTTAAGTGCCTGTTTTGATTGCGGTATTCCCCTGGAGTAAGACTTACTATTTATTTGAATATTTTTGAAAAATGAGGTAAGTTTGAGAATCCAGTATCGATAGCTATTTCCAAGAAAGTATTATTTGTAGTTGTAATAAGATATTGTGCCCTTTCAATCTTCTTTTCATGGATATAGTTTAAGGGCCTTTTACCTGTGTGAATGAGGAATTGTTTCGAAAAATAATCCTGATTTTGATTTATTCTTTTTGCTAATTGAGCAACAGTAAGATTTTCACTTAAATTAAGTTGCACAAAACTCATCGTATCTAAAATTTTTGATGGTACTAGTTGCGAATTTTTGTTTTTGAAGCCCTTTGAACTCAGGAATCTGGAAATCAATTGTAGAATAATTCCTTGATTTTCAAATTTTACATTCGTATTTATTTTATTGTTAAGCGATTGGTATTCTTTATAATAGGCTTCTTTTTCATAAGTTTTTGGATTGTCTGAACGATTGATACCTCTTCCGGGATTGATATGGAACAATCTTTTAATCAGTGCTACATCAATTTCTGTGGCGGGTAATTTCATGATGCTCCTATTGTTGTTAAACAGAGAGATTCCATCAGGTGATTCTTCAAAAAATGGAATAAAATACTGGCTTAGATAATTATCACAATTTAGGTTACATATCGTAAAACTCGGAATAAGATATAAATGACCGGGCTTTAAAGTCATGCGTTCAGAACTGTCTGAAATATATCCAATTCCATCATCGATATAATACAATCTTTAATAAGGACTAATGACATTGTTATAATTCCAATTGTGATTTAGTTTAACATAATCTACATGTAATAACGAGAATGAATATTTGAAAATATTTTTTGTGGAAAAATGGCTGCCAATGGAGCAAATATTTGAGCTGTAACCTTCATTTTAATACTTTTCTACATTCGAAAAACCTCTAAGTCATTTGATTTTAGAGGTTTTTTTTGTTAAGATGGGAAAAAGTCATTTTAAACCTGTTTAGAGAATTTGATACAATTTGGAACAATTCAATAAATTATTTTGTTACTAAAAATAACTAATTTTGACTTAAGTAAAATTCAACTATAAAAGAATCAAAATGGTGAACGAGAGAGTAATGGAGAAGTTGGGAATATTGGCTGATGCTGCCAAGTACGATGTGTCGTGTTCGTCAGCATTAAGCAAACGTGAGAATAAAAATAAAGGCTTAGGCAATGCTAAAGATTATGGGATTTGTCACGCTTTTACAGAAGATGGCCGTTGTGTTTCACTGCTAAAAATTTTACTTACGAACCATTGTATTTTTGATTGTGCCTATTGTGTCAGCAGAAAAAGCAATGATGTGAAACGTACGGCTTTTACTGTTCAGGAAGTGGTGGATCTGACAATAGGCTTTTACCGTAGAAACTATATTGAAGGTTTATTTTTGAGTTCGGGTATTTTTGATAACGCAGATTATACTATGGAGCGGTTGGTAAGGATTGCCAAAAAATTACGATTAGAACATAATTTTAATGGTTATATTCATTTGAAAGCTATTCCCGGAGCCAGTGATGAATTGCTGAAAGAGGCTGGATTGTATGCTGATCGTTTAAGTGTAAATGTAGAAATGCCTACAGAGCAAAGCCTTCAATTACTGGCACCTGACAAAAATCACATTGATGTGATGAAGCCGATGGAATACCTCAAAAATGAAATCGTTGGATACAAAGAAGAAAAGAAACTCAATTACAAAGCGCCACTTTTTGCTCCCGCAGGCCAAAGTACCCAAATGGTAATTGGTGCCACAAAAGAAAGCGATCTGGAAATTTTGGGAATGGCCGATTATTTTTATCAGCAGATGAATATGAAACGAGTGTATTATTCTGGTTATGTCCCTATTAGTCATGATAATCGTCTTCCTGCTATTGGTACGCCGGTCCCCATGATTCGTGAAAACCGTTTATATCAGGCTGATTGGCTGATTCGCTACTACGGATTTAATGTAAATGAAATTGTCGGATTCAACCAGCCTAATCTCGATCTTGACATTGATCCCAAACTTGGGTGGGCTTTGCGTAATCTGAACCAATTTCCGGTTGACATAAACACTGCCGATTTAGAACTTATAAAACGTATTCCCGGAATTGGATATTTAAGTGCCCAAAAAATTGTAGCAGCAAGGAAGTTTAAAAAACTGATTCCTTATGATTTACAGAAAATGGGAATTGCCTATTCACGTGCTAAATATTTTCTGGCTTTTGTTACACCATTTCAATTGCAGAGAGATTTAACTTCTATCCAAATAAAGGATCATATTGTAAATTTGCAAAAAAGTAAATATAAAAATGACTTTTCGAATCAGCTTGCTTTATTTTAATCAGAATGACAGAAATAATTTATGATGGTACTTATGAAGGCTGGCTTACAGCTATATTTGAAGTTTATGAATATAAACTGGCAGATATCGTTTTTGCCAAAGAGGAAACTTCGGGTACTTTACTTTTCGCAACTTCTCATTTAGTACAAACTGATATTTTAAAAGCAAAACGCGTTTTGAATGGATTAAAAAAGCGTATTTCGGCAGAAGGTCTTTTAAATATTTATAATGCTTTTTTATCTGAGGAGACTCATATAGAGGAAACTATGTTTCAATTTGTTCATCATGCATTTGCTAATTCTAAAAATATAGAAGAAGATTTTAGTAATAATGCAGTCTGGAATCTCAGAAAAGCAGCGCGACTAACCAGAAAAGAGTCACATCGCATGGAAGCTTTTGTCCGTTTTAAACTGACAAAAGACCAATTATATTACGCCATTATTGAGCCTGATTGTGATGTTTTGCCACTTATAGAAAATCATTTTAAAAAGCGTTATGCAGATCAGCGTTGGTTAATTTATGATGCAAAACGTAAATATGGCATTTATTATGACCTTGAAAATGTTTCTAAAATTAAATTACAATTTAATGCTAAAACCTCTTTATCTAAACATCTAACCGAAATCTGCGATGAACAGGAAGAGTTTTTTCAGAATCTGTGGCAACGTTACTTTAGCAGTGTGAATATTGAATCCCGAAAAAACATGCGTCTCCATATACAGCACATGCCTAAACGTTATTGGAAACATTTGATAGAAAAGATTCCAAATTTGAAAAATAACAATTTTAATTTCGAAAGAGATTAAAAATGAAAAACCTCCAAACTCAAATGAAATGGAGGCTTATATTCTTAAAGTTTTAAAAGCTTTAAATCATAGTATTTTATTATTGAAATTATAAATCAATAATTTTTAACTATAAAAATTGGCTTTCATAAATTGTTTTTAAGTTATTTTCTATAATAAAACATACTTAGATTCATTTCGGTAAAAAAAACCTTTTAAATCGATTTATTTTGAGTTTAACCTTTTTTGATCTACTATTTGCTTTATTTTACTCGAGTTAGAAATGTGAAAAATACTTTTAAATTGTTTACTTACTTTTTTTCAAAGCATCTATCAATTCTACCATATCAACTACAGCATAAGTAGAGGAGTAGTCAGATACAGCATAAGGCAATATAAGACTGTTGTTATGAATAATAGCACCGCAGGAATACACAACATTTGGAACATATCCTTCTCGTTCATCTTCTAATGGAGAGAGCAAAGGTTCTGTAAGCCTACCAATCTCCTTAGACGGATCATCAAGGTCAAATAAGGAAGCACCAATACAATAACGTCGCATTGTTCCTACACCGTGAGTAATAACGAGCCAGCCTTCTTCAGTCCATAATGGTGATCCACAGTTTCCTATTTGTGTAAACTCCCAGGTATATCGTGGCTCCTGAAGAAGAATAGGAGTATTCCATTGTGTAACTCTGTCCGAATACATAATGTAATTATTTACACCATCGATTCGGGCAAGCATAGCATATTTGCCATTTATTTTTCTTGGAAATAAGGCCAGATTTTTATTTTGGGCACCGGCTCCATGCAAAGGCATGACTCTAAAGGTATAAAAATCTTCAGTAGAAATAAGTTTAGGTAAAATTGTGTGACCATTATATGCAGTATAAGTAGCCATAACACGAGAGGTACCATCGTCATCTGTAAAATGAACAAAGCGGGCATCTTCGATACCACGACTTTCAGAGTCGGATATAGGAAATATAACACGTTCAGTAATATCTGAATCATGTTTGAATTCTAGATCATAAAATGATTTTGCGAGCCAGAGTATTTCATTTAGTGCCGTTCTTCTTTCTTCACGAATCGATGGATCGCTTAATGCTGTATTTACCATACTTTTTAAAATGGCATATTCAAATTCATTAGGTAATTGCTGCATAATGCTTGCAATATATTTATCCTCAGTATGCATTTCGGATAATTTCATTAAAAAGCGCTCTTTATTGAAAAAGCTTTTGTGTACAATTTCAGCTTTATCAATATTATGGCCAATTTTCATTACCTGCAGATTATTATCCCTGTCCAGAATTCCTCTTCTGAAAACAATTGATGAAATATGACCTTCGCCTGTTGCACGAAAAGAAATAATAACACGTTTTTCTCCCGCTTCAAGCCCTGTCTGATCAAAATCTTCTATTATAGATGGGTTAAAAATAGCTGCAGATTCTATAGCATATTCCATTGTACAATAAGAGCCAATAAGCATTTTTCGATCAAGAGATAAAGCTTCATAGTCAATTTTCATCTCTTCGATTATGTTTCTTATTTTTTCACAATGTCTTAAAAATATACTTGAAATATTACGATGCCGTCTTGCAAATTCACGGAGTGTCTGCTCTAAAGTTTCCAATACTTGCTTATCATCAAGCATCATTATGCGGATTACCATTTGTTGGGTTCGTTCATCCCCATTTATAAAATATCGTGCAACAACTCTTTTAGAATCTGGGGTAAATTTTATATTTTTTCGGATAACAGATACACGCATATTATAATTTTTAAGGGTAAAAAAAAAGATTATTAATTATATTGAAGTTAACTAATATGTTAATAAAAAAACTTTATTTTTTGTTAAAATTATTTTTACGTGCCTCTTTAATACTGGACTGGAAAATTACTATTTATACCCAGAAATACTAAAAATAGGTATCATAGTTAAAAAGAGTTGTTGCAATTTATAAAACGAAACATCTTTTTGAAATATTGCTTTATTGTTATTAGTAATTTAGTTAATGTATATTTAATAGATCTAGAGATGTCAGTACCTGAAGAGCTATACAATGCAAAATTTGCAGAATTTATGGAATCTATTAAGATTTTGTATCTCGTAGATGATAAATTCAAATCAATTTGTGACGAATATTGTACTAGTAAAATAGAAACAGTAAAGTTTCAAAAAAGGCTTGAGAAAAATTTTAACCAAAAATTAAAGCTTGAAAATTTATCAAAAGAACTTGAAGAAGAAATTCTCTTTTATATATTAAAGCAAATTTAATTTCAGTTATAAGTATTAAATTAAGCTTTGCTTCAATTTTTTTAAGACATTTATGTGATTTAAATTTTATATAAGCTTATAGCTAATTAGTTTTTTATTTAACAACATTATATTTAATAAACATTTATGAGAATATTCCGCAAAAATAAGCAGCTATCAAATATCAATTAAATGTACTTTTTCGTGTTTTTTTTACTATTCCACAAAGTTTATCAATAGGAAATAAGTATGAATTCAACAAAAAAATGTATTTCTGAAAATTATGCAGCAATACATTTTTTTTGAAATTAACACGCCTTGGGAAATATAATTATCTATTTTTCCAGCAATACTGTTTTACCAGTAACATTGAATCTTCCATTTTGATTGTCTTTAGAACCATCAGGCTGTTTTCCTCCTACTGAAATCGTAAACCATCCTGGCTCAACTACACGCTGTCCTTTTTTATTTATTAAGGATAGCTGCCTTGAAGTGATTGTAAAACTAACCGTTTTGGTTTCCCCTTTTTTTAGATTGATCCGTTCAAATCCTTCTAATTGCACTATCGGACGTGGAGTGGAGGCTTTTTCATCTTTCAAATATAATTCAACAACTTCGTCACCATCATGATTACCAATATTAGTTACATCAACCAAAATTTCAAAATCATTTTCAGCACTAACAGCTGTCGGAATTTTTAAGTTGCTGTATTTGAATGTTGTATAGCTTAAACCAAATCCAAAAGGATAAAGAGGCTTCTTTTTAAAATAACGGTAAGTACGGCCTTTCATATCATAATTTTCAAAGGGCGGAAGCTGATCTACTGATTTGTAATACGTAACGGGTAATCGGCCAGCAGGATTGTAATCTCCAAAAAGTACATCGGCAATTGCATTTCCGCCTTGCTGACCCGGATATCCTGCTGTTAATATTGCTGGAACATTATCGTTGGCCCAATTTACAGATAGCGCACTTCCATTTATTAAAACTAAAATTACTGGTTTTCCGCTTGCCATTATCGCTTTCATTAATTCTTCCTGATTTGCCGGTAAATTAAGACTGGTACGGTCACCGCCTTCAAAACCATCTGCTTCGACTTTCATTTCTTCACCTTCCAGACGTTCATTCAATCCTAAAACCAAAACTACTGCATCTGCCTGACTTGCAACCTGAATAGCTTCTGTTAATAAGTCCTCTTTTGGTTCAGACCATAAAAGCTGTGCAATTGCATCACCGTAGAAGTTTTGGTACTTAACCTCAATTTTATATTTTTTTCCGGCTTCTAATTGTATTTTTTGAGGACGAATTCGCGGATGATGGTTATTTTTTCCACCTGATGTTTTACCCGTTTCGATTTCGATAGTCATAAAAGGTTTCGACCATTCAGAAATATTGTAAAATCCTGTTTTTGGAGCCACAATATATCCCGTCCATCTCACGCTATAGTTGCCCATTTTCAACCGCGGGTCAGGTGTATCAATATCCCAGTGAAAATCGATGTTATCATCTATACGGGTAAATATCGGTTTTCCTTCACATTCTTTATTGTTAAAATATTCTGCTGTCAGACCTTGTACTCCGTTTTCATTTTGAAGATAAACAGACGGGATAACTGTCATTTCCGGAACTCCTTTTGCAAGATCTGTACCTTTTGCATATAACACTTTTGCCTGCGGTTCCAGTTTATTCTGAATCCCTTTTAGTACCGTCACAGGATTGCTCGGAATACCACTATAATTTCCCCATAACGACTGCACATCATTAGCATTTGGCCCTATTAAGGCAACAGTTTTGATGTCTTTAGAAAGCGGAAGTGTATTATTCTGGTTTTTCAAAAGAACAATACTTTTTTGAGAAGCCACACGAGCCAGCCAGTCATGAGCGGAATTGTTGTTAACCGAAAAAGGAATTTGAGCGTAGGGTACAATTTCCTCCGGATCAAACATACCTAATTTAAAACGAGCTGTAAACAAACGTTTTAAAGTGATGTCAATATCGGTTTCTGTAAGTAATTTGCGATCTAGTGCTTCTTTTAATGATTTAAAATTGCTTCCACACTCCAAATCTAATCCTGTTTTTACAGCTAAGGCTGAAGCTGTTGCTGCGTCGCTGGTAATTTTGTGGTATTTCCAAATATCCGTCACGGCACCACAATCTGATACAATGTAGCCTTTAAATCCCCAATCATTTCGAAGAATATTAAATAGAAATGGACTAGCACTTCCTGATTCACCTCTAAAACGGTTATAGGCTCCCATTACAGAATACACATGACCTTCTTTTACTAAAGTACGAAAAGCAGGTAGGTACGTTTCATAAAGATCAATGTCGCTGGTTTCGGCATTAAAAAGATGACGGGATGGCTCGGGGCCTGAGTGAACAGCATAATGTTTAGCTGTAGCAATCACTTTAAAATATTTTTCATCAGTTCCCTGAAGACCATTTACGTATTTAAGTCCCAATTGACTGGTAAGAAAAGGATCTTCTCCATAGGTTTCATGCCCACGCCCCCATCGTGGATCGCGAAAAATATTGACATTTGGAGACCAGAATGTTAATCCCTGATACATTCCGTGCTGGCCTCTTCTCAAGTATTCGTGATGTTTGGCACGTGCTTCGTCTGAAATGGCATTGGCAACATCAAAAATTAATTGACGATCCCAGGAGGATGCGATTGAAATAGATTGTGGAAAAACTGTTGCATATCCCGCACGGGCAACACCATGCAAAGATTCGTTCCACCAATTGTATTCCGGTATACCCAATCGTTCAATTGCAGGAGAGGAATCCATCAGTTGACTGATTTTTTCATTTATAGACATTCTGGATACGAGATCATCAACACGTTGTTCTGTAGTTAAATTTGGATTTTTATACGTAAATTTTTCCTGGGCGAAAGTGTTTAATGCTAGAAAGTTCAACATAAACACGAGACAATATACTTTTCTCATTTAGTTTTCTTGAAAATAGTTAGGTTATTGATTTTGATTTTTTAATCTAAAAGATTAAGAGCAGCTCATTACTTTCATAATTGCAAAATTAGATTTTTTATATCTTTCCATTTGGGATAAATTGCTATTTAAGGGTGGTTGTAAAGCTTATATTCAAATTTTTAATTTTTAACCCTACATAAAAAGGGTAGAAAACACTATTTTAGGGGTGGTATTTAACTACTGACATCGTGTATTTTAAGTTCCTAAAAGAATTTTGATATTTTTGCCTTTGCTTTAAGCTAATAAAAATATAAATTTTGAAACGTCACATATTTTTAATCTTTTTCTATTTGATTTGTACGCTTTGTACGGCTCAGCCTTCCGGTATTTTGACTCATTTTTCAAATGATTTGAAGTTAAGCCAATCACGTATTCTGGGTATTCAGCAAGATGAGAAGGGGTTTATTTGGCTTGGTACTTTTAATGGGCTTATTCGTTATGACGGAAATAATTTCCAAAATTTCAGGGTAGATAAAAACTCTTCATTAAACTTAATGTCGAATCGTGTATCCAAATTTAAGTTCGATAAAAATGGAAGAATTTGGATTCAGTCTGAAAAAAATGATATTTATTATTTTGATACAGATCAGTTATTATTTCATTCCCCAATTGAGAAAAAATTAGATAAATCATACAATATTTCATTTAAAAAATTCAAAGTGATGCCATCGGGAAAAGTATGGCTATTCCCGGAAGATAAAAGCTACCTGATTGTTTTTCAAAATAATAAACAGGCCCGAAATATTGCTTTTGATCCGCTGAAACAGTGTGGTGTAATTTTAGATGTATTCGAAGATACTATGGGAACAACCTGGTTCTTGACAGACGCCGGAATTTGCAGATTAAATAAAGAGGGCAGTGCATCTGAATATTTCTTTTCAAAAACAGACGGACACTCCGGACCATCATATTCCTTTAATTCAGTTTTGGAAACTAACGATGACGTATGGTTTGGAGGTGAAAAGGGCAAATTTAAACGTTACACTAAAAAAACAAATACTTTCTTCGACTTTGATCTGGGTATAAAAGAAGATATTGCCTTAATAAAACTCGTAGGTAAGAGCAAAGTACTAATAATCACTACTGGTAATGGGTTTTATTTTTATGACATACAGACGGGAAAACTCGACATTTATACCAGCGAAACGTTACCTGGTTTTCCTGATGATAAAGTTAACTATTTAGGGGTAACAAATTCGCGTCAGTTTTGGTTTGAAACAACAAATGCAGGTGTATATCAATTCGATTTGGTTACCAAAAAGTTAAAACACATGCAGGTGGATTCCAGCGGACCTCAAGTGGTTGCAGAACAAAAAAGTTTTTTGCTTACTTCACCAGACGGAACAGTCTGGATCCAGTCAAATAAAGGTCCATTTTCATATTGGGATGAGAAGCAGAACAAATTATCGTCTATAATGCGATGTGTAAAAGAGTCAAAAGAAACTATCTCTGATGTAATGCATACAGCCACATTTGATAAATTGGGAAATTTATGGTTTTGCTCCTTCAAACAGGGATTAGACCTGATAACTTTTAACAATCGTAATTTTTCAACATTAAATTTAGAAGTATCAGCCAATCGACAAAAACATAATGTTCGAAGCATGATGAGCGACAAAAATGGTAATCTTTGGGTAGCCAGCCGTGCTGAAAATATTGCCATATTCGACCCTCAAAAAAAGAAGATTGGAATGTTAGGGTCTGATGGTACGTTATCCAATAGAAGCACGGGATGGGGAGCTGATATTTACAGTATTATGGAAGATACCAATGGCAGAATATGGATTGGAACACGAGGTAATGGATTATTTTGCCTAAAACCTTCAGGACAGCCTTTTAAATACGATGTAAGTCATTATAAATATAATGTAAAAGACATTTATAGTATTAACTCTGATGATATTTATAAAGTTTTTCAGGCATCAAATGGTCAGATTTATGTGACTACCTGGGGAGGAGGAATTAATATGATCCGTCAGTCAAACAGTGGATTTCGTTTTATCAATCATAAGAATGAACTAAAAAACTATCCCATAAAAAATGCTGACAAAGTTCGTTCGATAGTTGAAAATAAAGAGCATGAATTGTTTTTTATCTCTTCTTATAAATTGTTTACCTTTTCAGCAGAAAACAAATCGCCTGATAAAATACGATTTAAAGAGTTTTCGCAGGTATCAGGCAATGATATTTTAGATATTCTGATAACCTCTGATAACGGATTAGCATTGGGTACGAATGGTAAAGGCTTAATTCTGGCCGATCTGGATAAACAAGGTCAGCTAAGGATTAAACCTATTTGGAACAAAAATATTGCTTTTCCTCTAGAAGGTGTTGTGGCCTTGCAAGAAGATAAATTAGGTAAAATTTGGCTTATGAGTGACAATCAGGTTGTTCGCTTTGATCCTAAAAAAAATAGTGCCGAAACATTTCCTGAACTCAAATCAATTATTGGAACCGAAATATTTTCTGAAGCTACAAGATGCCGGCTTTCTAATGGCGAAATTGTTGTTGGATATTCAGACGGGGCGCTTTATTTCAACCCTGAAGCTATTAAACCTTTTCAGTTTAAACCGTATTTAGCAATATCAGGATTTTCAGTCAATGATAAACCATTACACGAAATCAATCCTGAAACTCCCGGAAATCCGGATTTGCTCAGAGAAGTTACACTTCAGCATGACCAGAATTTTTTCAGGGTACAAATTTCAGCCTTAGATTATATTAAAAGCGAAAATATTGTGTATCGTTACAAGCTTGAGGGAGTTGATAAACAATGGAATTACCTTAAAGGAGGACAGTCGATTAATTACACCAATTTAGATCGGGGAAAATATACTCTTATTGTATCGTCTACAAATGGTCATAATTTATGGGCAGATAATGAAAGACAAATTGAAATCACCATTTGCCCTTCAATTTGGGGAACTCACTTTGCTTATTTCTGTTATCTGTTAATGGCTATTGGTTTGTTTTTAGTGGTTAATCGTGCGGTTCTGACCATATTAAAACTGCAAAGTGATGTAAAATTGCAGAAACAAATGGGGGAATTAAAATTAAAATTTTTTACTGATATTTCACATGAAATCAGGACTCCTCTTACTATGATTACAGCACCTTTAGAAGTTATGCTCTCGGATAATGAAATAAAAAAATCAGTTAAAGATCAACTTCAAATCATTGAAAAAAACAGTAACAAATTGTTGAATTTAGTGAATCAGATTTTAGACTTGAGAAGAATTCAGGACAGGAAACTGGTTGTTAGTGAAGTGAACTTAGCTGATTTTGTAACGAAAGTAAGTGACAATTTTAGTGAAATCAGCATACAGCGCCATATAGATTTGATGGTAAACAACAATGCTTCAAAACCAAATGTTTGGGCTGATCCGGATAGCATTGATAAAATTTTGGTCAATTTGCTTTCAAATGCTTTTAAATATTGCCATAAAGGAGATACCATTCAGGTAGGAGTAGAGGAGTCTGAAAAACAGGTTATTCTAAAAGTTAGTGATAATGGACCAGGTATTAGTCCGATACTCCAAAAACGATTGTTTATACGTTTTTCAAACTATAACGAAAATCCATATAATCCAAGTACAGGAATTGGCCTTTCTATAGTAAAAGATTTAGCAGATAAACATGGCGCAACTATTTTAGTTGAAAGTACTCCAGGTAAAGGAAGTAGTTTTCAAATTTGTTTCTTAAAAGGATATAAACATTTCAACGAGGATGTGGATATTTTGTTTGAAGAAAATGAAGCGGATTTAATGAATGAAGTGAGATTTGAAACTGAGCCGGACTTTATTCCATTTGAAAAAGTGGAAAAAAAATTACCGATAGGGTTGATTGTAGAAGATGATCCTGAATTAAGAGGATTTATCGTTTCTGTTTTAGAGAAGGATTATACCATTTATGTAGCAGAAAACGGTATAGAAGGAAATTTAAAAGCATCAGATTTATCTCCTGATTTTATCATAAGCGATATTATGATGCCACATATGGATGGCATAGAAATGCTTAAATTGATTCGGAATAACTTTGCTATCAGTCACGTTCCGGTGATTTTACTTAGTGCAAAAACTGCCATTGAGAGTAAATTAGAAGGAATGGAATACGGTGCTGATGATTATATAACCAAACCATTTAATGTGAGTTTTTTGCAGGCGAGGGTTAAGAATGTTCTAAAACAGCGCTTACGCCTTCAGAATTTGTATTCGACCGGTAATATTACTGAAATTTCAGAAGAGGAACCTTTACAAATTTCAAATAAGGATAATAAATTTATGTTTCAAGTTATTAAACTGGTAAAAGAAAATATGTCTAAATCAGATTTTTCAGTTGATGAATTAGGAAGATTAATGTGCATGTCACGCGCGAGTTTCTTTAATAAACTTAAAAGCATAACAGGAGTTTCACCTGTTGTATTTATTCGCGACATGCGATTGAGTGAGGCTGCAGAACTTATTAAAAATGAAGATTTGCTGATAAAGGAAATCTGTTTTGAAGTTGGTTTTAATGACCTGAAATATTTTGGAAAATGCTTTAGAACAAAATTTAATTATACTCCGGCTGAATATAGGCGCCTGCATCGTTAATTTGGATTTAAATGTAACTTTACAAAAAGGCTTCGACTCCGCTCAGCCTGACATTATTAGAGATTTTGTATTTACCACCAATTGTCATCCTGAGCGAAGTCGAAGGCTTGTTTACCACTAAACTTTTTTTTGATTTTAATTTTCATGAGTTGTTTCATTTCTATATTTTGAAAGTTTTTTAAGATATTCCCATTTGTCATTTATTATAGCTTTTTTCTTTTTTCTACCATCCTTTTAGTTGTTTTTTCAAATGCAATAGCCTGATTTAACTCATTGAATTCTGTATGAAAAACTAATTCCAATGGTCTTTTATCAAAGGTGTAGCATGCTATATTCAATCCTAAATTATGTTCATTTAACCTTCTTTTCATATTATTTGTCATTCTGTATAATAGCTATTATCAGAACATTTTAAGATATAAACATAGTATTGTTTCATTTAAGAGTTTTTAAAAATTATTGACTTATTTAAAGTAAGAAAAATAACTAAAAATGAAATGATTTACTTCTGTTTTTCCTTTTTTTGCATGTGCGTCAATTAGAACGGGGCTTCGACTTCGCTCAGCCGGACAATAAGATGTAAACTTTCGTTTAAATTTTAAATGTGTTTTTATTTGCGATTATTTTTTAACACAATGTAAAAAATATACTAATTAATTACCTAATATTTAATTATTACTCCCAAATTAGCGATTTCACCCTCCTCGAAAAGCAATATTTACACCTTTTTAAGATTCACTATCTATAGTTTTGCCCCATAACCTAAAGTTTTTAACTAATTCTTAACTAACTAATAACAAACCAAGCTTATGAAACACACCAGCACTTTCATTCTATTATTAACTGGCATATATAGAGCCTCCTGCAGGCAAAAATTTACCAGACAATAAAAAAAATTTCAATTTAAATAATATGATATGAAAAACATAAAAAAACTAATACTCGGAGTAGGTGTACTTCTTTTTATAATCACTTCCTGCTCTGGCGATGAAATGAAATATGACCCTTACGTTGTGAGAGATTATGCGCTTCAGCTGAATGGCAAGCCCTGGAATACGAATGTAGGCATTACAACGAGGGCTATTTTTGTTTATAAAGAAAACGGTGAATATTTTGGCAACTACAGTTCGCTTTATCGTTTTGCACTAGAGAAAGGAAGTTACAAGTTTATTGCAACAGATATTCCGGTAGAGATGGTTCCTTTACCAGTTAACCTAAATGATTTTATTATTCCGCAAGCAGTCAATGCAGATCAAAAGGTAAATATGTCAGCAGTGGTTCCTTACGCAACGCCGTTTGAAGAACAACTTAACATGAGCATCTTTACCAGAACGGGAATATTACGCTTAAAGGCAAAAGACATAGTAGCAGATCCAAGTTATACTGTTATCAAAACAATTGTTTCTGTAAAACGCAACGGCTACAAAGTTTCGGACGAAACATTTATTAAAGGAGATATGTCGGTGGCCAGATCTAAGAAAACGACCTCAGGAGGAATTAATTACTTAGATGATTTTATTGTATTTCAAACTGATGAAGCAGCGAATAATGTTACTATTCGTATAGAATTTATGACGGCGGATTTAGTTGTGGTAAAAACAAAAGAATTTGAAGGTTCTTTTCCAATTTTAGCGAATACGGTTACTAATATCGATTTTAACATGAATGATGCAGATACATCCATTATCAAAGATTACGTAGTAACCATTGATGGAGTTGTACAAACCAAATAAATGAAATCCAATAATGTACAGATTTAAAAAATAAATCTAAATAAAATATAGTCGTTATGATAAAAAAACATATCATGAGCACATTGATCGTCTTGTTTTTGACGATTAGCGGTTATGCTCAGGAAATAACTGTAACGGGAGTAGTGAGAGATAAAATGGGCTCGATTCCAGGTGCAACAATTATTGTAAAAAATGAAAAAGCAAATACTACCAGTGATTTTGACGGGAAATTTTCTATCAAAGTAATCAACCCTAAAACAGCTGTTTTAGTGGTTAAGTTTATTGGTTTAGAAGATATTACTGTACCATTAAATGGACGTACATCCGGAGTTGATATCGAAATGAGAGAATCTACTAGTGAATTGAATGAAGTAGTAGTAATTGGTTATGGTACACAAAAACGTGGAAACCTGACTGGTGCGGTTTCCAGTATAAAAGGAACAGTATTAGAAAAAGTTCCAACCAGTTCTGTAGCTGAAGCCTTGGTGGGTAAATTGCCGGGTGTTCAGATTACTTCGGCAGATGGTTCTCCTGGTTCTGAAATCATGATCCGAATTCGTGGAGGAGGTTCTATTACCCAAGACAATTCCCCTTTAATTTTAGTGGATGGGTTTGAAGTTGCTACTCTAAATGATATTCCACCAACGGATATTGAATCGGTAGAAGTATTAAAAGATGCTGCATCTACTGCTATATATGGTGCCCGTGGTGCTAACGGAGTTATTTTGGTAACGACAAAAAATCCTAAAGTTGGGAAGGTTTCTGTGAATATAAACAGTTACATGCAAATCAAAACATTGGCAAATCATCTGGATGTAATGGATCCGTATGAATATGTTATGATGCAATATGAGTACGAAAGAGGAAGAAGTTCTAATCCGACTGCTTTTTACAATCGTTACGGACAGGCGTATGAGATGTACATTTACAAGGGAGACAAAGGAATAGACTGGCAGGACGAAATTTTTGGCAGCAACCCAATTACTAAATACCTTGATTTTAGTATGAATGGCGGTAATGAAAAAACAAAATTTAAGTTTGCTGTTACCAATCAGGATCAGCCAGGGGTATTAATAGGAACCGGTTTAAAACAAACCAACATGAACCTAACCCTTAATACGAAACTGTCTGATAAATTTACTTTTGAATTCCAATCCCGTTTTATAAACCAAACAATCGAGGGTTCAGGTACTGAAGGGGTCAGTCTGCTTAGTGCACTACGTCAGGCACCTACACTTGGCTTACAGGATTATATGACATTACCTGAGGACGAAACTTATTTTGATCCGGAAGACTATGAGCCTGTGAGACGTTTTAATCCAATACAGGAAGCTGAAAGGAATTATCGTAATCGTACGAAACGTACATTCAATACAGTTGGAGCCTTAACGTGGAATATTATGAAAGGATTAAGTCTTCGCAGCTCATTCGGTTTCGAATACCAGTATGAAGAAGACGGCCGTTTTTGGGGTCTGGAAACGAGTACTGCAAATGCCAATGGTGGACTTCCAGTCGTAGGCTGGCAAATGAAACAAAGCCCTCGTACACAATTAAATAATGTGCTTAATTATAACTTTAAAATCAATACCCTTCATGATTTTCAGGTCATGGTAGGTCAGGAAATGAAGGATCAGCGAAGCTCTAGTAAAACGTATACCACTCGTTATTTTCCTGAAGGTATAACTGCAGAAAAAGCATTGGATAATCTTGCTTTGGGAACAGCTTTCCAAAACAATTCAAAAGAAGGTTCTCCTAATAAAATTTCATCATTCTTTGGCCGTGTAAATTATGGTTTTGATGACCGATATCTGGCAACATTTACCATTCGTGCAGATGGTTCGACAAAATTTGGCCCTGATAATCGTTGGGGAGTGTTTCCGGCTGCAGCAATTGCATGGAGAATGTCAAATGAAAAATTTTTAAAGGAGAGTACAACTATTTCAAATTTAAAATTGCGTTTAAGTTATGGAGTTTCGGGTAATGACCGAATTGATGGCGATTTGTATGCTAAATATTATGGTGTTTCACAAGACAGATCAGTAGGCTGGGGAGAAGAAAGTCATTATTATTATAATTTTTATAATCCCAATGGCAAGGTTACTTATTTAAATAACCCTAATGTAAAATGGGAAACAACTTATACGGCTAATTTAGGTGTGGATTTTGGTTTTTTTAAAGAACGTCTAACAGGTAATATAGAATTTTACCAAAACACGGTAAAAGATTTGTTAGTGCCTTCTGATATTCCGGGTGCATCAGGTTTTAGTAAAATCATGACTAATGTAGGACAGACATCAAATAAAGGAATTGAATTTGCCATTAATGCTAATCTGATTCAGCAAAAAGATTTTCACCTGGATGTAAATTTCAATATTGGACATAATAAAAATAAAATCGAAGCACTTTCAAGTGGAGAGAACGAGTGGATTCTTAGTTCTGGATGGGCATCAACAGATTTGCTAAATGATGATGATTATCGTGCCTATGTTGGAGGTACTAAAGGTTTAATTTACGGTTTCGTTAATGATGGTTTTTACACGATGGATGATTTCGATTCATTTGATCCGTTAACCAAAACATGGAAACTGAAAGAGGGTGTTGCCAACTCCAAAAACCTCTCTGGTGAACCGCGTCCTGGGAATGCTAAGTTCAAAAAATTGACACCTGTTGATGAATCCGATTCTAATACGTATGTAATTGGTGCGAATGACAGAAAAGTTATTGGTGATACGAACCCAAAATATTCAGGCGGTTTTGGACTGAATGCAGTATGGAAAAATTTTGATTTTTCTACTTTTTTCAACTTTGTAAGTGGGTTTGATGTTTTCAACGCAAACAAAGTAGTAATGACTAACTGGAATAGAAACTCCCAAAATAATTTAGGGATGGAAGTATCATTGGAGAATCGTTGGAGAAATTTTGATGATATGGGGAATGATCTTCGTTATTCACCGGCACTTTTGGCTGATTTTAATAAAGATGCCACTATGTGGAATCCAACTTCAATAGGTCGTCCTATTGCCTCGTCTTATGCTGTAGAAGATGGTTCTTTTTTGCGATTGAATACACTTTCTATAGGATATACAATTCCAATAGATATATCCAAAAAATTAATATTTAGCAGAGTACGCTTGTATGTAACCGGGACTAATTTATTTGTATGGACGAATTACTCAGGCTATGATCCGGAAGTTAACCTTTCAACAGGATTAACACCTAACATTGATCATAACGATTATCCTAGAACAAGAAATTACACTTTGGGAGCTCAGCTGTCATTTTAATTAAATTAAATCTTAAAACCATGAATAAAAAGATATTATTAAGTATGCTATTTAGTTTCGTACTGTGTTTGACAGGTTGCGATGATTATCTAGACGTACATCCTGCAACCGGTTTTACCGAAGCTGAAGTTTTTAGTTCTGAAAGTGAAATAAAATCTGCCGTTGCAGGAGTGTATACACTGATGCTGACAGACGAAGCCTATTCAAACAGACTTGCTTTTGTTTTTAATCCGAATACCGATGTAGAGATGGCGGGGGTTAGTACTAATACAGTAAATGTGAATGGTTCTGACATTGCCTGTTTTGAACCGAAACCTTATTGGACAACTTTGAATTCTACCTGGAATGCCATGTACAAGATTATCAATAATGCCAATGATGTTATTCAGGGAATTGAAGGTTCAGATGTTTACAAAAATGCAAGTAAAACAGAACCTTCAAATATTACACAGATGTATGGAGAGGTTAAAACACTTCGTGCAATGGTATATTTAGATATGATCCGCATTTGGGGAGATGTGGTGTTTCGTACTACATCATCAACCGGTAATGAGGATTTTAGGGTAGGAGTAACGGATAGAAACAAAATTCTTGAATTTTTGATAGATGATTTAAAGTCAGTTGAGCCGTTAATGCAATATGCAAATGCATTGGATTATGGTCCGGAACGTGCATCAAGAAGCTTTAACCAGGGTTTGATTGGTTTACTTGCACTTACCCGCGGAGGATGGACTTTACGTCCTGATAGTGATCCTGCCAATATTGGTCATATGGTTCGTGGAGAAAATCATGAATTGTATTACGATATTGCTATACAATATTTAGGAAAAGTAATTAATGAAGGACAACATGACCTCAAATTGAGTTACCGTGATTTTTGGATTAAACAAAACAATTGGGTAACACCGGTTAATGATGACGTAATATTTTCATTGCCGTTATTAAAAGGTGTCTCAGGAGAATATGGCTATATTGTTGGTATTCCAATTGTAGAAGGAAGTCATCCTTATGGAAGTGCTTCAGGAAACGTTAATTTGGCAGGAACTTATTTGTACTCGTTTGATAGTAAAGATTTGAGACGTGATATTACTTGTGCGCCTTATTCATACGATGCCACTTTAAAACAAGTGATTCGTCTGGACTTGGCTAAGCTGGCTGTTGGAAAATGGTCAAAGCTTTATGGAGACCCACAAGGAAGTACAAGTCAAAAAGGAACAGGTATCAACTACTCATGGATGCGATTTGCCGATGTACTGTTGATGTATGCAGAAGCTGTAAATGAAAGATTTGGACCGCGTCAGGATGCTCAGGAAGCTTTAAAAAGAGTTCGTCGCAGAGCATTTGATCAGGCAGACTGGGCTGTAAAAGTAGATAGCTATGTTTCTTCCAAATCAAATCCTGATTTATTTTTTCAGGCTGTTATGGATGAGCGTGCCTGGGAACTTGGCGGAGAAAGCAAACGTAAGTTTGACTTAGCCCGTTGGAATAAATACAGTGAAGTAATTTACAACCAATATAACAAATTTGTTAACTGGGGAAAAGTTGCCAATGGGGCTTATGTTCCTGGTGTAGAGAATGTTCCCGGAAGTGTGTTTTGGAAAGAAATCCCGAATCCCGACACTAATAACCCAAGTAAAATAATTTTAGATATCAAAGGAATTGATCCTGTTTTACAATCTAAACCAGCAGGATATACAGAGACAATTTTTGCAACAAAATGGTATGCTTTAAATAGTGACACTCAGGCTTATGAGCCAAACAATGACATTAAGTGGAGTTTTAGAGGTTTTATAAACTTCAACAATGCTGCCAGTAAATCTCCAAATGACCCATTACGTTATTTATGTCCTTATCCTTCCAAAGTGATTTCGGATCATCGTGGAGCTATTCAGAATTATTATGGTTTTAACTATTAATTGAATTAAGATGAAAAATTCAAAAAAAACAATTTATATTTTAGCATTCTTCAGCATAATTTTGCTTGGAGCAATGTTAAACTCCTGCCAGCAAGACGAATTTGCTTATGCAAAGGTTGGCGATTTGTTTCAGCCCAAGTTTGTGCTTACTGAGCCTAAGGTTGAAAGTAATTCAATTGCTGTAGTATGGTACAAGGTAAATGATGCCGCTTCCTATACAGTAGAATTGCATTTAGACAATTATTACTCCAGTCTGTTCAAATCGTATACTACTACAGAAACGCAAATTTTCATGGATGATATTCCGTATAAAACGCAATTTTATATCAGGGTTCGTGCGAACAGCGATAATACTAAATTTAATTCGCAATGGGCTTACACAAATGCTTTGACTGAAGATCGTCCGCCTTATGCTCAAATATTGAAACCGGTTGAAAAGGTAAGTATTACTGAAACAGAAGTAACCGTAAGCTGGATAATCGATGCGGCTAATCCGGTAGATAGTATTTCTGTCGCACCGGCACAGTCTAAGGAAATTCCTGCTATCGGGCGCAAGCTGACAGATGCAGAAAAAGCTATTGGACAAGCTAAAATTGAAGGTTTGGAAAAAAGTACTGCCTATAATGTAAATGTTTATGACACTAACAAGCCACGTATTTATGACAAACCATACAATCAGGTAAGTTTTCGTTCGGCAGGACCATCACCAGAGCAAATTTTGGTAATGAAAGGGGATGATTTAGATGCACTGTTGAGAGCTAATAATGACGACGCTGCCATTCCGGAAGGAACAGAATATTTCCTTGAAGCTGGTTCGTTATTTAAAATTACCCCGTTTACTATTTCAAAAGGTTTTAAACTTACGGGTGGAACACAGGGGGCAATGCCTCAAATTGAAATGAACGGAAACTGGAATATTGCAGAAGGATCACTTTTAACTTCATTGACATTCGAAAATATTCGTTTCTATCAAACCATCGATGCCGGTTATTTTTTCAACAGCGGAAATTCTTGGAAAATTGACGAAATTACTTTCTATAACTGTGTATTCAATTATTTTAAACGCGGTTTTTGGAGACATCAAGGAAATGGAAAATACAAAGAAGTAGGAAACTTTGAGATGAGCTATTGTACGTTACAAGATGTAGGAGGGCACACTGGGCCTTATGGTACCTTTGCTCTTGGCTCTGGGGGACAAGATAATTTCAAGAAAGCCGTTTTTTCTAATTGTACTTTTATGAAAGATTATTATGGTACAACTAACAATACGCAAAATTTCAAGAATTTGTTTGATTATGGTGATTCAGCTTATCCAATTTATTTAGAATATAACAATGTAACAATTTATGATTATGCTTATAATCGTTCATTGATTAATCTTAAAAATGCGGTTGGATCTACATTAGTTTTCAAGAATGTATTATTAGCTTCTGCTAGTGGTAAACTAATTCAGGCAATAGCAGCAGGTAGTACAGCTACATATAGTAATAATTACACCACTACAGATTACTTACTTGGCCCAACCAGTATTCAGGGAACCGCATTAGGAATAAGTGCACAAAACTTGTTCGTAAATCCAAAAGCAGGAGATTTAACAATAAAAGATTCAAACTCTCCAATTGTTACAAACAAGGTAGGCGATCTTCGATGGCTTCCTTAATTCCTGCTGGTTAATTGTTTAGTTAAAAAAAGAAGTATCCCAACCCCGGATACTTCTTTTTCCTATCCAATTTTTTTAACGCTTATAGTTCAGGGAATTTAGTCTGAAGATAATCAGTGCTCTTATAATAAATGTTTTTTAGTAAAAACATGTTGATTAATATTATTTAAAATGAAATTAAAACAATTACTGCTGTCCATTATTTTGACAGTTTATGGATTAGGAGCAAATGCTCAGGGATGGAATGGTGACTTAGGAAACGGAAAGTACAAGAACCCTATTTTACATGTTGATTATTCAGATCCGGATGTATGTGCGGGGAAAGAAGGGTATTATATGACCGCTTCCAGTTTTAATAGTTCTCCCGGGCTTCCTATTCTTCATTCATATGATCTGGTAAACTGGAAATTAATTGGATATGCATTACAAAATCAGTTTCCCGTAGAACATTATCGTACTGTTCATCATGGAGATGGTGTATGGGCTCCATCAATTCGCTATCATAATGGTGAATATTATATTTATTGGGGTGATCCTGATTTTGGAATCTATATGGTTAAAACTAAAGACCCTGCCGGTGTTTGGGAAGAGCCGGTATTGGTAAAAGAAGCAAAAGGAATCATTGATACCTGTCCGTTTTGGGATGAGGATGGAAAAGCTTATCTATCTTATGCATTTGCAGGAAGCCGTGCTGCTGTAAAAACTGTTTTAATGTTGTCAGAACTTGCGCCAGATGGTACCAAATTAATTGGTAATCCGGCGATGGTATTTGACGGACATAATGGTCATACAACTGTCGAAGGTTCTAAAATGTACAAGAGAGACGGCTATTACTGGGTTATGGCTCCAGCCGGAGGCGTAAAACCGGGATGGCAGCTGGCTATGCGTTCTAAAAATGTTTGGGGACCATATGAGTCAAAAATTGTGTTGCATCAGGGTGATACAAAAATGAATGGACCACATCAGGGAGGATATGTTGAAACGCCTAATGGAGATGGATGGTTTATTCATTTTCAGGATCGTTGGGCATACGGACGAGTTGTGAATCTTCAGCCAGTTACCTGGAAAGAAGGCTGGCCGGTTATGGGAAAAGACAGCAACAATGATGGTATTGGAGAACCGGTTATGGAATACACAAAACCTAATGTTGGTAAAAATTATCCTGCCACTCCCTTGGTTTCTTCTGATGAATTCAATGGATATCAATTCGGTTTGCAATGGCAGTGGCAGGCCAATCAGAATCCGGCAAAACACTGGGGATGGTCATCGGCAAATCTTGGATTTATGCGCCTAAACTGTATTCCGCGTGATGAAAATGTGAAAACCATGTGGATGATGCCGAATTTGCTTTTGCAAAAATTTCCGGGTGCCAATTTTACAGCTACAGCAAAACTTACTTTCGAAAACCATCCAGATGCAAAAGAATCAGGCACAGGCTTGATTGTATTTGGCGAAGATTATTCCTATATCGCAATAGAGCAGGGTAAAGATGGAGGGTTAAGATTGGTACAGCGCCAGATGATAAACGCCAGGACTTCTAAAGATATAGAAACAGAATTAACGTCTATTCCTGTTAATCAAAAAAATGTGTTTTTCCGTGCCAAAGTTCAAATGATACAAAACATAGAGCCTTATAATGCTAAAGTTACTTTTTATTATAGTACTGATGGCAAAAAATTCAAAGAGTTTGGGAAATCTTTCAAACCAAGCGCAGGTCGTTGGGTAGGAGCAAAAATCGGGCTTTTTGCAACAGGAACTAAGGCTGTTAATGACAGCAGTTATGCAGATTATGACTGGTTTAGGGTAGAAGAAGATTAACTATAATCAAAAAAAGGTGTCAGGCTGAGCGGAGTCGAAGGCTAGTCAACCGTAAAGGGCTTCGACTCCGCTCAGGGTGACATTAAATTAAAAAAGTATAAATATACTTTACTCCAATAAAAAATGATAAATAAAATCAAATATTGTATTCTCTCTTTGTTTGTTTGCCTTTTGGTTTCATTTGGACAAGCGAAACCAAAAGACAATCCAATTTCACCGATCGAATGGGCTAAAAAAATGGCTGATTCTGATCAAAAAAGGATTCCGAATCCTGTATTTCTGGATGGAGTGAAATTTCCGAAATGGAATTATACAAACGGATTGGTAACGCTTGCCAATCAGAAGCTGTATGATTATAACAAAGAGCAAAAATATTGGGATTATGGGGTTTCGTATGCGGATCAGCTGATTGATCAGAACGGAAAAATATTGGGAGGCTACGCAGTGGAAAAGTATAGCCTTGATTTGATAAACTCAGGAAAGATACTTTTTGAAATTTATAAGAATACAGGTGAGGAGCGCTACAAAATAGCAATGGATACACTCCACAAACAGTTGGAAGGTCATCCGAGAAATTCTGATGGTGGTTATTGGCACAAAAAAAGTTATCCGTGGCAAATGTGGCTGGATGGTGTGTATATGGCAGATCCATTTTCTGCCCAATATGGAGCTGTTTTCAATGTTCCAAAGTCAATTGATGACGCCATTTTACAGGCAGAACTGATTCAAAAACACACTTTTGATTTAAAAACCGGATTGAATTTTCATGGTTATGATGAGAAGAAGGCACAATACTGGGCGAATAGGGAAACAGGACGTTCTTCTCATATTTGGGGACGCGCTCAGGGCTGGTATTGTATGGCTTTGGTGGATATTTTAGATTATGTTCCGCTGGATCATCCAAAGAGAAAAGAGTTGATTAAAATCCTCCAAAAAGTATTCACAGCTGTCCGCAATGCTCAGGAAAAAGATTCAGGAGTCTGGTGGCAGGTAATGGATCAGCCGGGACGCAAAGGCAATTATCTGGAATCAACCTGCTCGACTATGTTTGTGTATTCATTTGCCAAAGCGTATCGGATGGGATATGTTGGATCCAAATTTCTAAAATCGGCCAAAATTGGTTTTAACGGAATTCAGAAAGAGTTCATCAAAGAAAATGCAGATGGCACTATTACAATTACACGATGCTGTTCTGTTGCCGGATTAGGAGGTAAAAAACCTACGGATCGTGATGGTTCATTCGAATACTATATTTCTGAACCGATTGGTGATAATGATGCCAAAGCAGTTGGTCCGTTTATTATGGCAGGTATCGAATTGCAAAAGGTCCTGGATAAGAAACAATCTGACTAATCACTGACAGAAACAAAAATTTCCATTTCGCCCCGATAGCAGTGGAAATCCTTTTGTGCCGGGGTCCGGCATAAAAGATTGTAACGTATTGCTTCGCCAGTTCGGCTTACAGCCTCGTGTGCGGGAGTATGACGGCTGAAAATGCCCAGTTTTTCTACTTCAAAAAATTATGAAAGACCTTAAAATATATAATTAATATGATAAAAATTAAATCAGTTTCCCTTATCGGATTAGTAATGTGTTCCCTTATTTTCTCTGGAAACAAGATAGTTGCTCAAAATGTGTCTAAACAAAAAAATAAAGCAGCAACAGACAATAAGCTTCCTTTCAATATGCCTAAGGTGCAGATTCCAACATTTAAAAAAGACACTTTGAATATTGTTGATTTCGGGGCTGTTCCCAATACAGAACAGCTTTGTACAAAAGCGATTAATGATGCTATTGCAAAATGCTCGAAATCTGGAGGGGGAGTTGTTGTTATCCCTTCTGGAATGTGGACTACAGGGCCTATTTATATGAAAAGCAATGTCAATTTGCATGCTAAAAACGGGGCTTATATTTTGTTTACCAGCGATTTAGATCAATATAAACTTATTGATACTTATTTTGAAGGAAATAAGGTTATTCGCTGTGAATCTCCAATTATGGGAGTTAATTTAGAAAATATTGCGATTACAGGACAGGGAATTTTTGATGGAAATGGTTCCAAATGGAGACCTGTAAAAATGTCAAAAATGGGCGATGAGCAATGGAAGGATCTTATTAAATCTGGTGGAATTCTATCTAAAGACCGTAAAACATGGTATCCTTCAGAAGGTTCTTTTATAGGTACTGAAGAAAAGGATAAACTTCCTCAAATGCGTACAGTTGAAAATATGAAACCTTATAAACATATACTACGTCCAGTTATGGTAAGCCTTGTTAGTTGTGAAAAACTGCTTTTGGACGGGGTTACTTTTCAGAATTCACCTGCATGGAATGTGAATCCGTTAATGTGTGAAAATGTAACAATAAGCAATCTTACCATCCGTAATCCTTCGTATTCTCAAAACGGAGATGGTCTTGATATAGAATCCTGCCGAATCGGAACGGTAACCAACTGCAGTTTTGATGTAGGTGATGATGCTATCTGTATAAAATCGGGTAAAGATCAAGAAGGGCGTGAACGCGGAAAGCCAACGGAGCTATTTGTAATTACAAATTGTGTTGTTTATCATGGTCATGGAGGATTTGTAATTGGGAGTGAGATGTCAGGAGGAGTTCGAAACCTATTTGTCAAGAATCTCACATTTATCGGCACGGATAGTGGATTGCGTTTTAAGTCTGTTCGAGGCAGAGGCGGGGTAGTAGAAAATATTTGGATGGAAGACATTAGAATGCGAGATATACCTGGTGGTGCAATAAACTTTAATCTGTACTACTTTGTTAAGGGAGCAGTTGAAGATCCGGTTACTGGTGAAATGATTGCAAAAAAAGAAGCTGTATCTGTAGAAACTCCGGCATTCAAAAATATGTATTTCAAGAATATTTATGTTGATGGAGCTAAACAAGCCTTGAAAATTATGGGTATCCCGGAAATGCCTGTTGATAATTTACAATTCAAAAACATGATTATTCGATCAGATGTTGGTATTCAAATGAATTATGCCAGTAAAATTGATTTTGAGAATGTTGAGATAAAACTTGACAAGCCTGGTATTGCAGCAAGTTTTTCAAACACTCAAAATATAACAGTCGGAACTTTTAAATCTGCCGGAGAAAATCAACTGTTTTGGGTTGGAGGTACTACCACAAAAGAAATATCATTGAAGAAAAATGGCCAGAAAATGGCTTTTGATCAGGATATAAAAGTGCTTGAATCAATTAAAGACGAGGTAAAACTAATTGAATAATAAGTTCTTAATCACTAGTCCTTAATGATTAGTTCTAAAGTGTAGGATTGTCATAAAAAATATTTAAAAAGATCAATTCGAGTGTTTTTCTGTAATAGATATAGAAAAAAATGTAGCGGGACCGTTTTGATAGTTTACTGTTCCCGATGCAATCCCGCTTTTGGGCGGGATTACTCGAACTGATAAAAATTTAGCATCAAACTAATTATATATATGAAAAATTAAATAGCATGACCCTTTCTCCAAAATTAAAATTGGAGCAGGAAAAAATAACTTACTAACCAAAACCAAACCACAATGAAAAAACAATATTTTATGTTCTTGTTACTAACACTTTTTTCAGTAATGGGATTTTCGCAGACAATTCAAAAAATTGAAGCAGAAAGTTTTAATACAGCTTCAGGTGCAAAAGCCGAAAATAATGCGGCACTTTCCGGAGGAAAAAATGTTGGGTATATTAAAAACAATACCTGGATTAGTTTTACAGGGCATGTATTTAATCAGTACGATACTAGTTTTAATATAGCGGCAGCCGGAGCAACCGGAGGAACGATTGAGTTGCGATTGGATTCTTCAACAGGAACTTTAATTGGGACAGCCACAGTATCCGGATCGACATCATTTAGCGATTACAAAATGTTTTCGACAACAATCATTCCTACAACCGGAACACATGATTTATTTTTGGTTTTTAAGCATCCAACAAATACAGGATACCTGTTCAATTTAGATTATTTAGAAAAAGTAACGACTATTCCGGGTGCTATTACTTATACGCTGACAACTAGTGTGAGCCCTGCTGCATCGGGCACAGTTTCTTCGAATCCCGGAGGAGTTAATTTTGTTGATGGAACCGCCATTACGGTAACCGCAAATAAAAACTTTGGATATAATTTTGTGAGATGGACAGATGGTAACGGAAATCCTGTTTCAACAGCAAATCCATATACTTTTACTATAACTACAAATTCAACTCTTGTTGCAGAATACGAAGCAGTGAATACCTATACCTTAAACGTAAACGTAGCAGGCGCTTTCGGCTTAGGTGAATATATGGTTTCTCCGACTGGTAAAGATGGTGCGTTTTCTGTTTATGAAACAGGAACAAATGTTACCATTACGGCTGTTGAAAATGATATTATTAAATTTTACAACTGGTCTGATGGCTCAACAGCATTGAGTACTTCTGTAACAATGGATGGAAATAAAAGTATTACGGGTACTTATGACAATGTATCCTTTATAGCTGGCTGGACATTCATGAATGACCAATATGCTAATCCTAGGGTCGCCGAGTTGTATTCTAATGTTGATAATAGACCACAAATATCTGCTTATAATGTTTCAGACAATGTGTTTGCTCCCAGCGTGAGACTTCAAAACAGGGGTGGAAAAAATGGGGTTTGCGTTTGGAATACTGATAGAGGGAATTTTTTCTATTTCATGACTTCATTTTCAACGGTTGGATATAAAAATATTAATGTTTCGTCTGGACTTATTGGTCTCTATTACGGTTGTGACGAGTGGACTTTCCAATATTCGCTGGATGGCGTGAACTTTGTAGATATTTCTAGCTTAACTACCATAAATAAAAGTACAATTACACCAATTGGCGGAACATTGCCGGTTGAGGCAGAAGGAAAAGCAAAAGTATATCTCCGATGGTTTCCTAATGTTGCTGGTCCAAAACATGGATTACCCGCAGACGGAATCACATTTGACGTTACAGCAACGGTTTTATCTAACGTTATGGTAAAAGCTGATGAAGTTTTGATTATTGATGCCATTGCTCCAATTCTTCAATCCACTCTTCCTGCGGCAGCTTCAACTACGGTTGGTACCAATGGAAAAATTATTCTGACTTTTGATGAGAAAGTTCAAATTGCACAAGGGACTACAGCAACATTGGGAAGTAAAACCCTGACTCCTGAAGTTGTGGGAAAAACAATTAGTTTTCCTTACGTGGGCTTGGATTACAATACCAATTATACTTTTACGCTTGCTGGAAGCAAGGTGTCTGATTTGTCAGGAAACACCTTGACTACGCCTGTTTCTTTTAATTTCACTACTCTGAATAAACCAACAGTAACTAAAAAAAGATACGATTTTATAGTGGGTGTTGATGGCGATTTTGCTGCAGCAAAGGCAGCGGCTATCGCAGCAGCTCCAAGCGGAAACAGGTTTTTTATCTTTTTACCTAATGGAAATTATGACTTAGGTCTTTTGACTGGAGATGCCAAAAAAGAAACCAAGATTTCAACTCCAAATGTATCTCTTATTGGACAAAGTATGGATAAAACAATCCTTTTTAATAAGCCTCAAATGATTGATGAAGGTTTTGACGTTTCAACAATTAATTTAACAGAAACTGCAAATAATATTTACATGCAGGATTTAACTCTTATGAATAAATTAAGTTATGGTTCAGGTGAATATGGTGGACGTGGGCTTGCTCTTGAAAATGTTGGAAATAAAAATATTTTGAAAAATGTGGCACTGTTGGGAAATCAAGACACCTTTTATACAGCAGGCCAAAAGATATATCTTGAAAACGGTGAAATTCACGGTACGGTAGATTTTATATACGGAAGTAGCGATGCTTTTTTCAAAGAATGTTTACTCTATTTAGAAAACAGAGGCGGTAATGTGATTACAGCTGCATCAACTCCTGCAACTGGTTGGGGATTTGTTTTTAGTGACTGTACCATTGATGGAGCCGATATTAACAAAGGAACATACAGCTTGGGTCGTCCTTGGCATGATGCACCACAAGTGGTTTTTATCAATACTAAAATGAATATAGTACCTAAGGCTGAAGGTTGGTCTGCATGGGGCACCTTGCCTAAAGTTTATGCAGAATACAATAGCGTGAATGCCACAGGCGGTCTTGTCGATTTGTCCAACAGAAAAACTAATTATACTAATGGAAGTGGCGGTTCGGTAACTCTTAATCCGGTACTTACGGCAACAGAAGTCGCCAATTATACTGTTGAAAATGTTTTGGGCAGTGACGGATGGCAGCCTCGACTTTATACGGATCAAATCTCGGCGCCAGTTGTGACTAATAATGGAACATCATTAACATGGGCAGACAATAACTACGTTTTAGGCTGGGCAATTTTTAAGGATGATATTTTTGTTGATTTCGTGACTTCCAATAGTTATAATTTCACTGCAACGGGAACTTATAAAGTTAGAGCTGCGAATTCCATGGGAGGTTTAGGTTTGGATTCCAATCCAATTAACGTACCGACTTTAGCTGTTCAGCAAAATGAAATAAAAGGTGTCAAGGTATATCCAAATCCGGTAGTAAATAACCAATTTTTTGTGTCTGTTCCTGCAACAGTTGAAAATGCCACGATAGAATTATTCGGATTAGATGGAAAAGAGTTGATGAAAAGAACAGTCAGAAATGAAGTAGAAGAAGTAAATGTATCTGGAATGACTTCAGGTGTCTATTTGTTGAAAATTAATTCAGATAACGGAACAGAAGTAGTGAAGATAGTTAAATAAAACCGTGGGATGTAATTATAATTCTTGAAAAATAAAAAATGAAACGCATTGAACCATAGAAAAAAAGAGTTGGATAGCTCAATGATTCGCCTGTTCGCATAGCTATGTTTTTCTATCAAATAATGAAATTTTTAAACTTAAATAAATGAACTATTCGTCTCTCAAATTTGACATTAGCCTTTTGATGTGCTAAACACAAAACAGTAGGAACACAAAATAGTAGTAACACAAAAAAGTCAAATGAAAAAACAATATTTTATTTCCGCATTGCTGACATTATTTTCAGTAATAGGATTTTCGCAAACAGTGCAGCGAATAGAAGCCGAAAATTTTACTACCTTCAATGGAGTAGCCACAGAAACTAATGCTGCCCTTTCCGGTGGTAAAAATATCGGAAGTTGTAAGAATGGATATTGGGTTAGTTTCGCAGGACATGTCTTTAATCAATACGATACGCGTTTTGATATAGCAGCAGCTAGTAGAACACAAACAGGATCACCAACAGTTGGGTCTTTGGCCGGAACGGTAGAAATAAGAATCGATGCAGTTAATGGTACTCTAATTGGTACAGCCAATATTAATGCGACTTCAACAGGTAATTGGACAACCTATCAAGTTGTTTCTGCTCCTATAGCCCAAACTACAGGAACACATGATTTGTATTTCGTGTTTAAAACAGTCACTGGAAATAACTATGTAGGCAATTTTGATTATTTTGAAAAAGTGACCAATGCCTCAGCAGTAACTTATACTCTAACAACAAATGTGGGTCCGACTTCATCGGGAACCATAACTTCAAGTCATCCTGGAAGCCAGTTTGTTGAAGAGACCCAAATTACACTGACAGCAGCTCCTAACTTTGGTTATAACTTTTTACGATGGGTAGATGGTAATGGAACTCCTGTTTCAACAGCTAATCCGGTTACTTTTGCTATTACTGCAAACAGCACTTATACAGCAGAATTTAAAGCCGTTAATACCTATACGATATCGTATCTAAATTCAATTGACGGAACAGCATTAACAGGTTTAACTCCAACAGCATACACCGAAGGAACTTCAGTACCTTTACCTGTTCCAACTTTGCTTGGTTATACTTTTTACGGATGGTCAACATCGCTGACAGTACCGAACACTATTAAAAAAATTGAAACAACTACCACTGGTAATCAAATATTTTACGCTTTTTGGGGAGCGGCAGGAGGAAATGATAAAGAAACACCCGCTTTTCCGGGAGCAGAAGGTTATGGAAAATATGTTACCGGTGGCCGGGGCGGAAAAGTAATTTATGTAACCAATTTGAATGACTCAGGACCAGGCTCCCTTCGTGCTGCAATAGCGCAGAGCGGTCCCAGAATTGTTGTTTTCAAGGTGTCGGGAACCATTATACTGGAAAGTGAGCTGAATATTACGGACAATATTACAATCGCAGGACAAACTGCTCCGGGCGGAGGCATTACCCTGAGAGATTATAATGTGAAGGTAAGAGGTAATAATGTAATTATTCGTTACCTGCGTTTTAGAATGGGAGATGTTAAAAAAGTCGAGAATGATGCATTGGGCGGACGTTTTCAAAACAATATTATAGTAGATCACTGTTCGATGAGCTGGTCAACTGATGAATGTGTTTCTTTTTATCAGAATGAAAATTTTACGCTTCAGTGGTGTATTATTTCCGAAAGTCTTAAAAATTCTGTTCATGATAAAGGCTCTCATGGTTATGGCGGTGTATGGGGAGGTAGAAATGCTTCCTTTCATCACAATTTATTGGCACACCATGATAGCCGTAATCCAAGGCTTGGCGAATATGCAAATGATATTTTTGCCCTGACGGATCTGGTTGATGTACGTAATAATGTGATTTACAACTGGGGAGGCAACAGCTGCTACGGTGGTGACGGAATGAATGTAAATATGGTAAATAATTATTGGAAACCAGGGCCAGGAACTTCTAAAAATACTAAAGAGCGTATTCTATCAACAGGAAGAATTCTAGATTCAACTTCACCATTGTACGACATTTGGGGAAAATATTATGTAGATGGTAATTATGTTGACGGATCTCCAAGAGCCACTCAAGATAACTGGACGTATGGTGTTTTTAGTCAGTTTCACAGCAGTCAGTTACCCGTAACAGAAGCCAACAAAGATGAATTAAAAATTGAAACGCCACATCCTTTTGCAGAAATTACAACACACAACGCTACAAAAGCATACGAATTGGTTTTAGACCATGCCGGAGCAAATTTATTCAGGGATGCTGTTGACTTAAGAGCTGTTAACGATACAAGATCCGGAACTGCATCAATTATGAATGGGGGTAACGGAAGCACAAACGGTTATATTGATACGCCAACGGCTGCCGGTGGATGGCCGGAATTACCTACTGCACCAGCGCCTGACGATACTGACGGAGATGGTATGCCGGATGCATGGGAAACAGAAAAAGGTTTAAATCCTGCTAATGCTGCCGATGGAAATTTGAAAACACTGGATGCAGGATATACCAACATAGAAGTTTACATTAATAATATCGTAAAACAAATAACAGATACTCAAAACGGGACTCTTGCTCTACCTGAATATGAAAACAAAAGCAATTTGTTCTACGCATATCCAACAGTGGGTAAAAATAAAATAACGTTGAAATCATTTGTTGATACTGATACTGTGGCATTTATTAATCTTGCCGGGCTTGTAGTAAAACAAGTTAATACAACGAATCTGGAAACCACTATTTCTGTAAGTGATTTGTCTGATGGAATTTACATCATCAAAAGCTTTAAAACAGGATTGACGACCAGAATAATCGTGAAATAAAGTTTTCAAATTTTGGGATTGTTATTGGCTCTAGGATGACCATAACAATCCCTTTTTTTAATAATGCCTTAAGGTAAAAACTCAATTTATAGCTGTTTCTTTGCTTATAAGATTAATAAAAAAAAAAAGATGAGATTGTTTGATAAAACTGTTTTAGGATTATGTTTTCTCCTGTGTTTCCAGATTTGGGCTCAGGATAATGTGCGGGTTATTCCAAAGGATACTTCCTATAATGTAGCCAATGAATTCAGGAAGAATAAAAAACGTTTTCCGGATATAAAAATAGCCAAAGACCTATTACCAGCCGGAGTTGCAGAACACAGAAATCTGGTTTACACAACGTTAAAAAATACCCCTTTTGGAGACAGGGATTTACATGTAGATGTTTTCTCTCCAAAGAAATCCGGTAAATATCCCGCTCTGATTATGGTTCATGGTGGCGGATGGAGATCTGGTGATAAAACAATGCAGGTGCCAATGGCGCAAAAACTGGCAGCCAAAGGAATCGTAACAATATGTGTGGAATACCAGCTTTCGATGGAAGCAAAATATCCCGCAGCAGTTTATAACATTAAATCAGCGGTAAGATGGGCAAGGGCAAATGCAGAAAAATTCAATATTGATCCAAACAAAATTGCTATTTCTGGCTGTTCGGCCGGAGGACAGCTGGCTATGCTTGTGGGACTTACAAGTGGTGTAGCCTCCAAAGAAGGCGATCAGGGCAATTTAGGTTTTTCAAGTGAAATAAACGCTATTGTTGATATTGACGGAGTGGTTGATTTCATGGCACCTTCTTCTCTTAATTTAAACAGAAAACCAAATTCACCTGATGTAGAGTGGTTGGGTGGTACTTTCGTTGAAAAACCGGAAGTATGGAAAGATGCTTCCAGTATTTTTTGGGCGAATGAAAAATCTTGTCCCATATTATTCATCAATAGCGGTTTTTCCAGATTTCATGCAGGACAGGATGAGCTAATCGGAATGATGAAAGAATGGGGTATAAATACCGAAGTCCATAAATTTGATGTAAAAATACATCCTTTCTGGCTGTTTGAACCCTGGGTAGATCCTACCGTAAATCACATCTATAATTTTTTAATTAAAAATTTGAATAAATAATGAAATTAACATTCGAAATAACAAATATGAAATCAAAATTTGCAATCTCTATTTTTTGTGTTGCTGCAAGCTTTATGATTATGGCTTTCACTACAAAAAAATCCAATGTAACAACCATTTATTTAATTGGCGATTCGACTATGGCTGATTATGCCAATAATTATGAACCGGGAAAAGACTATATGAAAACCAGATATCCGGTTACAGGCTGGGGACAGGTTTTTCAGCCATTTTTTGCCAAAGACAGTTTGAAGCAAATAAAGAATCTGATAAAAAAAGATAGTGTTTTTGTGGATGACAGAGCAAGGGGTGGAAGAAGCACCAGAACTTTTTTTCAGGAAGGACGCTGGAGATCGGTCTATGAAAATCTTAAAAAAGGAGATATTGTTATGATGCAGTTTGGTCATAATGACGGAGCAAAAGATAAAACAGAAAGATATGTAGATATCGAAGGCTATAAAGAATTTTTAAGACTGTTTGTATCGCAGGCACGTGAAAAAGGAGCGACTCCAATCATCCTGACACCAGTAGCAAGAAATTTTCCATGGAAAGAAAATGTTTTAAATGATGTCCACGGAGAATACGACAAAGCGCCAAAAGATGTTGCGGCAGAGATGAAAGTGCCTTTAATAGATCTGAACAAAGCTTCAAGAGAATTTTTTACCAAAAAAGGAAAAGATTTTGTATCCGAAAATTATTTTATGAATTTACCCGCAGGAAAATACGAAGCATACCCTGAAGGTCAAAAAGACAATACCCATTTCCAAACGAAAGGAGGAATAGAAGTAGCCAGGCTTGTCTTTGAAGGGATGAAGCAATTGAATTCTAATATTAAAAAATAATGAATAAGATTATTGTTTTAAAATACATTTTACTATGCCTGATTGTATTTCAACCCCTTTTTGCACAAACTTCCAAATCTAAAAAAAACAAATACTATTTTGTGGTAGCACAAGACGAAAGCGGTGATTACAAAACGGTGCAGGAAGCATTTGATGCTGTTCCAAAATTAAAGCAAGACCGAACCGTTATTTTTGTAAAAAACGGAACCTATAAAGAGGTTGTCACTTTAGAAGCGGATAAAAATAACGTCACTTTAATTGGAGAGGATGCAGACAAAGTAATCATCACTTATGATAATTATTCCAGCAAAATAAATCCGGCAACTAATAAAGGCTATGGTACAAGCGGTTCTTCAAGCTGTTTTATTATGGGGACTGGATTTTATGCCAAAAAAATAACGTTCGAAAACGCTTCAGGTCCGGTTGGCCAGGCATTGGCAATTAGTATTCATGGAGATAAAGCCGTATTTAACAACTGTAAATTTTTAGGTTTTCAGGATACTGTGTATGGAGCAGATGGCCGCCAATATTTTAAGGATTGTTATATCGAAGGCTCAACAGACTTTATCTTCGGAAGTTCTACGGCTTTTTTTGATAATTGTACCTTACATACCAAAGGCGGAAGTGCTATTACGGCAGCTTCGACTAAAGAATATGTGAATTTTGGCTATGTATTCAGCAATTGTAAAATTACCGGAACCGGAAAAAATATTACCACATTGGGAAGACCCTGGAGGCCTTATGCAGCTGTTGCTTTTATCAACACCCAAATGTCTGATGCCATAAAATCAGCAGGCTGGAATAACTGGGGTAAAACTGTAAATGAATCCACAGCCAGATATAGCGAATACAATTCTTCAGGTGCTGGTGCTTATCCAAATGAAAGGGTAAAATGGATGAAAAAGCTAACATCAGATCAGGCAAAGGTTTACAAAGTAAAAAATGTTTTAAAGACAACGTATGCAAATCCTCCGGTTGTTGATAATTGGAATCCGAATAAAGTGATTGATTTATATAAATAGAATCTATGAAAAACTCCCCAAAAAAGTTAAGATTTGTCTCTGCAGTTTTGTTTACGATTCTATCAGCAACAACTTCATTTGCCCAAAAGCAAAGAATAGTACAGGATATATCCAATAATGACTGGAAGCTTTGGCTGGATCCAATCGCCCAATGGCAAAACGATGTTTTGTTTGTACCTCCTGTTGAGATAAAAAAATTACCTGTCAATCTTCCAACTGGTGGCTGGCAGGCACTTCAAAAAGGAGAAAACAAAACGGTACATCTTCCGGCAACGGTTGAAGAATTTAATTGGGGAATCAATAAAAATCCTTTTGGAGTAGCGGGGAATTATCTTGGTATTTCATGGTTTACGACTGAGGTAAAAGTACCGTCATCGATGAAAGGAAAGCGAATTATTTTACATTTCGAAAGTGTACGTTTCAGGGCAGAGGTATTTGTAAATCAAAAATTAGCGGGCTATGATCTAATTAACGGAACTCCTTTCGATGTTGATATTACCCATTATGTGACTATCGGAAAAGCGAATTCTATTGCTGTTCGAATAACAGATCCAAACGGTAATTTCGATTGGAGAGACAGTTCCAATTACATGTGGGGAGATTATCGTACCAACCCAACGCACGGATTTGGCGGTATTACTGGAAAAGTTACTCTTATGGCAACTGAAAATGTTTTTGTGAATGATGTGTTTATCAAAAACAAACCGAATCTGAATGAAATTGACGCCGAAATTTCGCTGACAAACAATTCTTCAACAACTTTTAAAGGAAATATTGTATTAGAAGTAAGCGAAAGAATGTCAGGAAAATCCGTTTGGAAAAAAAGCTTTCCAATTGAAATTATAACTGGAGATAATGATCCGCAATCATTTGTTGTTAAAGTAGATAATGCTAAAATTTGGGATGTGGATAATCCTAATTTATATGTACTGAAAACGTCACTGGAAAGCGAGAAAGAAATAAAAGATATTGTAGCGAAAAAGTTCGGTTTCCGTTGGTTTGAAGTGAAAGAAGTTGATGGCGACAAACAGTTTTACTTAAACAATAAGCGTATTGTAGTAAGAACGGCAATTTCCTGGGGCTTTTGGCCCGTAAACGGAATAGCACCAAGTGATGAACTGGCTAAAAAGCAAATTATGGATGCAAAAGCACTTGGTTTGAATATGCTTAATTTCCACAGAACTATTGGACAAACCAATGTTTTGGATTATGCTGATGAAATGGGTTTGCTTTATTATCAGGAACCGGGTGGTAATCAGTTTCCGGCCAAGCAATTCAAGCCTAAAAATGATTTACAAAAAAAACAAACAGATTTTTATTTTGCAGCGCGAGATGAAAAGTTCTTTAGAATGATTAAACGTGACAGAAGCCATCCATCTTTGGTGATCTATAACATGCACAACGAAAGAGGAGCAGAGCCGCAGAAAATAGATAGCCTTCAAATGCTGGCAGGCCACAAGCTGGATCCAACTAGAATTATAACTTATAATTCTAGTAATGGCCCAATAAAAATGGGAGTAGATTCACGTTTTAAATTGCATTTATTGCCTTATAGCAATCAGTTTTATAATTATGGCTGGTTTGATCAGCATCACGCAGGAGGCCCGGGTGTGTATCATGATAATTTATACAGCAATCCTAAAAATTACGCCAAGTTTACCGATAATAAAGCAGAGATTATTTATTACGGAGAAGAAGGAGCAATAGGAACGCCGCCAAGATTGCAGTTAATCAGAGATGAAATTCTGAAAAGAGGTAAAAATATCGGCTGGGAAAGTGACGATTATTTAAAATGGTATGATGCTTATGATAATTTTCTGAAAAAGAGTGATTTCCAAAAATCATTTCCTAATGTAGACAGCCTAACCAGACAAATGGGCAACGTAGCTTATTATTATCAGGGAAGAACAATCGAAAATGTACGAATTAATAATACAATTGATGGTTATGCAGTAAACGGGTGGGAGAGTATGAAGCTCGAAAATCATTCCGGAATAGTTGATAATTATCGAAATCTTAAAGGTGATGCCGTAGTGATTGCCCGATACAATAAGCCGTTGTATGTCGCTGTAAAATTGACCAATAAGGTTTTATCAGTAAAAGATACCACGACAATAGATTTCTTTATTGTAAACGAAAAAGATATCAAAGGAACATTTGACCTGAATGTTAAAGCAACAAACGATAAGAAAGAAACAGTCTGGACAAAAACAATATCTGTAACCGTAACAGGAGGAATAAAATTTGGGGAATTATTGTCATCTAACAATAAATTTGCGCCTCAAAAAGAAGGCTATACAAAGATTTCTGCCGAGTTGATATCAAAAGATAATACTGTAATTGCCACTGGAAACGACGAATTATTTGCTGTAAAATTAAACAAGGAAAAAATTACTTCCAATATAATAGTTGCGGATACTACGGGAATCCTTGGAAAATATTTTGATTTCGAAAAGATAGAATACAAAAACTATAAAAGCGGAACCCCATCAGGAAATTGTCTTGTAATTGGATGTTTTAAGCCACAGCAAACAGGAAATCCATTGGTAACAGACCTTTTGGAATGGGTAAATAACGGAAACACGATTGTTGTAGTTAATGATATAGATATCTGGGCAAGCTATTTTGCTAAAAAAGAAGTCGTTGATTACAGAGGATTCAAAAATTTGGGAACTTCCTGGTACGGCGGAAATTATTTTGTCAAGGATACAAAATGGTTCGATGGTTTGCCACAATCCTGTGTATTCAATTGGGAGTATCAATGTTTTGCGGCTTACAACAAAAATAGGATTGGACTGCGAATGTTTAATGGTGAAACTATCGTTGGATGCGTTTCTGATCATAAGCAGGAAGTTTATTCTGCCTTGAGCGTAATTCAGCATGGACGTGGAAAAATTATTCTTTGCGCGCTGGATATATTTGGCGCTATAAAAGAAAACGAAAACGTTAAAAAAGCAGAAGGTGATGGAGAAAATGCCGCTATGAATACTTTTAACGTTTCTGCAAAAAACAAAGCAAATATTGTAGGGCAGCAGCTTTTGCTGAATTTGTTGAAATAAATTGAATTTTGTTATTTTTAGAAGCAGGAATCATGAGTCATTTTTAGTAGGATCGTTCCTGCTCTTGGCGTTCAGGGCTAAGAGCAATGATTTATCATAATCACCATAAAAAATTATTAAAAATAAAAACAGAGGATAATTTCCCCTGTTTTTATTAATTGAGTTTACAACATGGCATAGTCGTATTCCACTACAAGTTCATTGTCAATAGACCAGATGCCCGGCGTTTTCCAGACGATTTTCTCGGCCTGATCTTTTTGATAGACAGAATCTACAAAACCGTTTAGTTTTACATTGGTTCCATTTACTGTTACGGTGATATTTTTAGCGTTTAGCGACCAACTCCTTGCCAGTGCTTTTTCAACATCCGTTTTTTCGATAGCATCTTTGATGTCCGATTTAATTTTTATTTCATTAGTAACACCTTTTACTCCAGGAAGGAAGCTAATGGCAGATTTTGCGTCTTGTTTTTGGAAATTCCATGTCAATTCTCCCTCTAAAGTGACCCAGCCGTCTTCGACTTTTACCTTTACATGATCTTCAGCAACTGCCCAATTCTCTTTTAAAGCTTTTAAAACTTCATTGGCAATATCATTGTCTGTTTTTGTGAAGGTATTGGTGTATTTGATTTCTATTTCCTCAACAACGGCCTTTACCCCAGATACATTTTTGGCTGCTGTTTCGGCTTCCTTTTTTTTATAATATCCGTCTACAATACCCGTCAGGGTTACTACACCATCTTTTACTGTTACGCCGATTTCTGCAGCATGTAAAAGCGGTTCCCATTTAATGGCATTTTGAACATCTTTCTGTAATTCTTGGTTGGTTTTCATAATGTATGTAATTAAAATTTATAATTATTTTTAGTAACATTCTTCAAGAAAAAACACTTCATATAAAGAGAAAAATGTCATATTGATCAGATTGGATATACAACTCCCAAGTAATATTGAATAAATTGATAAACAGAAATAGCTTTAACTACAATTCCCTTTTGTAGGGTATAGCGGTTAACTTTAAAGAGTAATTTTTCCATTTTCATTCGTTTTGAAGTTTACCTTTTTAAAATGTTCCTGCACAAATACTTTTTGTTGGCCGATGGTCAATTTATCGGTGTTTTTAGTTTCTATTTTGACACGGTCAAATTTGTGATCCTTCTGCAAAAAGTGAAGTAATTCTATTTTAGCGGTCGTAGGACCAAATAAAATGATTTCATCAAAGTCAAGAACAATGGCAGCAATTTTATTAAAATAATACCTTTGTTTGTCTTTTTCCTTGTTATGCATTTCATTTTCGCTACGATGCAGGGTTTCATTTTTATCCTTAATACCAAAGTCAGAGACTATAGTTTGAGCCTCATTATCATTATCTATAAAATCAATCAGATTCGCAGCAGCATGATCTAAGTAAATGCCTAATTTTTTTATAGTTTTCATTTTTTTTGAGGTTTAAAATTTATGTTCTTTTTAATTTTTCGTTACAGTGGCTTCTCCTTAATTTTGCTAAAAGATGAAATAGATACTTACTGATACAAAGTTGAGTCATCAGCAAGCAACTGGAAATGACAGAGTACAGCAATAAAAATGATGTAGATTACTTTTTTAAAAAATAAAGGCTGCTAAACTGATACAAAAAAAGTTTCCTGATTAAATTTTCCGGACTTACAATACCAATCCATATCAAGTACCTTTTTAATCACTTTTTTTAGTTCTGTTGCGTCGCTTGATTTCTTAATATAAATATTGGCTCCCGCAATAAATGTATCTTCATCACACAGTACTGCCTTAGGATCATACACAACAATGGACAGATTTTTATTTTGTTTATCATTTCTTATAGACACTATTTCATTTAAACATTTACAACCGTCATCATTTAAATTAAAAAATAAGATAGAGGAAGTGAGACCCGCTCTTTCTTTTAAATGTTTTATACATAACTTACTGTTTTTAAATGTTGTAACAGAGTTTTTAGATTCTAAATTTTTCAAAGCGGTCTGAAAGGCATCTACTGTTTGAGATTCCTCTTTTATAAGTAGCATGTATACTGGTCTGGAGTTGTATCGCATCATTTTTTATTTTAGGTTTTCATGGCAAAGAAGCGATATAATCATTTAAACTGAAATGAGTTACAGCATTACAAATCATGATGTATGTCATTTTGTTCAGACTCGCGGTCAGTTAAAATCTTTAATACTATATAAAGCAGTCAAAACGACCACAATAAGTGCTGTTTGCTGTTAAATAAATGATAATATGCTAATTGTAGTGCGAAATCCAGGAAGAATGTAATTTTCCATTTTTAAATAGCCGACCTTTATAAGGATCATCATAATTTGATCGATTTGATGATGGAAAATGCCGCACTATTATATGCTCTTGTACAGAATGCTTTGGATGGTATCATAACTATAGATGATATTGGCACTATAGAAACTATTAATCCTGCCGGCTGCTTACTTTTTGGTTATCAGCAAGAGGAAGTTATAGGTAAAAATATTTCAATCTTAATGCCTTCACCGGATAAGGAAAGACACAATCACTATTTAAGTAAGTACAAAACAACTAGAAAAGCCAGCATAATTGGCGTGGGACGCGAACTGACAGGCATGCGGAAAGGAGGTTATCTCTTTCCTATGAAACTTGGAGTAAGTGAGGTAAATTATTCAGGCAGGACAATTTATGCCGGTTTTATTCATGATCTGTCGCAGCAAAAACTGGATGAGGAACGTTATAAAAATTATGCTTCTCAATTAGAAGGACTTGTAGAAGAGCGGACAAAATCACTCAACGATACTATTTTTGCATTGGAAAAAGCTAAAGAAAAAGTGAGTATCTCACTGGAAAAAGAAAAAGAGCTTAATAAATTAAAAAATCGCTTTTTATCAATGGCTTCTCATGAATTTCGTACACCGCTCAGTACCGTACATTTATCAGCTTCCTTAATAGAAAAATATGCAATACCATTTGAAAGCGAGTCTGTCAGTAAGCATATAGGCAAGATTAAAAATTCAGTAAAAAGTTTAACAGCCATACTTAATGATTTTCTTTACGTTGAAAAATTAGAAACAGGCAGAATAAAAGCTAATTATACTTGCTTCGATCTGGTTAAATTTGGTGAAGAAATAACCGAAGAAATGCAGCTTCTGTCAAAACCCAGCCAAAATATCCTATGCAAACATTTAGGCGATCAGACCATGATATACCTTGATGCTAATTTGTTAAAAAATTGTGCCATTAATTTGATTGGAAATGCTATAAAGTATTCTGGAGATAGCTGCTGTATTGAATTTACGACTGAAATTAATGATTTCAATTATATTATCTCAGTTCATGATGATGGAATCGGTATTCCCCTAGATGAACAAAAGCATTTGTTTCAGGCTTTTTTCAGGGCGCACAACACAGGCAGCATACCTGGTACCGGTTTAGGTCTGAATATAGTAAGCCGATACGTATCCTTGATGAAAGGAACATCAGATTTTAAAAGTAATCAACAGGAAGGAACATTATTCACCTTAACATTTCCCATATCATGAGCAAAGTATTAATTATTGAAGACCATAACGACATTAGGGAAAACATTGCTGAAATTCTTACTTTGGCCAATTATACCGTTTTTCAGGCAAATAATGGCAAAGCAGGAGTTGAATCTGCTGTTGTAAACCTGCCAGATATTATTTTATGTGATATTATGATGCCGGAGCTCGACGGTTACGGTGTTTTGTATATGCTTAACAAAAATCCGAAAACAAGTACGATTCCTTTTATTTTTATCACTTCAAAATCTGAAAGACCTGATTTGCGAAAGGCTATGGAAATGGGAGCAGATGATTACCTGACCAAACCTTTTGATGATATGGAGCTGCTGCAGGCAATTGAAGGCAGGCTCAACAAAAAGAATTCTGAAATGAACTTTTACAGTCAGTCCCTCGTACAGCTTGAGAATTTAGTAGGGGATAAGGAAGGGCTTTCTGAACTGAAAAAAATGATAGAAGAGCATATCCACAGACCTTTTAAGAAAAACCAGATTGTTCATTATGAAGGGGATCGTGCGATAGGCATTTATTTAGTTATCTCAGGTAAAATTAAAACCGTCAAGATGTCTGAAGACGGGCGTGAACTCATGACCGGTATGTACCATGCGAATGATTTCTTAGGTGTCAGTACCATTCTTTGTGACGAAACCTATACCGATACTGCAACAGCACTCGAAGATAGTCAGCTCTGTTTTTTTCCAAAAGAACAACTCGAAGAATTACTAAAATTATATCCTGATGTAGGGGAGAAATTCATTAAAATATTATCGAATGAAATCAGGATCAAAGATACACATTTGCTACAATTGGCCTATCAATCGGTTAGAAAACGAATAGCAGAATCTTTGCTGAGAATTTTTCGTCAGGAACAAGTAGCCAAAGAGAATAGCATCAACGTAACCAGGGATGATTTGGCAGCAATGTCTGGGACAGCCTCAGAAACAGTAAGTAGAACCTTAACCGAATTTAGAAATGAAGGTTTAATAGAAAAAAAAGGCAGCCAGCTTAAAATTCTGGATTATATAAAAATAAGTAAGATGAAAAATTAATATAATTTCTTAAAATGTTAACGCATAAAGCTAATTGTCGAAACAGTATTAACTTTGATTTCCATTAGGACTTGTTTAAAGTAATATGAGCATAGCAATGTATATTGCCATGCTCTGTTTTTCTACCATTGCGAATATTTTAATTAGCTTTAATTTCGTCGGCTGACATCTCTGTGAGTAATTTATTTTTTTTTACCTCAGTCAGTATACCGTTGTCACTTTTCTTTGTTTTTGCTGCTTTTTCTATTTTCTTTCCTTTAGGGCCCGCAGCAGTTTCCACGATTTTTTTATTGATTTTTTTAGCCATTTTTTTGGCTGTATTGTCAATCTTTTTCAGAATTTTTTTTGTGTTTGATTTTGCGGTTAATGCAGAAGTAAGCGCAGTTGTAATTTCTGCAGTCATTTTTTTTGAAGTTGTTTTCATGTTTTTAAATTTTATAAATGTTGATGTTTGATATCTGATTTTTTAGAAATAAACTGGAAGTTTTATAGTGTTACAAAATTGAGAAGAAGTTTTGCCACAGGAAATGACACTGCTTATTTTGATTCTTGATGTTAGACACTTTTTTCTAATTATATTTTGAATAGATTTAAAATCCCACCGTAGCTTCTAACATGAAACCATCAAATTGGGCACCATGTCTGATATCCGAATCCTGAAAGTTTTTATATTTCTGATTTACATATTCGGCTTTCATCAGGATGTTTTTAGTTAAGAACCACCCGGCAGAAGCTGTAACCCGATTGATTTTCTGGTCATTTTGATTTTGTGGGGTATCAGTAAGCGTATTGTATCTGCCCGCAATCCAGAAATTTTCTTTTCCTTCAGGGAATCTGTAAATAAGATCAAGAGCTGATTGAATGATCTGATGTGTATCGGTCTGAGTAATTTTTCTTCCTTTAGCAACTTCATACGTACCAAAGAGTTCTAAGCCTTTAAATTTCAAAAATGGATTAAACATAAAGGCGGTGACCTCTTGGCTGAATTCCGGATTGTATCGACCAGATCTGAAATTATCAACTGCTGTTGCGGCCGTATTTTCCATCACATAAAAATAATGGGAACCCGTTCTGTCACCTGCAAAAAGAGTATTGTTCAAAGCTCTTTTTACATGATAAAATGAGCCGGTAAGTCGTAGTCGTAAATCTTCGTCTATTTGTTTATCGTAACCTATTTTGCCATGCATTGCCGGCGTAGGTCTGTTTAATTCACCGGTAGCAGCATCTATTTTAGTAGAAACTACCACAGTTGGATTCAGGGCGCCATTTGTCAACCCGAGCATGACCATCAATCCTGAACTGTCCTGAAAATAGACTTCTCCTCCAATTTCAGTGGCAAATTCATCCAGGATGTAATTTTCGATGAAAGGGTTGTAGATGGCATTTCCTCCGTCACTTCGTCTAAAGTGCTGGTCACCATAATCAACATCATAGGCACCTACTTTCAGGGTTACATTTTCCATCACCCGATCGATAAAATCACTTTTTAAAAATAAGAGTTTATCAAACTGTATGTAGCCTCCTTTTACCCAGGTCTCCTCATGATGTCTTGAAGATAAATAAATAGTAAGGTTCATCCGTATTCCATTATCGAGCTGTGTGTCGAGGTTGAGATTGGCCATAGCGAGATTAAAGCCATTTGTAATAGAAATAAGTTCATTGCTGTTTATACCGTCTGCCAGCACGGGAACTGCAGAATTTTGATGGTTTAGTCCTTGAAAATCCAACGTGAAATTACCACCCATTTTTACTTTAAAACCTTCAAAGGAAGCAGTATCTTTTTTGGTGGTTTCAAATACATTCAGACCTCTTTGATCATTGTACCTAAAATACTGCATAGTTTTTTTTTGTGCTTGTGCCAATGTTATCCAAAGACACAATAATAGCGATAGTATATTTTTCATTTGAATTAATATTTTTCAAAAAGGAAAGAGAATTCAAGTTTGATCGAATCACCGGTTTTCATGATTCCGCCCATAAAAACAGGTGCCGTAACCTTGAATTCACTCATGTTTATCGGGTAATTGCCATCACAGCTGATACTTCCGTCTTGATTTATAAAACAGTACAAATCAATAACAACGTCCTTTGTAACACCTGCAATGGTAAGTTTTCCTGCTGTTTTGATATGAAATTTAGAATTGGTTACACTCATTAATTCGGCGGAAACCTGTTTGTATAGAATTTCTTTAAACTGATCGGTTTTCAAAGCTTTGTAGGCATTTTTATCTAATTTTTTCTGACCGCTTTTGAGGGTAAGTACAGGTAAGTTAAACTCGATTGTATTGAGTTTGGTAATTTGATTTTCTACACCAATATCAAATGTCGCTTTTCCCGAAAAAGCAGCCGTTTTCATCGTCCAGTCGTGAAAGGTTGAAGTTCCGGATATCTTCATTTCATTATCCTTGGATTTTTCAATTTTAAAATGAGATTGTGCCTGAATCATCTGGTTGATACCTGAGAAGATTACAATCAAAAGCAGTAGGCCGAATTTTATTTTATTTTTCATAATTGTTCTTAATTTAATAAAGGCAATATTTTAAGTAGGAGCGAAGGAACCAAGCCATTTTCTCATGACTTTCGGTTAGTGTAGTGACAAAATCGTCTGTTTTACTATTTTTAGAAACCGTTTCCAGTAGCGATGTATTGTTTTTTAGTACGGCAATCAGGTTTTCGTGGTCATCGAGTAATTCATTAATATAGCCAGTTCGATCATTTATTTTTTTCTTTTTTTTATTAAATTTTGTCACCTTCAGAAAAGCCTTCAGCATGACATCAGCATAATGTGAGGTATGAACACATTTTTCAATGTGCTCAATTATTCTATCAATTTCACTGGATTGAGCACTGAAAAAATGAAACTTATCCTGAAAGTCAATATATTGTAGATTTGAACTTACATTATTAGTTTTGATTAAAAGCAAATACTCATCACAAAGAATATTTGTAAGTTTTTTAGTAATTTTTCTCATATAGACTCTTTGTAATGTGCAAGTTTTTATATTCATTTTTTAAAGTTGCTGATTTCCATGCTAAGTTTAAGTTATATAAGACAGACCAAAAAGACAGTTGTCATAACCATCTGTTACAGTTGTTACTTAGTGAGAAGAGTAGTGTCATTATGTACTTTTCTCGCAGTACTTTTTCCCGGCAGATAGATTTGAAAACCAAGCGAAGCATTTAGGTTTCCCTGATAAGGAGCACTACCCAGTCCAACCAGTGCATTGTATTTTAAAAGGACTTCAAATCCAATATTTGGTGTTATGAAATAGGCAAAACCAGGTCCTGCACTGATATTAATTCCGTTAGTATTATCTGCATCGCTTACATTAACACCTCCAAGACCCACAGTTGCTTCTCCAAAAAAGCGGCTGTGTTTGATAACCTCTATTTCTTTTCCGGCATAGTAACGACCCAAGGCTCCAACACCATAATTGGTAGTGGTTCCCGAATTTTTTGCTGTTTGAATCCCTAAATCCACATAACCTCCAAGTGCAACATTGTCTTGTATGAACCAGGCTATTTTAGGTGTAATTTCTGCGCTAATTATCTTTGAACCGTTTAGCCCAAGATTGACATTGGCAAGATTTCCACCAATTAGAATGTTCCCTTTCTGAATTTGCGCATTGCCATTTATTCCTATTGCAATTGCAACAGAGGCTAATAAAATTTTATAATTTTTCATTTGTTTTACTTTTAAATATTTATTTTATTTCTCAGACAAAGGTGACGTGTTATTGTTTCATTAGAAATGATGGATATCATTGCTGGGAGTGACCTTCATTACATTTTATTGCGAATATTGGACAAAAAAAACCTGAATGTCATAGGATATTCAGGGAAGGTGTTTTGTGTTTCTGCCCTTTACCTAGAACATTAGTCCCGATTTTTAATCGGTAAAGCTATAATTGTAGTCGACTGTCAATTCATTTTTCACAAAGGAAACCCCAGGTGTATTCCAGGTAATTCTGGCTGCTTCTTCTTTTTGGTAGAGCGATGTAACGCCACCTGAAAGCGTTACTGTACTTCCAGATACTGATACAGTAATATCTTTTGCATTAATGGCCCAGTGGCGCGCTAAGGCATTCTCTACATGTTTTTTTTCAATAGTACTGTTAGATTCTGACTGAATGCCAATGTTATTGATAACTCCTTTAACGCCCCAGAGTTCATTTGCTAATTTTCTGGCCATCTCTTTTTGATAATTCCATCCCAGCTGACCTTCAAGTGTAACCCATCCATTTTCAACTTTAACAGTTAGATTATTATAAGGAAAAATGAGGTTGTCCGAAAAGGATTTTACCAGATCTGAAGCGATATCAGTATCGTTTTTTATAAAGTGCCGAGCATCCTGTATCTCAATTTTTTCGACTACTGCCTTAACACCACCGACTTTTTTGGCTGCATTTTCGGCTTCTGTCTTTTTATAATAATTATCTACAGTTCCAGTAAGGGTTACAATTCCGTCTTTAACAATCACACCAATCTCTGCGGCATGCAAAAGCGGTTCCCATTTAATGGCATCTTGTACATCTTTTTGTAATTCTTCATTCGTTTTCATAGGGTATATTTTTAAAATTTGCAATGTATCTTTATAAGAAGTGTTCGATTCAAAAAGGATCAGAGAGTTCACTCACGCGAATAAGTTTCTTATTCACAAATTCATTAATTCCGAGTTCAGACAATTTCTTTCCAATGTCAGTTGTAAGCATAGAATCTCCAAGCCCGAAATGTTTTTATTGGATTACGGTCAGGTGTTGTTCTCTAGTTGTTTTGAGCTTTTGGTGATTCTGATTCAATTAATTTTTAACCTTAAATTTTCTTATTGTAAAGGTGCATTTAGTTATGAAGTGAGCAAATGATGCTCAGCACTTTTAAAAGTGATTTGAATCATTTTTTTATAATACAGAAATTAACCATCGTTTATTTACTAAGGCTTTTAATACCGACCAACTTGTTTAATATGCTTATTCACATTCTCCACGAAATTGGGAAACTGACCAACTAAAGACCGATCAAAATTTGCAAAAAATATTCTTATTTAATCTGATTTGGCAAAAAAGTAATCCTATATTGCCTTTTTACCTTACAAGACATACAATTACATTATCTACATTACTATTTTCTTATAAATTCAAAACCCATCAAAATAAAATATGTTATAAATCAGAAAGATAAGTGACATGTGTCATTTTATTAATAGCAATATATGACCAACTTTGCCTTAATAAATTACAGATAAAGATCTTAGAGTAAGTTCATTAAATAACTTATAATGAAAACGAATCAAGATTTACAAAAGATGTACAAGATGCAATAACATTTAAGCTATGCAGTAATTACTAAAGCACTGATAGAGTTGAAACAATTAAAAATAAAAATTATGGGTTTCAGGAAAAGAAAGACTTACAGAAACATAGAATCAACTAATCTTTCAATCCCGCGGAACCTTGTTGTCAAAAGATAATGAAATCTTTTGACCATTTTTTTAAAAAAAATAATGTAATATTTAACGAAGAAACTAAATAGGTGAATTGTGCAAACTGACCCAAATGCAAAAGATGTGTTTATAGAACAGAATTTCTTTTCGCAAGACATTCCTATAGACCAAAGAGCCGCTGTTTTTAATAGTCTTTTTTTTCATTACAAAAAGAATTGGCAGCTTTCGTTTGCCCTGATGCTTTTTTTAAGTGCAAGCATTGCCACTTTAGGGCTTTCCGAAGATGCATCAGCAACTGTAATTGGCGCTATGATTATAGCTCCCTTGGGACAGCCCATCATCGCCTTTGGAGGTGCTATTGCCTTAGACTGGAGAATACAGTCATTTCGAATGCTGGGTATTATCTTTCTTGGCGCTTTAGGCTGCGTCATGATAGCTTACTTTATTGGTTTTACACTCCCTAATGTGATACCAAATCAGCAGGTTTTAATCCGAACATCTCCAGATTTTCGTGATCTCGGAATCGCCATATTAGCTGGTGCTGCAGGAGCTTACGGATATTACAGAAGTGAGTTTTCGACTGTTTTATCAGGTGTTGCCATTGCCGTAGCCTTAGTTCCTCCCCTTTGTGTTTGTGGATTAATGCTCGAACATGGGTATTTTATTTTGGCTGCCGGAAGTTTTTTGTTATTTACAACTAATTTTATAGGAATAACATTTGCTGCTCTTTTTATGTTTTTCGTTTTGGGCATTAAACATAAAAGAAACCGAAGATGGTTTTATATAGGTACTGTTGTTATACTTATAGTCGGTTCGGGAATGATTACTCCTCTTGCCTTAAATTATAAAAAATTTAATTCTGACGACCAATTTCAAGGTTCAATTTATAAAAAAGCAAAATCCGTTTTTGAAAATAGTAAAGATTCTCCCCGCATCAAAGCTCTTACCATACAAGGTAGTGGAGTTATCCTTAGTATTTCTCCATTCCCAAAGGAAAAACAGGAAAGACAATTGCTTATAAAAAAACTAGAGACCATAACTCAGCTGCAGGTATTTCTGAAGAGCTCTTCAGAGGAACCATAAAATAGGACAAGTAAATGGCTATGTTGGTATACCTAAATGAAAATGAATAATATATTAGATTTAAACTCAGAACAACTTTAACTCTGAAGTTTTAAAGTTGTTGATTATCTTAAAAAAGCTACTACCCATTATTGCGCATATAGATTAAATATCCGGCAGCACCCTTTTTTTAAAACTTAACATTTAAAATACAATATTTTTCTTACTTTTGTACTAAAATCAAAGCGTATTTACGGTAATTATCTGATTATTAAATTGTTACACATGAATAAAAAACTACTTATGGGGCTGTTCTGTCTTTTTAGCAGTCTCGCGTTATTTGCAAAAACAAACAACTTTAATATTCCTGTTCCAGATTCTGAATATCAGGCATTGGTTGATTTATATAAGGCAACTGGAGAATCTAACTGGAGTAATAAATGGAATACCAAAGAGAATAATCTTCATGAGGTGGCATGGTATGGAATAACACTCGAAAATGGTCATATTACAGGTATTAATCTAAACAATACAAGTGGAATATCAGGTTCAATTCCTGCCTCTTTCGGTAATTTGAAATACCTTAAAGTACTTTCGCTCTATGGTGGAAGTTATGCTAAAGATTTAATTACGACTGATTTAAATGTTTTTTCAGGGTTAGAAGAACTTGAATCCCTTGATTTAAGATATTGTAAATTAAAAGGTAATATTCCTGCATCATGGAATAAACTTAAAAAACTCAAAACACTTTATTTGACTGGTAATTCCATTACAGGGCTGCCGGCAGAATTTGGCGAACTCGAAAGCTTAGTTACTGTTGATTTGTCTGAAAATCAAATAGGAGTTCTTATAAAAGAGTTAGAAAATTTAACGGCTCTGAAAACTTTAAATTTAACCAATAATAAGATTTCAGGTATTGTAGGTTTATTGCCGGCTTCGGTCAGTCTTAGTTTGCATTATCAGTCAACCAGTATTGAAAATTTAACTTATAAGGGAGTCGATTTAAAAATTGAAAACCTGCCAAATGTTGTTTCTTACAACAGAACCAAAAATGATTTCTCTGCCAGAAGACAATTTTCCGTTTACGTTCGCGGAAGTGATGTAGGCGTAAATGTAACAATGGCTGCTGACGGCAGTCTGACAATACCTGCACCTTATTTGGCAACTTTAAAAAATGGGGATGAAGTGTATCTGTACCAGCAGTATGATTCAGGAACAGGAAATGTTTCTTATTACAGCCGTATTTATTTTTCAAATGTAAAAGTAAGTCAGCCCGCTGTTTCAAATATTGAATATCAGGCTCTTGTAGATTTTTATAATGCAATGGGCGGAAGCAGCTGGAATAATAAATGGGATATTAACGAAAACAACCTTAATGAAGGAGCATGGACTGGATTAAGTATAGAAAACGGGCATGTTACCGGCTTAAACTTAAATAATACAAGTAATGTCTCAGGTTCAATTCCCGCTTCATTTGCTAATTTAAAATACTTAAAGAATCTTTCACTTTATGCAGGAAGTTATTCTAAAAATTTAAGTACAACAGACTTAAATGTTTTATCAGAATTACAGTCTCTTGAAACGCTGGATATGAGATATTGCAAAATAGAAAGTGCTATTCCGTCATCATGGAGTAAATTGAAAAAACTAAAAACAATCAGTTTTAACAATAATTCAATTAAAGGCCTGCCGGAAGAATTAGGTGAAATGGAAAGTCTGGTTACTTTAGAAGTTCCGTATAATCAAATCAAATCAATTCCTGTATCTGTGGGTAATCTTGAGAATCTGGTTACGTTGAATTTATCAGATAATCAGATTGAAGTAATGATAAAAGAATTAGAAAATGTTACGACTTTAAAAACTTTAAATCTTTCAAACAACAATATCTCCAATATTGCCGCATTGCTTAGCAGTTCTGTTAATTTGCAGCTTCATTATCAAAACATAAATGTTGATGGTCTTGTTTATACAGGCTCTGATTTAAAGGTCGAAAGCTTGCCCAATACGGTTTATTATAACAGAACAAAAAATGATTTTTCTGCCAGAAGACAATTTGGAGTTTATGTGGGAGGAAACCAGATAGGCAATAATGTGACGGCAGATGCAGATGGAAGCGTAGTAGTTCCGGCTTCTTATCTGGCTTCATTAAAAACCGGGGATCAGTTCTATTTATACCAGCAATACGATTCATCTACAGGAAGTGTGTCCTATTATTCAAAAGTTAATTTTGTAAATGTAAAAGTAGACCAGCCTCAAATTCCTGAATTAGAATATGAGGCATTGGTAGCTATTTACAATGCAATGGGGGGAGTGAACTGGAATAATAAATGGAATATCGCCGAAAATAACCTGCATGAGGGGGCATGGTACGGGGTCAGTATCGAAAATGGCCATATCACAGGTCTTAACTTTAATAATATTTCTAATGTTTCGGGAGCAATTCCGGTTTCAATCTCAAATTTAAAATATCTTAAAAATCTTTCTCTTTACGGCGGAAGCTACAGTAAAAATTTAAGTACAACCGATTTAAATGTTATCGCCGAATTAGAGGCTTTAGAATCGCTGGATATGAGATATACAAAAATTAAAGGTGATATTCCGGCATCCTGGAGCAAACTAAAAAAGTTAAAAACAGCTTATTTAGGATACAATGCACTTACTGCCTTACCGGAAGACATTGGAACAATGGAAAGTCTGGTAACGCTGGAAATTCCTAACAACCAAATAAAAGCCATTCCGGTATCGATAGGTAATCTTACCAATCTGGTAACATTAAATTTATCCGATAATAAAGTAGAGGTTTTAGTAAAAGAACTGGAAAACATTTCAACTTTAAAAACGTTAAACCTTGCAAGCAACAGTGTTTCAAATATTGCAGGATTGCTTAGCAGCGGGGTTAACCTGGCATTGCACTATCAAACCATAAATGTTGAAGGACTTATTTATACCGGTTCTGATGTGAAAATTGAAACACTGCCCAATACCGTTTATTACAACAGGACAAAGAATGACTTTTCGGCCAGAAGACAATTTGGAGTTTACGTGGGGGGAAGTCAAATAGGAAGTAATATAACCGCAGCTACGGACGGCAGTATTACTATCCCGGCTTCTTCGTTGGCTTCAATAAAAACCGGGGATCAGTTTTACTTATATCAACAGTATGACTCAGCAACAGGAAATGTTTCGTATTATTCTACAGTTAATTTTGTGAATATAAAAGTAGATCAGCCGAAAATACCAGATGAAGAATATCAGGCATTAGTTGATTTTTATACTGTAATGAACGGGACAAACTGGACAAATAAATGGGATGTTTCTACTAATAATTTGCATGAAGGAGCCTGGTATGGTGTAAGTATAGAAAACGGACACATTACAGGCCTTAATCTTAACAACAATAGTTCGGTTATCGGTGCTGTTCCCGCATCAATAAAAGATTTAAAATACCTTAAAACACTGTCTCTTTATGGCGGAAGCTACAGCAAAAATTTAAGCACTACCGACTTAAGCGTTTTATCAGAACTCGAATCTTTGGAGTATTTAGATTTAAGATATACGAAGATTAAAGGTGATATTCCAGCAACATGGAACAAACTTAAAAAATTAAATTCATTGTATTTAAATAACAATGCGCTTACTGCTTTACCTGAAGATTTTGGCGGAATGGAAAGTTTAGTAACGGTTAATTTATCTTCTAACCAAATAAAAGCAATTCCGGTTTCTACAGGAAACCTTGATAAACTAGTTACTTTAAATCTTGCTTCTAACCAAATAGAAGTTCTCATTAAAGATTTAGAAAAAAACACTGCTTTAAAAACATTAGATCTTTCAGCTAATAAAGTTGCTACTATCGAGGGATTATTATTGGGTCAGGTAAATTTAGAACTGAACTCACAAACCTTAAGTATTCAAAATTTTTTATATGAAGGAAATGATGTAAAAGTAAGCAATCTGCCAAATGTTGTACTTTATAATAAAGCAACCAATGATTTCTCTGCACAAAGGCCATTTAGATTGTATGTAAAAGGGAATCAGACAGGAAATAATTTAAGGGTTGCAGGAGATGGAACATTAACTATTCCTGCAGATTATCTTGCGACTTTAAAAACTGGGGATGAACTTTATTTATATCAGGAATACGAAGGCGGTGCAGCAACGTCCTATTATTCCAGAATTTATTTTACCAATGTAAAAGTAGACCAGCCTAAAATTCCGGATGCAGAATATCAGGCCTTAGTCGATTTTCATAACGCGATGAATGGTGTAAACTGGAGCAATAAATGGGTAACGGCAGAGAACAATCTGCATGAAGGCGCATGGTATGGAGTAAGCATTCAAAACGGACATATTACGGGATTAAACCTGAATAATAATTCTAATGTTTCAGGAACAATTCCGGCATCTTTTGCCAACTTAAAATACTTAAAAAATCTTTCTCTATATGGAGGAAGCTACTCAAAGAATTTAAGCACGACCGACCTAGGAATTATTTCCGGTTTAGAATCGTTAGAGTCCCTGGACTTAAGATATACTAAATTAAAAGGCATTGTACCGTCTTCATGGAATAAATTACAGGCTTTAAAAACGTTGTATTTAAGTTATAATACGATAGAAGATATAGACGAAGCTTTAGCCTATTTACCGCTTTTAAAGACGGTTGATTTTTCTAACCAGACCATCACAATTCCAACAATTGAAGTTGGAGCAAACGAATTGGTTATAAACCTGCCCACTTTATCAACATTCTTATTTAATGCAAATGGCGGGGGTATTAATAACAAAAACCATTTTACGCTTTTTGTTAATGGGGCAAACAAAGCTTCAAATTATTCGAATAATGAAGGGAAACTAATCTTTAAGGATATTGCATTGCTGGGAATAAAACTAAGCGATAAAATCAGAATTGTACAAAATGACGGAACCGCACAGGGAACAGCAATCAATTATACACAAGTAATTTTTGGTAAGCCATTGACAGATGAAGAATTCGAAATCCTTAAAAAAGTCTATGCCAGTACAAATGGAGAACAATGGACACAAAAATGGGATGTTTCACAAAATAAACTCCATGAAGTAAGCTGGTACGGAGTAGGAACAAAGGATGGACATGTGGTATCATTGAGCTTATCAGGAAATAATCTGTCAGGAACCCTTCCGGCAGAATTGTCTGATTTAGTTTATCTGGAGACTATAAATTTGCAGTCGAATGCCATTGAAGGAGTAATTCCATCCAACTTAGGAAATCTCTCAAATTTGAAAACCCTTAATTTACAATCAAATAAATTACAAGGAACATTACCGGTTTTATACGGGATCTCAGGACTGAAAAAAGTATCGTATTCAGGTAATTTGTTTAAAGGAACAATTCCGGGACATTTAAATGATTTTGAGAATATCGAACAGCTTGACCTTTCTAATAATGGTTTCGATTCACTAGAAAAACCATTTACATACGATTCAGGCAGTGTATACGTAAACGTGCGCGGACAGGTGATTGTAAAAGATGAATTTCTGTATCTAAAAGGCGATGAAATAATTGTTGATTTACCGTCTATCAATACATATAACGAAACACAGCAGGATTATAGCGGACAATATCAGTTTGAATTGCAGGCTAACAACTTCAAAATTTCTGAGGCTACAGCTGTAGACAATACGATTACATTCCCAAATATTTCTGTAGCAAGTATTCCGGCAGGCGCTAAAATTGCCATCTGGCAGAAAAACGGGACTTCGCAGGGAACTTACTTACAATTTAAAGGCATCGCAGATGGATCTGAAACGCCATTAATTGCAGCAGAATATGATGCTTTGGTCGCTTTTTTCCAAAGTGCCGGAGGTTCGGGCTGGAAAGAAACATGGGATGTATCTTCAAATAATCTTCATGAAAAGAAATGGAAAGGTGTAACCACAAATGACGGTCATGTTGTTTCAATAAATCTTATCGATAATAATCTAACTGGAAACATTAGTGCGGAATTAGGAAAGTTTATCGAATTACAAAACCTGAATTTAGCCAAGAATAAATTATCAGGATCGATTCCGGAGAGTTTATCAAAAGTAATAAAACTGAAAACGGTTGATCTTTCAGAAAATGAACTGACAGGTATTGATGCAGCTTTTTTAGCGACTGTGAGTTTTAAAATTGACCGTCAGAAAATTAATTTCGGCGAGCTGCCATTAACATTGAACGCGGTTTTAAAAGACCAAAAAATCAATCATTACGATCATGCCAATTCCTTGTTTAATGCAACACAATCTTATAATATGACATTAAAAGACTATTTTCAGATGGTTACGGTTCCTGAAGATGGTATTAAGCTGATCAATATTTTAAGTGAATGGAATGTACCGAACAACCAAACTCTTGAATTGAGACAAATTGCAGGATCTGCCAGAAATAGTGTTCTGACCTATACCATAACTTATAGAGACGGAGATTCTAATTTAGACGGAATTGTAAATATTCTGGATATTCAGTCTTCTTTGAATTACACTTTGAGCCAGAAACCTAAGTTTTTTAATTACGGCGCGGCAGACCTCAATAAAGACAAAAACTTAAACCTTCTGGATATTATCTTACTGATCAATAAAATTCAAAGCGGATCGCAAGAAAGACCAGCCAATACCAAACGTCCTGCAGCAGTAAATACAACAGATGTTGTTGTAAGTATCGAAGATGATACTTTGTACATTGACAATCAGTCGGGTTCTACAGCAGCATTTGACATTCGTTTAAAAGAGGTAAATAAAAACGAAGTAGAAGAAGTATTGTCTAATGCGGGATACACCGTTTCTGTTGCAGAACATGAAGGAGAAATAAGCATCGTTGGTTTTACTATGGATAAATTTCTGTCCGGCAAACAGGCGATTGCGAAAGTTCCTGCTCAAGCTGAGGTAGTTTCTGCCATGATTGCCAATGAAAATGCAGAGGAATTGAGCTATAAAATTTCAAAAGGAACTTTAGGCATTGACAATCCTGATTCAAATCAGGATAAAACAGACAAAATTTTAAATTTCCCGAACCCATTTAAGGATCAAACCGCTATCAAATATCATTTATCTGAAAAGGCAGACAAAGCTACGCTGAAAGTTTTTGATCTTCATGGACGTGTTGTGCGTGTGCAATCAGATCTTGAAACTTCAGCAGGTAATCATGAATTAGACTTCTTTAAGAATGATCTTTCTTCGGGAGTTTATATTTATACTATTGAAGTCCAGACTTCGGCAGGCCCTGTACTTTTAAAAGGAAAAATGTTAATACAATAAACTTATTATAATGATAGCTAACAAATTAAAAACAATGAAAATAAAATCATTTTTGGTGTTTATCTTCCTTTTGCTGGGAACATTTATACAGGCTCAAAATAGTTTGAAAGTAGTAAATACATCAGCCGGACCAGGCGAAAAGGCAACTATCACTATTGATTTGGCTAATGCCGAGGAAGTAGTGGGAGCAGAGTTTACTTTAACTGTTCCTCAGGGATTAATTGTAAGTGAAAAAGAGGCTAAAATTTTGGAAAGCCGAAAAGGGGATCATGCTATTTATGTGAATATCGAAAATAATAATCCACGAAATTATCATTTTATAGTCCTTTCGCTGACGAGCAATTCTTTTAAAGGAAACAATGGAGGTTTATTAGAAATTCCAATTGAGATTCCGTTGAATTATACTTCGGGACAAACTCATAATTTAAGCTTGTCAAAAGTTGTATTAAGTTCTAAAAACGCGGTCGACATAGGTTCAAATCATACAAACGGAATCCTGAATATCGCAACCGCTCAATTTCCCGATTTAACAATTTCGGGTATAACATCAAACGAAACTAACATTACCCCAGGCGGAAAAATCAACGCTTCATGGGGCGTAGATAATACTGGCGAACGTATTGCCTCTGGCGGATGGGTAGAGCAGGTGAGTATTGTTTCAGAGCAAACCGGATTAGAATATAATCTTGGAACAGTTTCGTATAATGAGGATTTGGATAAAAAGAAATCCGTGAGCCGAAGCGCCACTTTTAATCTCCCAAAAGTTTTAGGAATTGAAGGCAATGTAAAAATCAAAATCAATATCGTAGCGAATACAGCCGTAAAAGAACCTGAAGCATTAAAAAACAACAATAAAATTACTGCTGCGACAGCTATTGTGCTTGAAAAACTTTTGTATCTGACTTTGGATAAAAAAAGCATAGATGAAAATTCGACAGAAGTGATCAGGGCAACCTTAACCCAGAGTGGTGACAGAAGCCTGGACAAGACATTTGCACTATCAGCATCTCCTGCTGCACAACTTTCGTTAGATTCAAATGTTAAAATATTAAAAGACCAATCCTCAGTAGTTTTTTATATTAAACCTTTAGATAATACTATTACTGACGGAAACAGAACCATAGCGCTTTCGGTTTCCGGAAATGATTATCTTTCACTTTCAGATACTATTGAAATAGTTGATAACGAATTTTCAGTAGTTACCTTAACGCCTTCAAAAGTTGCTGCAACAGATGGGGAAATTATTACGGTGACTTTGGAAACTGATTTTGCAAAAACAAAAGACACCAAATTTGTTATTACGGCAGATCAAAATTCACGCTGGGCAGTTCCGGCAGAAGTTATATTACCTGCAGGAAGTAAAACCACTTCGTTTTCCATTACAGTTAAAAACAATAAAGTTCCTGAACCAACAGTAATCGGTAAATTAATTTTACGGGCCGAAGGTTTTCAGGCAGGAAATACAGAGATTACTTTAAAAAGTTCAAATGTTCCGACTTTTGAATTGGAAATTGCACCCGAAACTATTTCAAAAGGAGATGGAATTTATGCCACTTATGCCATAATTAAAAGATTGGACAAATCTGATATTAGTACAGCAGTACGTTTAAAAGCAAACGTTGCAAATGCGTTAATACTTCCTGATGTTATTGATTTTCCTGCGAATTTAAATCAGAAGAAATTTAATATTGGTGCCGTAAATAACGGAATTGTCGATGGGACAAAAACGGTAAACGTGGCTGCAGAAGTTTATATTTCTTCCTGTAATTGTACTGTTCCTGCCGGAAGCGGAGGGAGTCCATTAAGTAAAGACATTACAATTTTGGACAGTAATGGCCCGGCATTGACCGTAAAGGCAAATCCGTCAACAGTGAAATCCGGAATCGAAAATGCGGCAAAAATTACAATTGAAAGAAATACTGTTGATACATCAACAGCAATTTTAGTGAAGTTGTCCTCTGATTCGCCTACAATCGTTTCAATCCCCGCCGAAGTAACAATTCCTATAGGCAGTAAAAGCACAGAAGTAGCTATAAATACTAGTATCGATGCTACTAAAACAGGTGATCAGACGGTCCGTATTCAGGCAGAAGCATCTAATTACAGTGCTGGCTTTTTCTGGATTTTAGTGACAGACCAAAACAAGCCTGACGCAGTTCTTACAGCAGTAAACACATTGGCACAAGCAAATGGGGAAGATGTTATAGAAGTTACGACCTCTATTGCAAATCAGGGTTTTGCCGTTTTACCTAAAGGGTCAAAAATCGAATATTATCTTTCTAAAGATCATTCAGCAAAGAATGCAACACTTATAACAACTTCACAAATCGATAATGACATCGAAACCGGGAAAAATATAAATGTAGTAAAATCAATAAAGCTTCCGCAAGTAGCGGGCGATTATTTTTTAGTAGTCTCTGTTAATGCAGATCAAAAAATAAATGAACTGTCCTATACTAATAATGCGTCATTTTCTGCAATAAAATTATTATCGAGTTATACTGCAACAGCAACAGTTGGAAAATCGGTTTACAAATCAAGCGAATTGGTTAGTATAACGGGATCAGCAAAGATGTCTAATGATACAGCAGCTGCAAACAAAGATGTTGAAATTACGATTTCGAATGAAGGTTTTGTTCGTACCTTTTTAGTTAAAACAAATGTAGCCGGAAATTTTGCATACGATTTTGAACCTTTACAGGCAGAAAGCGGGCATTATACCGTAAGTGCAGGATATCCGGGAACAAAAAATGCAACTCAGGCAGAATTTGATATTGTTGGTTTTGAATGGACCAACAAACCTTCGGATTATTTAAAATGGGAAGTAGTAACACAAGTACCGTTTAAAGGAGAATTTAAATTAAAAAATAATAGTAAAACTGCTTTAACGAATGTAAAAATAGAATTGCCATCAGATGCTGGTTTTGCAATTCAGACTGAACCGCTAACATTGGCTGCTGGTCAGGAAGCTGTACTAAAATATACCATCCTGGCAGATACACCTTCGGCAGAAGAAAAGTACTATCAGATCAATTTTAATATTACTTCTGATGAAGGAGCAAAATTACCCATTTTAGCGTATTATCATGCTAAGGCACAAACCCCGAGATTACTTGCGAATCCAGTAAGCATTAATACCACAATGATTAAAGGAGGTTCTCGTTTTTATGAATTGACAATTCACAACGGCGGGGCAGTTGATGCTGAGAAAGTAAAAGTAGAATTGCCGGCACTTGAATGGATGAAATTAAAAAGTGCAGCTGTTATAGATAAAATAGCGCCAAACGAATCTGTAAAAATAATATTAGAATTAGCTCCTACAGATAGGCAGCAACTAAATGTTCCTTTATCAGGAAGCCTGGCTTTAAATCCTTTAAATGGCGGCGGCATAACTGTTCCTTTTAAAATTGAGACAGTTTCAGAAGTAACAGGATCTTTATTGATTGATGTAGTAGATGAATACACCTATAATACAGAGCGAGCACCACATCTTCAGGGAGCAAAAGTTATTGTTCGCCATCCTTTCTCAGGAGCTATTGTTGCTGAAGGAATTACTGATGAAAATGGATTGTTCTCAACACCACAAATTCCGGAAGGTTATTATACTGTAACTGTTACAGCTGATAAGCATGAGTCATATCAGAATAATATATTGGTAGATCCGGGAAAAGTTACGACACAAAGAGTATTTATTTCCTATCAGGCTGTTAGTTATGAATGGGTTGTAAAACCTACCGAAATTCAGGATGAGTATCAATCTGATCTGATTGTTAAATTTGAAACAAACGTGCCAAAGCCGGTAATTGTTATTGATATTGATGATCCGGTTTTAAATTTAAACCCGGGAGAAAGCAGAATGAGTTATGCAACCGTAACGAATCATGGATTAATTGCATTATCAAAAGTAACTTTTAATGTAGACAGTCAGGGAGATTATAAGTTCAAACTGATGATTGATAAACTGGATGTATTAAATGCGAAATCAACTATTATTGTCCCTGTACTTATTACAAGAACAGTTTCAACTGGAAAGAGTGCCAATTCTAATCAAAACTGTACTTATAACCTAATAACAAAAGGAACATATGTTTGTGAAACAGAACAGGATCTTGCCGCTTTTAAGCCTTATTATGTATTGACCTGTTCAACACCAAGTACACCAGTTGTGGGAGGAGGAAGTCCTAATTTTAACGGAGGAGGTTTTGGACCGTTAGTACCCATCGGAACTGCGATTGGAAATATTGTTACTGCACTTCCTACTATATGTACTAATCCTTGTCTAACTTCAGTATTCGGGATGGTTATTGGTTGTGCTGGTGGTCCGGCAGGAACTGTAGCAGGGTGTCTGCTTGGTCTTGCAACCATGAATGGAGAGTTAATTAATCAGGCAATTGCGGTTGCAGGTTGTGTTCCCGGACCTGTAGGCTGCGTTGCAAGTATGGTTGGGACATTAAAAGCATGTATTTATGATCCGCTTGCAACAGGCAAAAAGGCACAAAACAGTTTCCTTGATACAATGTATAATGATTTTTATGTCATGGATAATGCGCAGGTCGCTTTAGATAAAAGATTAAAGGCTTATTTAAGTAATGACAAGATATTACAGAGTCCTAATTTTCATGATTTCATGAAAGAAGTTGCTTTAAATTTGGATACTCAAAAAGCATTTTCTTCCACCGATATTACAAGAATTAAAGCAAATCTTTCTGCCAGTGACATAACAGCTCAGGAAATTGAAACGTTCTGCAATAGATGGAATAAAACTACAGAAGCATGGAATAAAAATATTAATGCTCCGAATGCTGAATATCCTGATATCATCAACAAAAATGAGATAGAAGAATATGACAGAGTAAGACAATTATTAGTTGATCTCGTAAAAAACAGAGGCTTTGAATCTGCTGAAAAAATGTATAATCAGGACATGACAGATTTAAAAGAATATATTGATGGATTGGCTTCTCAATCTTCAGTTTGCGCAACCGTCACTGTGAAATTCTCACAGAAAATAACGATGACCAGAGAAGCTTTTGAGGGGACTTTAACGATAAACAACGGAAGTGATTCCAACACAATAAAAGACATCAACTTAGATCTAATAATTAAAGATGAGGCGGGGGAAGACAAGACGCATTTATTCCAGATTAATAAAGATGCATTCTTAAGTGGTACTGGACTTGTAGGTCCGCAAAACAGTCAGGCAGGAACGGCAATTTTCATTCCAACAAAAGATGCCGCGCCTACGGTTGCTAAATCCTATTCATTTGGAGGAACATTGTCTTATACAGATCCAAATACAGGTGAAAAAGTTACAACACAACTCTATCCTGTAACTCTTGAAGTAAATCCTAGTCCCGATTTAGTGATGCATTATTTTATGCAGCGTGATATTTTAGGAGATGATCCGCTTACTGATAAAGTAGAACCGATTGTTCCTGCGGAAATGGCTTTACTAATCAAAAATGAAGGGTATGGAATTGCCAAGAATGTTCAGGTAGAATCTGTACAACCGGAAATTATCGAAAACAAAAAAGGATTACTAATTGATTTTGAAATTGTGGGAAGCAACTTCAACAACGGGCCAAAACAATTAGGTTTACTTAATGTAGATTTTGGAAATATTGAACCTCAAAAAGCAGCATTAGGACAATGGTGGTTTACAAGTACCTTATTAGGTCATTTTGTAGAATATGATTTAAAAATCAAGCATTTAAGCAGCTACGGAAATAAAAACCTAAGCCTAATAAAAGCTTCGTATGTTCATGAATTAGTAAAAAGTGTAAAAGCTTACGGAACCGGACATGACAATACAAACGATTTTCTGGTAAATGATATTACCGATCTTAGGGATACTCCGGATGCGATTTACTTTTCAAATGGAGAAATCGAGGAGGTGTCTAAAGTGGCTGCAGGAACAGTTTCAAATGCTATATCCCCAAATCAGCTTACAACAGTTTTAACTATGAATTCTTCTAAAACAGGCTGGAATTATGGTAATATAGCTGATCCGGGTTCTGACAAATATAAACTAGAAAGAGTTGTTCGAATTAATGATAATCTGGAATTGCCTATAGAAAATTTCTGGCAGACACATGTAACATTAAGAGACGGAGCTGAACCTAAGTACGAAAATAACCTTCATTTCCTTGATAGGATATCTGGATTAGAACGTTTTACATTATATTATACACCTATAAATACAAATGTGCCAAAAGTGGAGTCATTTGAAGATTTACCATCCACCACAACAAAAGCAATAGAATCTGTTCAGGTAAACTTTAATAAAGCGATCAATCCGAACACGTTTACTGCTCAGAATATTACTTTAATCCATCAGGGAAACAAAATACCATTCAACGATAGTTTTATTGGTAAAGTAAACGATTCAACTTATGTATTAAACATCAAAACAGTATCTATTGCTTCTGGTTATTATGAACTTACTGTTCAATGTGCCGGAATAAAAGATCTGGAAGGTAATGAAGGAGTTGAGGGTAAAAGTATTTCATGGATACAGATTATAGGAGAACTTGGAATTGTTCAGTTTAAAACAGATCAAATCGAGGCCCAGTCTGTAAATAGTATAGAAATAATGTTCAATAAGCCGGTTAAACCTATTCAGTTTACGAAAGAGAAATTAACCCTGAACGGACAAACTTTAGATAATATCTCTTTGGTTACAGATGATAATTTGAAATATACGATAGTAGGATTAAACGAGTATAATAAAGAAAGTGGTAATTATGAGCTTTCTATAGATTTACAATCCATAAAAGCAGAAGACAATACGCAAGGATTAATTGCACAAGAACAAAAATGGAAAGTTGATATTGTAATTCCTGAAATAGAAACGTTTACCCTGAAATATCAAGGAGCTATAAACAGCCAGAACGTTACTGATATATTAATGACTTTAAATAAACCAGTTACAAGTTTTGATAAAAACTGGATTACGCTATACAAAGGAAGTATAAAATTAAGTGCTAATGTTACTGTAGTTAAACAAGATGATTTACATTACCTAATTTCAGGTTTGGGTGAATATACGCAAACTACAGGCGGTTATAAAGTGGTAGTAGATCAGTCTGGCTTTAGTGATACTTCCGGTAATTTTGGTATAGCAACTTCGAGTACTATGTGGGAAGTGAAATTTAAAAAAGCTTCCCCGCCAACTCATATACGTATTACACCAGACAGAGGAATCTCGCAGATAGATAATATCACTTCAGGAACCGATTTATCAATAGCATTAACTACTACGGAAAATAAACAAACTGTAGAGTTATACACAATCACACCAACAGGAAAAACGTTGATTAGTAAACAAAATCAGGAAACAGCAAAAGAACTCCTGATTCCCATAAAGGGATATAGTGGTAAAAATACTTTTGAAGCAATCGTGTATGACGAATTCGGAAATGCCAGTGATGCCGTAAGTGTAGAAACGTACATCGATGTAGTCGCTTTGACCTGTACAGTTATTCCATTAAGTGTAAACGACAATTGTTCAGCAACTGATGCTCTACAGATACGATTTACTGACGACATTTTGGCTTCAGCTTTTACCAAAGATGACTTAATCGTAAAATCAGGTGGTATCTTAGTTTCAAATGATGATATAACTTTGTTAAGAATAACTGATAAAGAATTTGAAATTGGAAATCTTGATAAATTAAATGGTAATCATACATTCGGAATTGATTTAACCAAACTGAGCAAGAAATCAAGTGGTATACAGGGCAAAAGTGTGATTTATTCTAATGTAGAAGCTACAGAAAAAAGTACTGCTGAAATAAAAGGTGATCTTATAATAACTGAAGACAATACTACAGTTACATACACAGCAACTGATTTGATGCAGGTTTATAACTGGAATGTAACCGGGGGTGAAATTATAGAGCAACTTAATAATACAGTAACCATTAAATGGACAGAAAAAGGACTGAACCAGCTTTCACTGACTTATTTTACTTCATTGTCTTGCAGTAATTCAACATCAATACAGGTACTAGTAAAATCCACTTTAGCTGTGGATGATAATACTATTTTAGATAAAAAGGGTTTGGTAATCTCACCAATACCAAACAACGGGACATTTATGTTGATCTTGTCCGGAGATGATGGAATTTTTTCATTACATATTTTTGATGTCAATGGAAAATTGGTATACCAACAAAATGCATTGGAAATCGGTAGCAACTCCGGTAAAGAAATTCATACGCCTCTAAAAGCAAGTGGGGTATATTTTTTAATATTGCAAAAAGCGGATAAGATTTATAAAACGAAATTCTTAATTCAATAAATTTAAAACAGATATGTGTTGACGATGCTTCAAAATATTTCACTCGATTGTATGCATAAAGCTGATCTGGTAGAGCTTAATTAGGAACCAACAACGCTTAGCGATTACTCCAAAGGATAATTTACATGTTAAAAGGCCAAATAGTGCTTAACAGATTAAAACGGGTCTGTTAAGCACTTTTTGATTTTGTTCTAAAAGATGAAATTGACACGTTTTTCAAAATTTCGGCTTGATTTTGACGGTTCTGTCGCAACTGGGAATAACTTTATCTTTATAATTTAGACTTTAAAAAAATGAACACTAAAGTTCATTGTTATCCAAAATACATCATTCTTCAGGAAAAATATTTCAAATTAAGATTTACACTTAGTCACCGCGATGTTAAAGAAATAATGAAGATTAGAGGAGTGATTGTGGATCATGCAATGATTCAGGATTGGGTTTATAAGTTTAAACTTTTGATTAAGTCAGGGATTAAGAAGAGAAAAGGCAGAGTGGGGGTGAATTGGAGATGAGACAGAACCTTAAAAATTATCAGTCTATGAAAAGGGCAAAATAGTCTTAATGATTAATTTTGAAAAATCAAATATTCTAAGGATTCTTTAAACTTAACATACAATTTATGTTCAGGTAAACTTCTGATTGTATCCTTGTTCGTAAAAACAAATAAATGCTTACAAGGTTATTATTAGTGTGCTTTATTACACTACAGTCGTTGGGACAACAAATTAAGTTTGAGAATTTTACCACAAACCAGGGACTATCAAATAATTCGGTAATTGATATTGAAAATGACAAAGATGGAGGACTCTGGATTGCTACCTGGGATGGGCTGAATTATTATGATGGAAATAATTTTAAAAATTTCAAGCACAATTTTAATAACCGTAATAGTATCTCTGGCAACTATATTATGAAGCTGAAAAGAGATAAGGAAGGATTTATCTGGCTCATAACTAAAGAAGGTGAGGTAAACAGATATATTAAAAACGGTAAATTTGTAAAATTTAGTTTTAAAAGCATTCCAAAAGATATTCAAGTTTCTCCAAAAGGAAACATTTTAGTGCAGACTAACACTGCTTATTATGAATTTAAAAATAAAGCTTTTGTTGAGATAACTGTTAATTCTTTAAAAAACATAGATCTTAACAATTTAAAAAACATTTTGCTAAGAAAGTATCCTAGACTAACTATCAATGATATTTTAAAAGATAAAAAAGGAAATATTTGGTACGCTACCCAAAAAAATGGACTTTATATTATCCCTAATGATGGTAGTACAAACATTCAGCATTTTACTTCTGATTTATATTCTCCTTATTCATTTAAGAGTGATGAAATAGAAACGTTGCACCAAGATGATTTCGGGAACATTTGGCTTGGCCAAAAAGATGGTGGACTAAGCATGGCCTATACTGGCTCAGAAAAAATAAAAACCATAATACCCCATCCCATAAAAGAGCCACATTTACCAACTGAAACCATTAGAGCTATTACTAAAGATCTAAATGGAAAAAACTGGTTAGGTTATTACACAAGTGGACTCTATTATTATAGTCAAAAAAGTCTTTCATATGAAAAGTATAAAATAAATGAAGCAGCAATAAATTCGGATTGGGAAAGGGTCAGGAGTCTGTTTACAGCGAGTGACGGAACTATCTTGGCAGGAACGTATAAAGGAATAATACGTATTTCAGGAACAAAATACACTACGTACGAGGCAGAAAAAATTAAAGAACTGCCCAATAACAGATCTTATTCTATTTATGAGGATGAAAATAAAAAACTTTGGATAGGATGTTGGGGAGGTGTAGCTAAATTTAATTTGGGAACTCAAAAATTCGAGTCTTTTAATGGGCAAAACGCACTCAACAAATACCATATCAGATGTATTAAAAAAGACAAACAGAATTTAATTTTAGCGACTGAAAATAATGGGGTGATCGTCTTTGATTTAGAGACGAACAAGATTGATAAAATTTCAACCGACCAAGGCATTTTGGGCAATAGTATTTATGCAGTCCTGATAGATCCTATTGCTGAAGATTATTGGATTGCTTCTTTAGGCGGTGTCAGCATTTATAACAAAAAAAAGGGTTTGATCAAAAATATTACCGAAGCAGATGGCCTTCCGAGTCATATGGTGTATAGTCTGATCAATAATGGAGATAAGATTTGGATTAGTACCACTAAAGGAATTGCATCTATTGACATAAAGACTTTTAGAATTACATCTTATAACCCAAACCACGGATGGCAGGCGCCGGAATTCTCAGAAGGGGCTTATTATAAGGATGTAAAAGGTAATTTATATTTCGGGGGTGTAAACGGACTTAATTATTTCAATCCAAACACTATTCATGTTGCTAATTCTAATCCAAAAATCAAACTGAGAGTAGATGGCAACGAAAACTACTTACCTGTAATAGAAAAGAGCTTTACTGATAATGAATTAGAAATTGAAATAACCCCTATTGTGTTTCCTAAAGAAAGTAAATCTGAAATTTATTTTAAATTAAAAGGAAGAGATAAAAACTGGATCTTATTTCAAGAAAATAAAAAAATAGAATACGCCAATTTATCTTCGGGGAATTACCAATTTATGATTAAACATGGTAAAAATGGAACTGTGAAACCACTTTTTTTTAGCCTTCACATCACTAAAGCATTTTATGAAACAATTCTGTTTTATATTTTATTATCAGTTTCTATACTAATTGGCAGTATGCTTTTGATTTATTTTAAAAATAAAACTGCCGCATCTCAGCAAAAGTATCTAATTTCAAAAATAAGAAGTCGTACTGCTGTCATTGAAAAGCAGAAAAAAGACTTGCAGGCCATTAATGAAAAACTGGATGAAAAGAATAAAAAAATATCGGAACAGAAAGAAAAACTTTTAAAACTACACAGTAATCTTAAAAACGAGAATTTTGAAATTGAAAAATTTAAAACTTTCATGTTGGCAGAGTTTCAGGATCCAATAGCCAGGATAATCAGAATTTCAAGTACACACAAAAAAGATAGCGAAGTGCAACGCGATTTACTTTTGCAATCCGGTAAACTGGCAAATCTTATTTCGGGATGGAATTATTTAAGTTATGTTAAAGATATTGGTCCCGTCAAAAAATCAGCAATTAATTTGCTCTCAGTTTTAAAGAGCAGTATTGAAAAATTAAAAAAAGAGCTACAGCGCAATCAGGTTAATTTTAATTGTGAAATAGACAATTCGCCTTATTTTATTGCTATAGATGTTTTACGTTTAAAGTTATTATTGCAATATTTTTTCAATGACATCAGTAAATATTCTGAAACTAACAGTACTTTACATATTGCAATGGCGTATCAAAATAACTTTTTGAAAGTTACTGTAGTTTCTGATAGTGTAATCCTAAAAAACAACTGGTACAATATTTTGCATTACAGTCCTTATTTTAAAGCATTAAATGTATTACTCGAAGATTTGAATGGGGATTTTTTCGATCATTCTGGAGAACAATTTAAAAGTACTTTACAAATTCCTTTAGAATTAGCTTCCGAAAATTTAAAAAGTAAAGAAACCATTTCCTGGAAACATTTCAATGACAAGGAGCAACTCTCATTGGATAAAGAACTGTTTTTAGTTTTTAGCGATCAATCTGATTTTACGGCAGCAAATCAGGTATTAGAAAATAATAACTATCATTTACTTTTCGAAAATTCGGTTGCTAATTTAAACTCCGCAACAAAACAAATAAACTTTTCCGCTTTGGTATTTTATCAGGCAATATTTTCAACAGAGCTTGTTCATTTTTTAGAGTCAAATAAAAAAACTTCAGGTATCAAAATACCAATGATTTATATATCTGAAGATATTAATTATGAATTACATGAACAATTATTAGAGTTAGGTATTGATACTCACATTCAGTTACCTGCCAGCTCCTCATTTATAATCAAAAAGATTACTTCTTTAATTAATAAAAACAAAGAAATAAAGCAGGAAAATAAAATACAGCAAAAAATATTTGAAATCTTAACTGAAGATGACCCCGTAGTAACAAATAATGATAAGCTGGTAAAAAAAGCTTTAGAAATAATCAAAAAAGAGTTACAGGATCCCTCTTTTAATGTAGAGACACTTGTAGAGAGTCTTGGAATTTCGAGAGTAAAATGCTACCGCATCTTTAAAGAAGCATTGAATCAATCTCCTTCTGATGTCATCACTTCTTTTAGATTACAAAAAGCAGAAATACTATTGAAAACAAAAAAATTGAATGTTTCTGAGATCAGTTTTGAGTGTGGGTACAATGACCCAAAGTATTTTGGACGTTCTTTTAAAAAGTATTTTGGAAAAAGTCCAAAGGAATATAAAGAATATACTGTTTAGAGTTCTGTTAGCATTGTATTTTCTAAAAGTTAGCCCAATGTTAATGAACAAAAATCATCCTTTTTGCTGTTAATTTTACCCTAATTTGAATCAAAAATCCTCTTTTGTGAATCAAAATTACCCCATTTAGGAAGCCGCTTAAAATACTTTTGGCAAAACATAAAATAGTATTTAAATGAAAAAAATTTATGCATTGTTAATTCTTGCCTTAGGATGTATGTCATATTCGTATGCGCAGGAATCAGTATCAGGAATTGTGGTTTCTGATGTAGAAAAAGTACCCGTACCTGGAGTCTCTGTTTATATTAAGGGAGAACCAAAAGGAGCTGTTACAACAGATTTTGATGGTAATTTTAAAATTAAAGTACAACAAAAAGAAGGTATTTTAGTTTTTTCTTATGTAGGATTTAAAACAAAAGAAGTTTCTTTTTCAGGGACACAAAAACTGACTGTTTCTCTAACTGAAGAGGTTAGTACTTTAAATGAAGTAGTCGTGGTAGGTTATGGTTCTCAAAAGAGATCTGATGTAACCGGAGCAATCTCTTCTGTAAAAAGTGAAGATTTTAACAAAGGAGTGGTGGCAAATACCGGACAGCTTATTCAGGGTAAAGTTGCTGGTGTAAACGTCACAGCTGCAAGTGGTGAACCAGGTGCTTCACAAGATATTATTATTCGTGGGGTTGGAAGTTTGCGTTCGGGAACAACGCCACTTTATGTAGTAGATGGATTCGCTCTTGACAATACCAATAATGGTGTGGCTTCAAATCCGTTAAACTTTATCAACCCACAGGATATCGAAAGTATTGATGTGCTTAAAGATGCATCTGCTTCTGCCATTTACGGTTCTAGAGCTGCTAATGGTGTAATTGTAATTACAACTAAAAAGGGATCTAATGGAAGAAGTCAAATTAATCTTAATATGACTACCGGATTTTCAACGTTAGCCAACAAAGTAGATGTTTTTGGTGCAGATGAATTTAGAAAACAAATCACTGCTATTAACGGAAAGCTAATTGATGGTGGGGCAAGTACAGACTGGCAGGATGAATTAACCCGAACCGGTGTTTCTCAAAATGTTAATTTATCGATGAGTGGAGGAACTGATAAATCAACTTATGCAGCATCTTTAGGAATAGATAATCAAGAGGGTATTTTTGAAAATAGCGATTTAAAACGCTACTCTGGACGTTTGAACTTAAATCAAAAGGCGCTTAACGATAAGTTTAATGTTGCTTTTAATATGACAGCGACAAAACTTGAAAATTCAAGACCAGATGCAAGAGGTATAGTGGGGAATATGCTGACAATGAACCCTACTGATGCGATTTCAATTGATGGAGAGCCTAATACTAATTTAAGCAATAATATTTTGAATCCTTTAATTAGCCAGAGAATTTATTCTGATGAGACGAACAACAATCGTATTTTAGCTAACATTGCACCATCTTACCAGTTTATAAAAGGATTGACTTATAAATTTAACCTTGGAGTTGATTATTCCATGTCTGAAAGAGATGTTCAGGTAATGCCTTATACATCGGCTACTAATCAAACTGAAAGTACTTTGAACAATATTAGTACGACTAATAATAATATTTTATATGAAAATACTTTAACTTATAATTTTAGTACAAAGGCTCATAATTTTACAATTTTAGCGGGGCAGTCTTACCAGAAAATACAAGTAAATCAAAAGAACTATAATTTTAAAGGATTTCCTGATAATGGTATAGAACCAAAAAATCAAATAGAAACAGCTGTTTTATCTACAGGTCATTATTCATCTGCGGTTGAAAATGAGCTTCAGTCTTTTTTCGGAAGATTAAACTACGGTTACGATAATAAATACTTGCTTACAGCTACTATGCGTGCTGACGGATCTTCTAAATTTGGTAAAAACAATAGATACGGTTACTTCCCGTCAGTTGCATTAGGGTGGAACATTACAAAAGAAGATTTTTTAAAAGATTCTGAAGTTGTTAATAATCTTAAACTAAGAGCAAGTTGGGGTCAGACCGGGTCTCAGGAGATCCCTTCAAAAATAACCAAAGCAAGTTATACAGAAAGTAACACAGGAAACAATACGTATCCATTAGATCCATCTGCTACAGATTTAAGCGGATATCCTTATGGATCAATTTTTACTCGCTTGGCTAATCCAGACATTCAATGGGAGGTTTCAACACAAACCAATATAGGTTTAGATTTTAGTTTATTCAATAACAGATTGTCAGGTACTGTTGACTATTTTAATAAAGTATCGGATAATATTTTATTAGAAGTAGCACCCGTAGATCCTATTCAGCCCGCACCAAAATATTGGACGAACATTCCTAATATGCAGATAAAAAACAGTGGGGTTGAACTTGCTTTAGATTACAGTAGTGACAAAAGCAAAGACTTTTCTTATAGCATCGGAGGAAATATTTCTTTTACAAACAATGAAGTACAGGACTCACCTTATAAAATATTAACAACAGGGGGAGCGCAAGGAGGAGGACAGTCAGGAGCAACGATAAACGGAGCACTTAATGGACATTCGATAGGTTCTTTTTATATGCTTGAGTTTACTGGAATTGGTGCTGACGGTTTAAATCAATTTAGAGATATAAATGAAGATGGTGAGATCAAGGACGATGATCGTATTGTAGCAGGCAGTGCAATACCAGACTATATTTATGCCTTTTATCTAAACTTTAAATACAAGAATTTTGATTTAGGATTAAATTTTAATGGTGCCGGCGGAAATAAAATTTACAACCACGTTGCAATGACTTCATTCAACAGAGGCCAGCTTGCAAATTCTTTTAACACCACAGACAGAGCTTCCCAATTTTTAGATGAAGCTGCTACAAATTCAAATACCGTTTCTACGAGATATTTAGAAGATGGCAGTTTCTTAAGATTAAACAATGCAACGCTGGGCTATAATTTAAGTCCGAAAATGATTGGACTGGAAAATGTAATGGATAACATACGTGTTTCGGTAACCGGACAAAACTTATTTGTAATCACGAAGTATAGTGGCTATGATCCTGAAATTAATACCGGAACTTCAGTTGGAGAAATTCAGTCTTTTGGAATTGACTACTTCAGTTACCCAAGAAGCAGAACCGTTTCATTTGGTCTAAACGTTGCATTTTAATCAAAAATAACATAACATGAAAAATAAAATAATAGTTGCAGCTCTTGCATTTAGTTTATTATTTAACTGGAGCTGTACTGACTTAGAAGAAAAGGTCCTTGATGAATCCTTAGACGGCGCCGGACAGGCAGAAGCAATTAGCGGTGCGATTGCTCCAGCATATGGTCAAATTAAATCAACTTGGTATCATACCAATAATTTCGGATTACAGTTGATTGCCAGTGACGAAGGAATCTTACCTTATAGAGGTGGAACTGACTGGTACGACGGAGGCAAATATTTAGCAGTACAAGCACACACAACGACGTCTACTAATGACCTTGTTAAAACTACATGGAATGAGCTTACTATAAATATTTCCAGAACATTAACTGCCATTGAAGTTTTAAAACCTCTTGCAGAAGGCGGAAATATAGAAGCTCAGGGAGCACTTTACGAAATGAAAGCGCTTAGAGCTTATTTAAATATGATGACATTAGACAGCTGGGGACTTGTGTTTAAAAAGGAGTCATCAGCAAGTACTTCTGAAATCCTTAGAGGGCAAGATGCAGTATCTTATATAGAAAGTGAATTACTATCTGTTGCTGACGTAATTAATAATGATAAAGGGCCGGGTAGAATGACACAAGGTGCGGTTTGGGGACTCCTTTCCAGATTATATCTAAATGCCGCTGTTTACCGTGATCCTTATGGAACACCTCAATTTGCTGCTGCTGATATGGATAAGGTTATTAAATATACTGATAACATTATAAACTCAGGTAAATTCAGCCTGTCTCCTGAATATTTTGATTTGTTTAATGATAACAATAACTCAAATAAGGAATTAATCTTTGCATTAGATCAGCGTGGTGTTTTAAAAGACGAAAATAATCGATGGGCATACTGGTCAATACCAGGATCGATGTTTCCAAGACCGGAATCCATTAATGCGGATGGTACTGATGGCCCGGCTATCACATCAGATTTTTACCAGACATGGGTTGATGCTTATGGGGATGTAGATCCTGCTGATGCTGATTCCAGATTTTACAAAAACAATGCAAAAGTACCAGATAACTTGAAAGATCTTACCGGGTTTACACCGTTAAACGATCAGGATCATTACTATTGTGTAAAAGCTGAAGATTTTGAAATTGACAGAGGAATCATGAGAGGTATTCCCTGGGCAGCAAGAAAAGATGCCAATGGAGCATTTTTTAAATGTGATGGAGGATATAGAATTTACCCTGTCAAACAAATTAAAGGAAATGGGCCAGATTTAAATGTAGGCTATGTTAACCTTACCGAGAAAGTTGATTTCACTAAAGACGGCAGCATGCACTATTCTGGATACCGAGTATCCAAATATCAATTCAGTCATACTTCTCCAGATGGAAATACTTTTAGCAGTGTAGACATTGTATTACTAAGATACGCTGAAATTTTTATGATGCGTGCTGAAGCTAAATTAAGAAAAGGAGATAATGCAGGTGCATTGGCTGATATGAATACAGTAAGAACTTCGAGAACTGCCCGCGCTCCAATTCCTGCAGCACTTCCTGCTATTAATTTGGATATTTTATACAGAGAATATGGTTTTGAATTTTACTGGGAAGGTTTAAGAAGAACCAATCAGATTCGCTTTGGACATTATGAAGATAAATGGACAGAAAAATCGGACACCAATGTAGATCACAGACTTTTTCCTATACCTCAGGTAGCTATTGATGGGGCATCCAATGTTCCAGGATATTTAGTGCAAAATAAGGGATATTAATTAATTCCAATTGGATTCTATATTTTGAAGGCTGCCGGTTTTTTAAAGCAGTCTTCAATTTTAATTATTAGAAAAATGAAAACACCAGTATTACAAAAAAATAGATTAATAGGCTTTATTTGCATAGTACTCTGTTTAAATTTTGCTTCGGCTCAAACAAAAGATACCAGTATCAAAAAATATCCGAATGCGCTAAATTTTATCGTCATGGGTGACTGGGGCAGATTTGGCGAAGACCATCAAATTCCTGTAGCTAAGCAAATGGCTGTTAGTGCTAAAGAAATCAATCGTGATTTCATCATTTCTACCGGTGATAACTTCTATCCGGTAGGGGTAGCAAGTGAATATGACCCACAGTGGAAATCCTCTTTTGAAGATATTTATACTGATTTTTCTCTCCACTGGAACTGGTATTCGGTATTAGGAAACCATGATTATGCCGGTAATCCCGATGCGCAGGTTGCCTATTCCAAAATAAGCCGCCGCTGGAATATGCCTGCAAGATATTACAGCAAGACTTTTAATATAAATGGAGATCCTAATCAGCAGGTATTAATTGCTTTCATAGATACCAATCCTTTAATTCCGGAGTTTTATAAAAATGAAGTGTATGGTAAAAATGTTATTTCACAGGATACCACCGCACAAAAAAAATGGCTTATTAAAACCTTAACAACTGCTCCTAAAAGTGTGAAGTGGAAATTAGTTGTTGGACATCACCCATTGTTTACAGCAACTTTAAAAAGAAGAGAAAGTTATGATACCAAAGCGGTACGAAAATCATTGAAATCCCTCTTTGATAAGTACGAAGTAGATGCTTATATCGCTGGACACGACCATGATTTGCAACATTTACTGCCAGAAGGTAAAACCAATTATTTTGTTTCAGGATCCGCTTCTGAAGTTACAGCAATCGATCGTTTACCTTTTAGTAAACTGGCAGCTTCAGAATATGGTTTTATGGTATTTTCAGTTTTAGCTGACACTTTGTATCTGCAAGCTGTTAATGAAAAAGGAGAAGTCATCTATACTACCGAAATAAAAAAATAAACTGTATCCCATTAAATCTGTTTAACTTTTATTGACTCCAACTCATTTTTTTCTAGTAACAAATAAAGAAAAACCGGTAGAAGTCAAATCAATTAATAGTTAGTTTCATGTTTTTTAGTTTTTTACGCTGCAGGCTTCCCCAAAGTCTGCAGTTTTAAAAAGAGAAACAACAAAGCAGACAGGACAAAAGTGATAAATAAAATTCTATCTAAAGTTACCTACAGCTTTGCAAAGAAATAAATTTCAATTTCAATGAAAAAAATAATAACCCTTTTTTGCCTCCAATTTTTCCTGTTTACACAAGCACAGGAATACAATTCTTCGAATATCCATTCGCATAATGATTATGCCAGTCCGCTTCCTTTTTATGGAGCTTACTCTATTGAAGCCGGTATCATAGAAGCAGATGTTTTTTTAATTAATAATGAACTGTTTGTCGCTCATAGCTCAAACGAAATTGCGCCGCACAATACACTAAAAAGTTTATATCTGGAACCCCTTTCTTTAAAATTAAAAAATTTAGAAGGCAAAGCTTATCCGGATAATAAACCGTTGATTTTAATGATAGACATTAAATCTGATGCTGATGCTACCCTAAAAGCAATTCTACAGCATTTAAAATTTTTTCCGGAAATTACTTCTAATAAAAATATTAAAGTTGTTATTTCAGGAAACAGGCCTTTGCCTTCTGAGTGGGCAGCATATCCGGAATTTATTTATTTTGACGGAAGACTGAATGAAAATTATTTACCAGAAGAATTGTCCCGCGTCGAAATAATCAGTCAGGATTTAAAAGAGTTGACAGTTTGGAATGGTAAAGGTGTTTTAACACAAGCTGATTTACAAAAAATTCAAACTGCAATTAAAAAAGTACACGATCAGCATAAAAAAATCAGATTCTGGGCTACACAGGACAATGTGAATACCTGGATGACTTTGATGAATTTAAAAATTGATTTTATTGGTACCGATAATGTGGCGGCACTAAGTGAATTCTTAAAAAAAATAAAGACAACATTTTATCAGAATACAGAATTTTATCAAGTTTACACTCCTAAAAACACATCGGTTTCTTTCAAAAATAAAAAACCAAAAAATGTAATATTACTTATTGGTGACGGAATGGGATTAGCTCAGATTTACGCAGGTTACACCGCCAACAAAGGACAATTAAACCTTTTTAACATTCCAACACAAGGACTTTCAATAACCAAATCTTCTGATAGTTATATTACCGATTCGGCAGCAGGAGCAACAGCGATGGCAACGGGACATAAAACCAATAACCGATTTATTAGTGTGGATGAAAACGAAAAACCGTTAAAATTAATTACACAACAACTGGCAAATAAAAAATTTAAAACAGCCATTATCTCTGCTGGAAATACTACAGATGCTACTCCGGCTGCTTTTTACGCGCATCAGCCTGAAAGAAGTTACAGCGAGCCCATAGCTTATGATTTTTTAATCAATCCGTCTGATATTTTAATCGGTGGAGGATTAAAAGAATTTAAGTCCAGAAAAGACGGTAAAGATCTTTCTAAATTATTGATAGAAAAAGGGTATACTTTTTCTGACAGATTCAGTAGTCTGGATACCATTAAAAACAATAAAATAGTTCTTTTAGATGATTCGGCAGTAGTTTCTATGAAAGAAGGAAGAGGAGATTTTTTAACCAAATCTTTAGCGAAAGCTACAACAGTATTTTCTAAAACAAAAAATCCATTTTTCATCATGGCCGAAGGTGCTCAGATAGATTATGGCGGACATAAAAATAATTTAGAATATGTGGTTCGTGAAATGCTTGATTTTGACAAGTTAATAGGACAGGCAATGGAATTTATAGATAAAAACCCAGACACCCTTTTAATTGTTACAGCTGACCATGAAACTGGCGGACTATCATTAATCGATGGCAGTATAAAAAAAGGATATGTTCAGGGAAGTTTTAGCACCAATGACCATACAGCCATACCTGTTCCTGTTTTTGCTTATGGTCCGGGAGCTCAAAATTTTTCAGGTGTTTATCAGAACACAGAAATTCATACCCAAATAATCAAGGCTCTTTTTTAAAATTTTTCTGAATCTGATTGTTGTTTTAAATTATTTCATAATGTATTTATAGTACTGTTCTGCCGCATCTGGCAATAACTTTTATTTTTAGAATTTAAACCGATCAAAAAATGAATACTAATAAAGGTGATTGTTATCCAAAAACACATAATTCTTCAGGCAATATATTTCAAATCAAGATTTACACTTATTTATCGTGATGTTGAAGAAATAATGAAGAGTAGAGGGAGTAAGTGTGGATCATGCTGCGATTCAGCGCTGGGTTTAAAAATTTACACCTTTCATTGAATTAGAGATGTAAGGAGAAAAAGGCAGATTTGTAGCTAGTTGATATTGAATGAGACCTATAATAAAGAACAGGGCCCTCATTTTATTAAGTGACGGATACAAAACAGTTTAAAGATTATAATGACTTCAATCTACTATCTTATATGATACCTTTATTTATTAAATTGTCGTGTTAAGAACAGAGTTTTTTTGGAAGTTGAAATCGAATTAAACCTTAGTAGTTTGCAAAGTCTTAGATGCTCTGGCAATACAATTTTTTCACTCTTGAAATTACAGCAAAACTTTGAATTACTAATTTTATACCGCTGACTTTAAGATAATTCCAAATGTACTTCCCAAACCTAACTCACTTTCAACATAAATGCTTCCGTTTTGAGCATCAATAAATTCTTTACTTATAGCCAAACCCAAACCAGTTCCTGATTTATTGCTTCCTGGAATTTGAAAGTATTTGTCGAAAATTTTGTTTTTATAACGAGCATCAATTCCTTTTCCAGAATCAATTACACAAAAAGTAATTTTATCGTTTTCAGAAGTTGTTTTTATAATGATAGTACTGTTTTCTGAAGAATAAGTAATAGCATTAGTCAAAAAATTAATTAAAACCCAGGATGTTTTTTCTTTGTCTGCTTTTACTTTTGGTAAATGACTTGGAATTTCTAAAACGAGTTTTATATTTTTTTGATCTGCTTTTACCTTTACCGCATTTACCGCGTAACCTACTATTTCAGCAGGATCACTTTTCTCAATATTCAACTGAATGTTTCCTGTTTCTAATTGCGATAAATTCAGTAATTCTCCCGTGATTTTTAACAAGCGCTCACTGTCGTCCTTTATGCTTTCAACCAATTGTTTTTGATCGTCATTCATAGTGCCAGTTTTGGCATTTTCAAGCAATTGCAGGCTTAATTTTATCGAAGCAATTGGCGTTTTTAATTCGTGTGAAACGGTGGCAATAAAGTTTGTTTTAGCAAAATCAAGTTCCTTAAAAAGAGTAATATTTCTTAAAATAATGACATCACCAATATTAATTTCTTTTTCTTCACCAGTTGGTGTAATGGTAATATTGATGGTTTCTTTATCAAAATAACTTTCTTTTTCGTTGGCAAAAATTTTCATTGGTTGCTTTTTGTTCGATTCCGGAACTAAATCTTTTAAAAGTAAGGAACGCATCAAATCATTGGATAAAGCGAGTGTAGTAGAGAATTTTCCAATTACTTCATCAGTTTTCTTTCCGATAATTTTTAGGGCTTCATCGTTTACAAACAAAATCACCCCATTTTGATCCAGTCCAATAATTGGATCGTGCATATTATTGATTAGTGTTTCGAGTCTTTTTTTCTCAAAGAAAATTTTGTACAAATTACTACTGTTATATTCTTCTAGTTTTTGAGCCATCGTATTAAATGATTTGGCCAAATCACCAAACTCATTATGATTTGTAAAATGAACCCGTTTTGAATAATTTTTGTTTGCAATTTCCTGAATACTTCTGGTTAATTCTTGAATCGGATTAGCAATATTATTTGGAAGATTAATTAGTAAATTAAAGGCAATTAAAAAACATAAAGTTCCCACAATGGCAATCCATAAATTGGCTGTTGCTGCAGTTTGTTTTGCGATATCACTTTTTTGCTTAATAGCATTCATATTAAGTTTCATTATGGCAAAAATGTCTTTTCTTATTTCTGTTTTTAAAAGTTCATTTGTAAAATTTTTATTCAAAATTTCAAAATGGTAGTTAAGATTATCATTGGCTATTTTTTCACCAGGTTCAGTTACATTTTGAATTTGTTTTTGAAGATTTTGTCTAAAAACAGCAGTAGCCTTTTCTTTGTCAATCGTCATTTGGTCTAAAGACAAAAGCATATTTCTGGAATATTCTAAAGTATTGTAATTGGCTTTTAGAATATTTTCAGTGTCTTTTTTTATTGAAAAAACATAAAAAGCACTCACTAAGGAGAGTATTATTATCAGTATAAACAATAATCCAACACCCAGATTTAGTTTGGTTTTAATTCTCATAATGTCATTGCGAGGAACGAAGCAATCTCATCCTCAGTATTTAATTGATTATTTTTTTGTAAAATGTAAAATGGATTTTCCAAACATCTAAACATTTCACAAAAATGCTCTTACTCTTATGAAAGTATTACAAGATCAATATTCAATAAAGAAAGCTGATTTAACAGTCGTCTAAAAATTGTTGTAGACAAAATTACTTTAAATAAATTCAAATGTGGTTTTCCGATGCATACAGTTGTAATTTGTTTTTCTTCAACAGTTTTTAAAATCGTATCCGTAATATTTTGATGTTCTATTTTAATGACTTCGGCACCCAATTGAGTGGCTAATTTAAAATTATTAATTAGATGACGTTGTTTTGATAGTGTTATTTTAGTATTACTTTCTTTGGGAGTTTCTACATACAAAACACACCAACTTGCGTTGTAGTGGCTAGCTAAACGAGCTGTTTTGCGAATCACAATTTTTGCTGTTTTTTCATTACTACTAATGCAAGCTAATAATTTTTCGGGTTTTAAAGCGTGCAATTTAGACACTTCATTCTCAACTTTTCGCAGCACTTGACTGGCCACTTCTTTTAATGCTAATTCCCGCAATTGCAAAATTTGTTCTGATTTGAAAAAGTTTGACAAAGCAGTCTGGATTTTATCTTCTGTGTAAATTTTTCCTTCTTTCAAACGTGCAATTAAATCTTCCGATGTCAAATCAATATTCACAACTTCATCAGCCAATCGCAAAATATTGTCTGGAATTCGTTCCTGAACATCAATTCCTGTAATGCGTTTTACAGCCGAATTTAAACTCTCAATATGCTGTATATTCACTGCCGAAATCACGTTGATTCCAGCTTCTAAAATCTCTAAAACATCTTGCCAACGTTTTTCGTTTTTACTTCCTTCAATGTTAGTATGTGCCAATTCATCCACAATTACCACTTCGGGTCTGAGGTTGATAATCGCCTGAACATCGAGTTCTTCCAGTTCTTTTCCTTTATAAAAAATTGTCCGACGCGGAATCAATGGTAATCCAAACAACAGTTCGTGGGTTTCTTTCCGACTATGCGTTTCAATATAGCCAATTTTCACATCAATTCCATTTTTCAATAACGAATGTGCTTCTTGCAACATTCGGTACGTTTTACCCACACCTGCGCTCATCCCAATGTAGATTTTAAACTTTCCTTTTCGTGATTTCTGAATTAAATCGAGAAAGTGCCGTGCATTATTTTCTTTTTTCTGATCCATTGTCAATGTAAAATTTAAACCAATTCTTTTTTTAGAAGCAATTTCCTGCTATTCGCTACAATCTTTTGTGCCAAACACTGGCACAAAAGGATTTTCACTACTATCAGGGCTAGGGCATCAGGGGAAACTATCTGTCATTATTTTCTCAAGCAATTTATCATTTGGATACAAAGACTAATTGTATTAATATTCGACAACAATGCAAACTCTACTTGTATGACTTCTTTTCCGTCGAAATGGTTAGTACATAAAACTTTGCACCTTTGTTTCTCTGTATGTCAGAATCTTATTTAGAAATCTCATCTAGAGCTATATTCAAAGCCAAAACGTTCACTTTCTCAGGGCCAAACATTCTAAAAAGGGGACGTTCTTTAGTTTCATTAATTACTTTTATAATAGTATCAATACTTAGATTTCGAGTTTTAGCAATGCGTTCCACTTGTACTTTTGCACCGTCGATAGAAATGTCAGGATCAATTCCACTCCCTGAAGCAGTAAGCAAATCTGAAGGAATATCTTCGCATTTCACTGTTGGGTTTTTTTTCATAAAATAATCTAATCTTGTTTTAACTTCAGCTAGATATTCTTTATTGTTTGGACCTTTATTACTACCTCCTGAGCTTGCAGCATTGTAATTAACTGCAGACGGACGTGACCAGAAATACTTGTCTTTAGTAAATTTTTGCCCCACATTAATGTGGTAGGTTTTTCCTTTTGAAGTCACGATTTCACCTTTTCCTTTATTGGGTGAAAATTGCGCTATTCCGAGAATAATCAAAGTGTAAATTCCAGAGAAAAATACAGCGCAAAATAGTGTTAAACGCAAAGCGGGAATCATATTTGTTTTCATCTTTTTTAGTGTTTAGATGTTGTTTGTGAAATGTTTATAAGAAAATAGTAACCAGTATATCAATCAATTTGATTCCGATAAACGGAACCAAAACGCCTCCAAGTCCATAAATAAATAAGTTTCTTCGAAGCAATGCTGATGCTCCAATTGGTTTGTAAGCAACTCCTTTCAGCGCTAGCGGAATCAAAAATGGAATGATTATCGCATTAAAAATTACCGCCGATAAAATGGCGCTTTCAGGACTGTGTAATCCCATAATATTCAAACTTTGCAAAGCAGGAATCGCTGTAATAAATAAGGCTGGAATAATAGCAAAATACTTAGCAACGTCATTCGCAATAGAGAAAGTCGTTAAGGTTCCACGAGTCATCAAAAGCTGTTTTCCAATTTCAACAATCTCAATCAGTTTGGTTGGATCATTGTCTAAATCGACCATATTTCCCGCTTCTTTAGCCGCTTGCGTTCCGCTATTCATTGCCACACCAACGTTTGCTTGCGCTAGCGCAGGAGCGTCATTTGTTCCATCGCCCATCATCGCAACCAATCGGCCTTCTGCCTGTTCTTTGATGATATAATTCATTTTATCCTCCGGTTTTGCTTCCGCAATAAAATCATCAACACCCGCTTTTTCAGCAATGAATTTCGCAGTTAACGGATTATCACCTGTAACCATCACCGTTTTGATTCCCATTTTTCTCAAGCGTTCAAAACGTTCTTTCATTCCTGTTTTAATAATATCCTGCAATTCTATGACACCTTGAACATGATTGTTTTTAACAACAACTAAAGGCGTTCCTCCATTCGAAGAAATTGTAATAACTTGTTGCGCAGTATCTTCAGGAAAAGGATTTCCTGCTTGCTGCGCAATGTTTCTAGCAGCATCTTGCGCACCTTTTCGGATGTTAGTTCCATCTTTCAAAATCACCCCGGAAGTTCTGGTTTCTGCAGTAAATTTTATCAAAGTAGCACCTTCTATTGATAATTTATTGGTAACATCGGCTCCAGCCAACTCCAAAATACTTTTTCCTTCGGGAGTGTCATCTGCTAAAGAACTCAATACAGCTGATTGAATAAACTCCTTTTTAGAAACTCCTTTGGTTGGGTAAAAAGCAGTTGCTTTTCTATTTCCGATCGTAATAGTTCCTGTTTTATCCAAAAGCAAAACATCAATATCTCCTGCAGTTTCAACAGCTTTTCCTGATTTTGTAATTACGTTAGCACGTAAAGCTCTGTCCATTCCTGCAATTCCAATAGCAGATAATAAACCGCCAATAGTAGTTGGAATTAAACAAACAAATAGCGAAATAAAAGCTGCGATGGTTATAGGAGCATTTGCGTAATCGGCAAATGGTTTTAGTGTTATCGTTACAATAATGAAGACTAATGTAAACCCAGCTAGCAAAATAGTTAAAGCAATTTCGTTTGGTGTTTTCTGGCGGCTTGCTCCTTCGACCAAAGCAATCATTTTATCCAAAAAACTTTCACCAGGTTCGGAGGTTACCCTTACTTTTATTTTATCTGACAAGACTTTAGTTCCACCAGTTACCGATGATTTATCCCCACCAGATTCTCGAATTACAGGAGCACTTTCACCCGTAATGGCACTTTCATCAATAGTTGCTAAACCTTCGACAATTTCACCGTCAGTAGCAATAATATCGCCCGCTTCGCAAACAAAAATGTCTCCTTTTTTTAATTCAGATGAAGAAATGATCTGCCCGTTTTCAAGCTTTGCAGGAGTTTCTTCTCTGGTTTTTCTTAAACTATCAGCTTGCGCTTTTCCTCTGGCTTCAGCAATGGCTTCAGCAAAATTGGCAAAAAGTAGTGTTGTTAAAAGAATTAAAAAGATGGTAAAATTATAACCAAAACTTCCTTGTGAGTGTTCCCCGGAAAGAATCCAAAGACAAACAAAAAACATAATGAGCGTCCCAATTTCGACAGTAAACATAACTGGATTACGGAACATTATTTGGGGGTTTAGTTTCACGAATGACTGTTTGAAAGCCTCGACAACTAACTCTTTTTGAAATAATTTATTTTGAGTTGCACTCATGGTATTTTTACTATTTAGATTATTTTACAGATAAGTATTCAGCAATTGGACCCAATGTTAGAGCAGGGAAAAACGATAAAGCTGCTATGATAAAGATTACCGCGAAAACCAATAAACCAAAAGTTGCTGTATCCGTTTTTAAAGTTCCGTTGCTTTCAGGAATATATTTTTTAGAAGCTAATATTCCCGCAATGGCTACTGGCCCAATAATGGGTAAATAGCGTGCAAAAAGCATTACAACTCCAGTTGAGATATTCCAAAAAGACGAATTGTCCCCTAAACCTTCAAAACCACTACCATTATTCGCTGATGAAGAAGTGAATTCATACAACATTTCTGAGAAACCATGATAACCAGGATTTGCTAACCAATCGGATAAAGCTTCGGGATTACCTACATATAAATAGCTAGCGAGGGCAGTTCCTGCCAAAATTAAAAGGGGATGTAAAAGGGCAATCATCATCGCAATTTTCATTTCCTTCGCTTCTATTTTCTTCCCTAGAAATTCAGGAGTTCTCCCCACCATTAGCCCACTAATAAAAACGGCAAGGATTATAAAAATGTAAAAGTTTAAAAAACCAACACCAATTCCGCCATAGAAACAATTAATCATCATTCCTAAAAGTGTAGTCATTCCAGCAATTGGATTTAAGCTATCGTGCATAGCATTCACCGAGCCGTTACTGGTACAAGTAGTGTAAGTCGCCCAATTTGCAGCGGCTGCCGATCCTATTCGGACTTCCTTTCCTTCCATATTACCAAAGTTTTGGGCAATTCCCATACTAGAAATAGCTGGGTTTCCCTTCGTTTCGCTAATTACAGATGGAATCAGTAAAATCAAAAATCCCATAGTCATTACACCATAAATGGTATAGGATAATTTTCTTCGTTTTAAAACAAATCCCAGCGCAAAAATCATGGAAATCGGAATTAAAACAATCGAAATATTCTCAACCATATTGGTCAAATAATTCGGATTTTCCATCGGATTGGTTGAGTTAGGACCGTAAAATCCACCGCCGTTTGTGCCTAATTGTTTGATGGCTACAAATGCCGCAACGGGGCCGCGACTTATATTTTGTTCGTTACCTTCAAGCGTAGTAATTTTGTCTCTTCCTTCAAAAGTCATTGGCGTTCCGTTGAAAACCAAAACAGAAGCCACAACTACGGCTAAAGGCAATAGTACTCGTGTAGAAGAACGCACGAAAAAACTATAGAAGTTCCCTAATTCAGTGGTCGTTTTTTCTTTCATAGCCACAAAAACCATTGCACAAATGGCCATACCACAACCCGCACTTATAAATTGCCAAAGCATCAAACAAAGCTGCCCTAAATAAGACAAGCCAGTTTCGCCCGAATAATGCTGTAAGTTGGTATTAGTTATAAAACTGATTGCTGTATTAAACGCTAAATCAGCTGACATTGATGGATTTGCATCAGGATTTAGAGGCAACCATTGCATATTGGTCAACACTAAAATTGAAAGAACAAACCAAACTAAATTAATAGATAAAAGTGCAGTTAAATGTTGCTTCCAAGTCATTGGTATGTTGTGATTTATACCGCCAACTTTAAAAAACAGTTTGTCAATTGGATCAAAAATTGCATCCAGCCAAGTTTTTTCATAATTGAAAATCTTACCGATATAACGGCCTAACGGAATTGCTAAAAGAAGCACTACTCCGTAGATAACGATAATTCCTAATAGTTCTGTATTCATAATTTGATTTGAGATTTTAGAGTTCAGATTTTTACTTTGCTTTTTCTTTTGAAATCATCATTCTAAATTTTCTAATTAAAATTTTTCGGGTTTAATTAGCACATAGCCGATGTAAATAAAAACGGCAATGGCGATGATAAAAAGTAGTGTCATAATTTAGATTTTTTCGAAAATGGAAATCATTTTATAAAAGCTGGCAAAAAGTATCAGCCCAACTGCAGTTAAGATTATAGTCATCATAGTCCAGATGTGTTAATTTGTTTGATGCATTCCGCTTTAAGTGTTTGCGGAAAAAGATTTGAAATACTACAGTGACGTATTTCTAGAAAGGTTGAAACTGAGCAAACGTAAACATTAGAAATAGCGTTTTTAGTTTCGTTACTTCCAGAAATAAACAAACGTTCTGCAAGTGCCAAACATCTTTTTGCACGGAATATATTTCCAGAAATAATAGATTTTTTGGTAATCTCAGCAAAGCGTTCGGCTTGCTTGTAGATTGAGGAGACTTGATTTTTCATGTTAAATGAATTTTGTGTTCTTCCTCTTTATGCCAAAATGTATTCCGAAAACGCAAAAAATTATTTAATACATTGTAAATGAAGCGATTGCAGTATTATACCAAAAACAACGCATAAAAAAAGCCTATCAAAATGATAAGCTTTTATTGAAACGATAAGGTTAATTGTTAATTATCTATTGCTATTGAATACTATATTCTTCTAATTTTCGGTATAAAGTGGCAATACCAATTTCGAGTAGACGAGCAGTTTCGGCTTTATTTCCTTTGGTGTAGTTTAAAACTTTTTGAATGTGTAGTTTTTCAATACTATTCATAGAAAAAGCCGACATTGATTTGGTAGCTTTTTCAGGTTGATGCTGCATTTCGTAAGGTAAAAGATCGGTTGTTAAGATTGTCCCGTTACTTAAAATAACAGCTCTTTCAATAACATTTTTAAGTTCCCGAATATTACCCGGCCACGAATAATTTTCTAATTTCAAAAGAAAATCATCATCAATTTGTAAAGTTTTTTTATTTGTTTTTTCAGAGAATTGTTTGACAAAATAGTCTGTTAATGAGGAAATATCTTTGACTCTTTCTCTTAAAGATGGAATTTTTATTTCGAAAATATTCAATCGAAAATACAAATCCAAACGAAAACGGTGTTCATCACTTTCGATTTTTAAATCACGGTTTGTAGCAGTAATTAACCTAAAATTTGATTTTTTAGGCGTAGTATCTCCAATCGGAATGTATTCACTTGTTTCTAAAACCCGCAATAATTTAGCTTGCAATTCGATGGGCATTTCACCTATTTCATCAAGAAATAAAGTACCGCCATTTGCTTCTTCAATAAAACCTTTTTTATCTTTTAAAGCTCCCGTAAAAGCTCCTTGTTTATGACCAAAAAGCTCACTTTCTAAAATAGCTGCGCTAAAAGTACTGCAGTTTAAAGCAACAAATGATTTGCCAACACGACTACTATTTTCGTGAATGGCTTGCGCAAAAACCTCTTTTCCTGTTCCCGTTTCTCCAGTAAGCAAAACAGTAGATTCCGTTTTGGCTACTTTTTTGGCTAGGTCAACAACTTGCTCAATTCCTTTTGATTTTCCGATAATGGTATGGAACGAATATTTATCGCCAATGCGTTTCTCAAGTTGTTTTATTTTTTTTTGTAGTTGTGCTTTTTCAATTGCTTTGTACAAAAGCGGAATAATTTTATCGTTATCATCACCTTTTACAATATAATCAAAAGCACCATTTTTCATAGCTTGGACACCATCAGGAATATTTCCAAAAGCAGTGAGTAAAATAACTTCCGTTAAAGGAAAACTCGTTTTTATATTTTGAAGGAAATCAACGCCATTTCCATCCGGTAATTTTACATCACATAAAACGACATCAATATCGGTTTGTTCGAGTTTTTTAAAACCAGATTTTAAATCTTTCGCTTCAAATACGTCAAATCCTTCTGATTTTACAATACGTGCCAAAAGACTTCTAAGTTTTTCTTCGTCGTCTATAATTAAAATGTTTTTCAAGTTTGAAAGTTTATTTTTAAACAAATTTAAGTATTATTCTCAATAGTTTCAGAATTAGAAGAAGTATTGATTACCTCGGTCCTGTCATATCTGGGAATAACATTTTATCTTTAGAATTTACACTTAAAAAAAATGAATACTAAAGATCATTGTTATCCAAAATACATAATTCTTCAGGCAGTATATTTCAAAGTAAAATTTACACTTAGTTACGCGATGATGGAGAGATTGAAAATTGCGAGGAGTTCATTTTGATCTGCCTCGATTCAGCGTTAGGTTTATATGTTTAAACGTTTGATTGAGCCAGAGATGAAGAAGCGTAAAGGCAGAGTGGGGGCGAACTGGAGATTAGATGAGACCTATATCAAAGTAAAAGGTATTTGGTATTATTTATATAGAGCAGTAGATAAATTAGGTAATACAGTAGATTTTCTATTGACCAGAAAAAGACAGAGCATGAGCGCGCAGTCTTTTCTAATAAAAGCAATTAGTTATAACTACAAGTCATGAGTCATAAGCATTGATAAAAGCGGTTCTAATACTGCCGCTATCAAATTCTGTAACAAGCGTTCGTTCCCAAAGATTAAATCCGGCAGTGTAAATATCTCAACACTATTGTAGAACAAGACATCGTTTTATCAAGTGGCGCATATAAAACGGATTAGGTTTTAAAAGTTTTAAATCGGCCAAACAAACGTTTGTTTTAGGTCTATGCGAAATAGCGAATCGTTAGGTATCCTTCTTTTTTTACTTGCTTAAGATCTGATTAAATTTTAAATCAAATAAAAAGCTATTTTTTTAAGCAGTCTGAACACCAAAAATATAACCTACTAATGCCGACATTACCATTGCGAAAGTGCCCCAGATGCAAATACGCAATACTGCTTTTAGGGTTTTTGATCCGCCTGTTTTAGCGGCTAGTATTCCTGATAATGCTAAAAAAAGTATTGAAAAACCATATTGATAGAATACCATTTCTTTGATAGGAGCAAATATAGCTACCAGTAGCGGTAATAAGCCTCCGACAATAAAAGAAATTGCTGATGCAAAAGCTGCTGTCAGAGGATTTGCCTGCGAAATTTCATTAATACCAAGTTCATCGCGTGCATGAGCTTCAAGAGCATCATGAGCAGTTAATTCGATAGCAACCTGTCTGGCTAACTCTTTATTCAAACCTCTTTGAATATAAATGTCTGCCAGTTCTTCCAATTCTTCTTCAGGCAGTGTTTCAAGTGCAAGCTTTTCCCTTTTTAGATCAGCAGTTTCTACATCAGACTGAGAACTTACTGATACATATTCACCTGCCGCCATAGAAAGAGCGCCGGCAACTAAACCAGCTACTGCAGCCAGTAAAATAGATTCTCTTGTAACACTTGCTGCCGCCACGCCAATGGCTAAACTAGTGGTAGATAGAATCCCGTCATTCGCGCCAAGAACGGCCGCTCTCAACCACCCGCTTCTATTGATGTAATGGTTTTCCACGTGCATAGCTCTATTTTAATGTTAATTTAGTCCAGTTACAGTTTTTATCAATTTTTTTACACCTCCAAAATTAGTTTTCAGCAATTGCCTAATTTGAAATTGTGTTTTATTTTTGGTATCATTTTCCCACTCAGTAAAAATCATAGAGATGGATTGATTTGAGTTGCATGCGTATTATTTTGAAATGAAATTCTGGATATTGAATATTTATATTTTTTTACTTCATTTAAATATTACGGCTTGGTACCACAATCATTATTTTTTCCTAGCTCAGTAATCTTTAGCAGTATCATTTCGTTCATGTAGCCCCAGAGACTAAGAAGGCTTTTATTTTTTGATTGTTTAACCGGTCAATCTTTTCATCTATGCTTTAGCTATTGGTCAAGAACTCTTTATTAATAACATTCATTTTCACTGTTAATAATTCCAAATAAAATTACTTGAAAATACCTTTCCTTCTCAAAGTATAGCCGTTAGAATGATTCTAAATCAGATCTTGAACAATTTAAGGATTTCATAGCTAAAAATTTGCTTAATTTTCCTGGTCATTGTTTTGTTGAAGAAACTAAAAAGGAAGGATTTGATCTGTTTGTCACAAATGATTTTTCTCAATACTCCTTGCCATCCTATCTTATTTTATCAAAAAAGAAAGAATTGAATAATCAAATTTATCAAGCGATGAACATCCTGCTAATGGATAAAAATTATGAATTTATTATTGACTATAATTTGGATTTTGATGTAATAGGGAAAATTGAAATTTATAAACAAATGAAAGAACTGAAAATAAATTAGATCAAAATTTATGCATTTGGATGAATGCAGCTTTTCCAGTACTCAAGTATAGTATTGACAATTGATTTTGTTTTATGATAGTCATTTTCTTTTTTAAAAAAGCCTTGAATACTAAGTGTTGTGTAAGCTTCTTCAATTGCATTTTGCGTTGCTGCTGTGGAATAAAAAACGAACGGTATACTTTTTTTTCTGAGAACCGGGTCAGCATCGATAAGTCGTTTTAATTCCAGCCCATTCATAATTGGCATGTTCATATCGCAAAAAATGATAAACATTTTTTCGTTGCTGGCAGAAAGGTATGAAAGTGCTTCTGCTCCATTAATTTTCCACACGATTTTGTTAGTATTGCCAAGAGATACAATTACATCTTCTAAAATCTCCTTATCATCTGCATCATCTTCTATTATTAGAATATTACCGTTCTTCATTTTATTAATTTTAAGGGTATCTAAATGTATAATGTTTTTTTTAAATATATTCACAATTAGAGAATAAAGTATATTTGGGTATACTGATTTATATATATTAGCAAAGCCCTCACTTTGTTTTCTTGAATACTCTACACAAATTTTCTGTCGCATCTGGGGAATAACTTTTATTTTTATAATGTACACTTTAAAAAAAATGAATACTAAAGGTCATTGTATCCAAAATATATAATCCTTCTGGCAATATATTTAAAATTAAGATTTACAAGTAGTTACCGCGATGTAAAGAAATAATGAAGATTAGATGAGTGATTGTGGATCATGCAATGATTCAGCTTTGGGTTTATAAGTTTAAACCTTCGATTGAGTCAGAGATAAAGAAGAGAAAAGTCAGAGTGGGGGCGAATTGGAGATTGGATTAGGCATATATTAAAGCAAAAGGTATTTGTTTTATTTATATCGAGCGGTAGATAACTACAGGCCAAGAATCATAAACATTTATAAAAGTGGTTCTAATACTCCCGCTATCAAAGCCTATAACAAGCATTCGTTCTCAAAGATTAAAATCCTACAGTGTAAAATATCTCAACACTATTGTAGAACAAGATTATCGTTTTATCAAGTGTCGCATACAAAACGGATTAGGCTTTAAAAGTTTTGAATTGGCCAAACAAACCTTAGAGTGAAATTGAAGTTGTGTATATGCTGAGGAAAAACCAGATTGTTAGATCAGAGATAACTATGTTTAAAACATTCTGTAAATAGGTAGATTAACTTTTAAATTACTTAAATTCTTGATTCTGACAGATGCGACATAAATCTACTTTTTAACTATGAAGATATTTATTTAATTTTAATAAATAAAATACTCATTATGAATAGGTTTCTATTTTTATAAAGTTATCTTTGTGCTATTAAATACATTAAAATGCAAGAAGGTACAGTAAAATTTTTCAATGAAGAAAAAGGATTCGGATTTATAACTCCTAATAATGGAGGAGCCGAAGTTTTTGTTCATGCTTCAGGTCTATCAGAAAACATACGTGAAAACGATGCAGTACGATATGACGTAGAAGAAGGCCGTAAAGGTCCAAACGCAGTAAACGTAGTCATAGCATAAAAATACTATCAGACAGTTAACTTATAAAGGCACCTGCTTAGCAGGTGCCTTTATGTTATAATGTAATGATGAGAAATTGTTTTTATGGATATTATAGTGTTTGTGAAATCTAAAGAATACAGAAGCTTTAAATTAAGTTCAAAAGGATTTTTCGATGAGATAACGGTTCAGGATTTTCCTATTCGTGGACATCATGTATGTCTTATATTACCCGCAGAATAAGGCTTAATGAGGACAGTGGAAACATCGTTTTCAGGGATTGGAATTTAGTAGCAGAAGGAACTCGTATCACACAGGAGTTTGCGTTTTTTTTAAAAGAAATCAATAGATTCCAATCCAAATAATAGGGTCGTTATTATTTAGGGTTACCGTGCTTCCGAAAGTCCGACGGGCCATATGCGTGTTGAGCGTGAAAGGAAAACCGCACAATACTGCAACTTCTTTCAGATACTCGTTCATCTTCTGATTTGAAGAAACTGGAAGGGCCGTACCGCGGTGAATACAGAGAGGATGGTCTTTATACTTTTCAACTAATTTTAGTGCCTGAGGAAGAAGAGGGACATTAAATGATGAATTGGTTTTCTGCCTTTCAGACATAATCCACAGGTTTCCGTCAATACCTTTTTTGATATCAGTCTTTTTTAATTGGTATGCATCGATGTAAGCCAGTCAGTCCGGTGTAGCATTGGAATACAAATACATCCCTTACGACATTGAGCCTGTCAGTTGTGAAATAATGACTTTCAAGTTCGTACAATTCCTGTGCGGTGAGTGTTTTTTTTACCAGTTTTGTTTTACGTCCCTTAAAGTTCTTAAATGGGTCCTTGGTGATTAACTCCTTATCAATGGCGCGGATTACAATCTTTTTGAAATTTGCAATATACTTTAGGGTGGTGTTGTTGCTGCAGTCGCGTACAGTTCCAAGGTAAAACTCGAAGTCCTTTACAAACTCAAGATTCAAATCCGCAAATTCAAGATCGTGCTTTTTAAGCTTGAACTTGATAAAAGCGGTTAAATGGTTTTTAGTAATGGTAAACCGGTCAAGGGTGCCTTTTGCATAGCCTTTTCCAAGAAGCGCCTCCATTTCATCATTATGCTTTTGAAATTCTTCGAGCACCTTAATCTTTGGCGCTGTCCTTCCCAAGACCTCGTCCATAATTTTCTCAGCGGTTATGGTTTTGCCGCTGTACATCATTTCGGTTTTGATTTCATTGATTTTTAAAGTCAGCGAATCCAAAAAGAAGTTCAGAGACTTTGCATCTTCCTTTGAGCCGACCGCTCTTTCGAACCTTTGATCCCATCGTGTATTATCCCATTTTCTCTTAGTTGAACTTTCCTTACGGATACCGTCAACAGTTATTCTGAAATATACGATCCATTCTTTACTTTCTATTTTGGGTCTTTTTAAAAAGAATCCCAAACCAAAACTGCTTTCCAACATAATCCTACTTTTTAAATTAATAAATGTAGAATAATATCACTTCCAAATCAAGTCGTTAATCTCGTTAACCCCTATAAAGTAAGGGATTTTTGCTGTTTCTGGTGCACTTTTCTGCGCGCCGGAAAGTGCACCGATTCTGCACCTTTAATTTTGTGAGCATTTATAAATATTGAAAACAGGCCATAAAGCAAAAAAGCCAGTAAATCATCGGATTTACTGGCTTTAAGACATTTTTTAAGGTTTTTTGAAAAGATTGAAAACTTTAAGTTTTCCGGCTTTTCGGCCTTTCCGTGGGGAGAGCAGGATTCGAACCTGCGAAGTTCACACAGCAGATTTACAGTCTGCCCTCGTTGGCCGCTTGAGTATCTCCCCTCAGCTTTGTATTTATGTGCTTTGTTGTTCTAAGCGGTTGCAAATATATAAACGTTTTTGTTGTTTGCAAACTAAAATTCAACTTAATTTTAAGTTATTTTTTAATTCATTGGTATTGAATAAAGTAAAATTCGATATTTTATTATTTTTTTTTGATTTGTAAAAACTAACATTGAATTTGAGATTTATTTAAATAGAAAAATAAATTCGGAGTTTAAATTTATAAAATTTAAGTGATTTATTGAATTAACCTTATTTATACGTAAGAAAATTGTTTTTTTAGTACTTAAAAAATATTAATTTATTAAATTTAATAAGAAAAACACAAAATAACGAGTAAGAAATTCTTAATTTTAATGTATTTTAACGATTATTTAAGTTATTCATCGAGTAAATTTCTCTAAAAATAGGTTTAAATCTATTTTAGTAGTATTAAAATGATTAAATATTTTAATATAAGAATATCATGAAAAAAACATTACTTACGTTGATGATACTCATTTCGATAAATCTTAATGCACAGGCGCCTATTCACGAATTTAATTTTAACGGAACATTGCATAATACAGAAAATACCATATCGTTTATGGGAACAGAAAATTATGTAACGGATAGAATGGGAAATGAAAAAAGTGCACAAAGATTAACAAATAAGGCTTTAGAGGCGGTTATTGATAATCTTCCGCAAAGTGATGCTCCACGAACCATAACGATTTGGATTAAAATGAACGATATATGTTCTGCTAATTATATTTGGGGATATGGTACAGCTTACAATACGCAATATTTTGGACTGTTGCAACAAGGTACAACAACTTCAAATTCCGATTTGAGTCTGGCAGGTTGGGGAGCTTCAAATGACCTTTTAATCAATATTCCGTTAGTTAAAAATACCTGGTATCAATACAGTATTACTTTTGATGGCAATACTTCGAAAATATACAGAAATGGAGAATTACTAAAATATATAAAGGGTTTGTCACGTGATACAAAAGGAACGGTCTTTAAATTAGGTGAAATCAATACAACAATAGGCATCAATGCAGATATTGATGATTTAAAAATATATAATATTCCCTTATCTGATCAGGATATATCTGCTTTATACAATACTTCAAAACAGTCACTTCCTGTTGTTGCGACCACAAAAAAAGAAAATGAAAAAAAGAGTCCTGATTCAGGGACTTCAATTGTAAAGCCAACTGTTTTAGCTACAAAAAAAATAGAAGTGTTTTCTCAGGGACAAAGAGTATTAAGTAATAATATGCAGGAAATAAATATAAATCAGCTTCCAGAAGGTACTTATTTATTAAAAATAACGAATTTACCATCAAAAAAAATCACATCTAAATAAGGCTTTTCGATTTATCGGAAATCTTTGTTTTTTTTATTTATTGAAAGCATATAAATAAGAAAGGCTATTCATTACGAATAACCTTTCTCTTTTTATTCTAGTTTTAAAAAATTGTAATTAAAAAAAAACAGAAATAAAATAATCTTTAATGTAATTTAAAAAAGTAAAACTTTTACGAATTTTAAGAATTACTCTTTTTTTAAGCTTATGTCTTTTAAATAATCAATTCATTTATGTCAAAAACAATCAATCAATTTCACGGCAGACCCTTTGGTTTGATAATGTATTATAGAAAGTTTTCAATTTAAATTCTCAACTATCATAATCTTTTTGATAAATTGAATAAACAATTCTAGTATTTAACCCTCGGTGTTACTATCTTTTTCTTGAAGTTGAAACATATGAATAAATCATTTGCTCATTATTTTTCGTTTTATAATTAAAAACCGTAAAAAAATGAGCGACAAATTTTTTAATTTTTCTCAAAAAAAGTCATTTTTTAGGTTAATAAATCAGTGAAAGAAAATCAATCTTTAAATCAATAAATAAAATGTATCTCATTGATTTCTAGGTTGTAAAATTACTTATATTTTTTTAAAGCAAGTGTTAAAAAGTGTTATTTTTTATTTTTTGAGTATAATTATGCACAGAATCTAATTTAGAAAAAAGACTTGATGTCAATTGAGTAGGTAAAAATGTAAAAATGGTTTATTTTTACACTATAATTGTTTAAAACAAAATAAATAGAAAATGGATTGGATAACTGCCAGAGAATTCGAAGATATAACGTATAAAAAATGTAACGGAGTTGCAAGAATAGCTTTTAACAGACCTAATGTTAGAAACGCTTTTCGTCCCAAAACCACATCCGAATTATATCAGGCATTTTATGATGCTCAGGAAGATACTTCGATAGGAGTGGTTTTGCTTTCTGCGGAAGGTCCTTCAACAAAAGACGGAGTATATTCTTTCTGCAGCGGAGGAGATCAAAATGCACGTGGACATCAGGGTTATGTTGGAGATGATGGACAACATCGATTAAATATTCTAGAAGTTCAGCGATTAATTCGTTTTATGCCAAAAGTAGTCATTGCGGTTGTTCCGGGATGGGCTGTCGGTGGCGGACACAGTTTACATGTGGTTTGTGATATGACATTAGCCAGTAAGGAGCACGCCATTTTTAAGCAAACAGATGCCGATGTAACCAGTTTCGATGGTGGATATGGATCTGCTTATCTGGCTAAAATGGTCGGACAGAAAAAAGCACGGGAGATTTTCTTTTTAGGAAGGAATTATTCAGCTCAGGAAGCTATGGATATGGGAATGGTAAATGCCGTTATTCCACATGATGAATTAGAAGCTACTGCTTATGAATGGGCTCAGGAAATCCTTCAAAAATCACCAACATCTATAAAAATGCTGAAATTCGCCATGAACTTAACAGATGACGGAATGGTTGGCCAGCAAGTATTTGCTGGAGAAGCAACACGTCTTGCTTACATGACCGAAGAAGCAAAAGAAGGAAGAAATGCCTTTTTAGAAAAAAGAAAGCCTAATTTTGGCGAAAATAAATGGCTTCCATAAAAAAACATAATAAATAAACACTACAAAGAATCTCTTTAACGATTCAAAAATTTAATCGAATAAACAAAATATAATGAAACATTGGATTGAAGCCGCCAGATTGCGCACATTACCTTTATCAGTTTCCGGAATTATAGTAGGAAGTATTTACGCCTTATCAAACCCAACAGAAACAATTAATACACCAACAGAAGTATTTAGCTGGAAGGTTTTTGGTTTTGCACTTTTAACAACATTAGGTTTACAGGTTCTGTCTAATTTTGCAAATGATTATGGAGATGGCGTTAAAGGAACTGATAATACGGATAGGGTAGGACCACAAAGAGCTATTCAAAGTGGTGTAATTACACCTCAGGCCATGAAAAAAGCCATTATAATCACATCATTATTAACACTTTTATCTGCAATTATTCTAATATATTTTGCTTTTGGAGAAAATAATTTTGGGTATTCAATCTTTTTCTTAGTACTTGGAATCGCAGCAATTGCTTCTGCAATTCGTTATACAGTAGGTAATTACGCATATGGCTATAAAGGTTTTGGAGATGTATTTGTTTTTGTATTCTTCGGACTTGTAAGTACTTTAGGTGTTAATTTTTTATATTCTAAAGAAGTTGATCCACTTTTGATTTTACCTGCCATTTCAATTGGTTTATTAAGCGTAGGTGTTTTAAACCTGAACAATATGCGTGATGAAGACTCTGACAGAAAATCCGGAAAAAACACTATTGTAGTTCAGATTGGCGGAGCAAATGCTAAAATTTATCATTTTTCAATAATTATTACAGCGATGCTTTTGGTCATTATTTTTGCGGTTTTAAGCGATTATAATTTCGATCAGTATTTGTTTTTAGTAGCTTTTATACCTTTAATAAAACATTTAATTACTGTTTATAAAAATCAAAACCCCAAGCTATTAGATCCAGAATTAAAAAAACTGGCACTTAGTACTTTTTTACTTTCCATCTTGCTAACGATTTGTATGATATCTTTAATTTCTGATATTATTGTTAATCTTTTTTTAGGAGGAAGATAATTATTTCACTTTAAAATTTTATCAAATGAAAATTACATTTTACGGTCACGCATCTTTAGGAATTGAAGTAGGAGGAAAACATATTATTGTTGATCCTTTTATTACGGGAAATCCGCAAGCTTCGTCAATAGATATAAACACATTAAAAGCAGATTATATTTTGCTTACTCACGCACATGGTGATCATGTACTGGATGTAGAGGCAATCGCTAACCGTACTGAAGCTACAATTGTTTCAAATGCCGAAATTGCCAGTTATTATGCGAAATTAGGTTTAAAAGCACACCCAATGAACCATGGCGGAAGCTGGAATTTTGACTTTGGAAAAGTTAAATATGTAAATGCCATTCATTCCAGCTCATTTCCTGACGGGAGTTATGGCGGAAATCCTGGAGGTTTCGTTATAGAAGGGGAACATAAAAATATCTATATTGCCGGTGATACAGCCCTGACTATGGATATGAAATTGATTCCAATGCGCACGAAATTAGATTTGGCCATTTTGCCAATTGGGAATAATTTTACAATGAATGTCGAAGATGCCATTATAGCTTCTGATTTTGTAGAATGTGATAAAGTTCTAGGATACCATTTTGATACTTTTGGATACATCGAAATCAATCATGAAGAATCTATTCGCAAATTTTTCGACAAAGGAAAAGACTTAATGCTTCTCAAAATTGGAGAATCTATCGAATTATAAACTGAATATATTTTTAAAATAAGAAGCTCTTTCCTGCTGTACACTATATCTTTTGTGCCGAACCCCGCCACAAAAGGATACCGTTTCCATCAGGGCTAGGGCTTCAGTTTTCATAAGAATGCTTAAAATGGATGTTTCTTAATTATGATAAACAACATTAAAACTTTTGTAAATCTGTTTTATCTTTAACCGGAACTCTAAAATCTAAAACAAAAACAATGTCTAAACAATTCGCATCATTAGGAATTTCAGCACCAATTTTAAAAGCATTAAGCGAATTGAATATTGTTGAGCCAACAGAAATTCAACAAAAAACAATTCCGTTACTTTTATCTGAAAATCACGATCTGGTTGGTTTAGCTAAAACAGGAACCGGTAAAACTGCTGCATTTGGACTGCCTTTATTACAGTTAATTGATACCAATTCACCAATCATTCAGGCGGTAATTTTAGTGCCTACAAGAGAACTTGGTCAGCAAATTTTCAGAAATCTGGAAGATTTTTCAAAGCACATTCCAAACATTTCTATCGCAGCAACCTGCGGTGGAATTCCGATAAAGCCCCAAATCGAACGACTTACGAATCCAACACACATTCTCGTGGCAACTCCGGGCCGTTTAATCGATTTGATTCAGCGTAAAGCTGTCGATTTAAAACAAACTCAATATCTTGTTTTAGACGAAGCAGATGAAATGGTTTCTATCCTTAAAGAAAGTCTGGATGAAATTATTGCCCAGCTTCCTAAAAAGCATCGTACCTTATTATTTTCTGCCACTTTACCAGGAACTATAAAACAACTCATTCAGAATTACTTAAATAAAAATGTAGTTCAAATCAGTGTTAATATGGAAACCATTGGTAACCAAGGAATTAATCATGAATATATTTTGGTTGATCCGATTGAAAAATTAGATGTTTTAATGCATTTTTTAAACTCTAAAGATGGAGAACGCGGTATTATTTTTTGTAAAACAAAAGCGGCTGTCAATAAATTAGCTAAAAATCTTGCTATTAATCGTTTTTCTTCAGGAGCTCTTCATGGTAGTTTATCACAAGGAATTCGAGACAGAATTATGGAGCAATTTCGTGAAGGTCATATCAATATTTTGGTAGCAACCGATTTGGCTGCGAGAGGAATTGATGTAAAAGAAATTTCATATGTGGTCAATTATCATTTACCGGATGTTTATGAAACGTATGTTCATAGAAGCGGAAGAACAGCCAGGGCAGGAGCAAAGGGATTTTCTTTAACTGTCTTACAACAGGAAGAACTAATTGAAATCCCTGAATTTGAAAGAGAATTAGGTTTGAAATTTTCCGAATTCAAAAAACCTTCTGTTGCAAGCCTAGAAGAAAATAATACACTTTTATGGGCAAAACAAATCTTCAAAACCAAACCTAACCATGATATTTCAACTGATTTAAAAACTAAAGTGAAAACTGTTTTTCATCATCTTACAAAAGAGGAATTAATCGAAAAATTGTTAGCTAACTATGTCTTACAAAATAAGGTTGAAATAGCTGAAAAGCCAGTTAAAAAGTTAAAAAAATAGGTTTTAATTTACTTTATAAATTATCTAAAAACTTTAAATATTAAGAATGAATACTGTTGAAATAAAGAGAATTTCGCTTAAAGAAATTGATGAACTACAAAAAATCAGTAGACAGACTTTTCAGGAAACATTTTCAAAATCAAATTCTGAAGAGAATATGAAAAGTTATGTGGAAGAAGAATTTTCTAAAGAAAAACTAAAAACGGAACTTACCGATAAAAATTCAGAATTCTATTTTGCAATGTTGGATAGTAAATTGATTGGTTATTTAAAAATAAACTTTGGAGAATCACAAACTGAATTAAAAGACAATAAAGCTCTTGAAATTGAACGCATTTATGTTTCAAAAGAATTTCACGGAAAAAATATAGGACAATCACTTTATGCTAAAGCGGTAGAAATAGCAAACCAAAAAAAATTAGAATATGTATGGTTAGGTGTTTGGGAAGAAAACCATAGAGCAATACATTTTTATAAGAAAAATGGCTTTATCGAATTTGACAAACATATTTTTAAATTAGGAAATGATGAGCAGACAGATATTATGATGAAACTAAAATTGATTAATAAATAAAAATCCGGACTTAGATTTAATTTTAAATAAATTTCAAAGATGAGTTTGTACTTGGAATTATAAGTGTTAAATTTATACAGTAGATACAAGCACGATAGTTTCTATACAACTTTATTAAAATAATATATATGAACATAGTTATTATTGGAGGTGGTTTTGCGGGATTAAATCTGGCGAAAGAACTTCTAAATCATCCTGAAATACAAGTTACACTTGTAGATAAAAACAATTATAATTTTTTTCCCCCTCTTATATATCAGGTTGCTACAGCTTTTTTGGAGCCTTCAAGCATCAGTTATCCCTTTAGGAAGTTTTTTGCTGGTAAAAAAAACCTTCAATTTCGGTTAGGTGAATTAGTTTCAGTTCTTCCTTCAGAAAATAAAGTAATTTTGAGTAATGGTGAATTATCGTATGACCATTTGGTTTTTGCGACAGGTGCTGAAACTAGTTACTTTGGTATGGAAAACGTAATGAAAAATGCCATTCCGATGAAAACCTTAAATGATGCCATTGTAATGCGAAATACATTGCTTAAGAATTTAGAAAAAGCAGCTATTTGCAAAGAAATACGTAAACGCCGAAAATTATTAACAATAGTCGTAGCAGGTGGAGGACCGACAGGAGTAGAGGTTTCCGGTATGTTTGCTGAAATGCGAAAAAATATTTTATTAAAAGAATATCCTGAATTAGATACTACAGCAAGTAATATATATTTGGTTGACGGTGGAGATGCATTGCTCGCTCCAATGAGTGAAGCATCTCAAAGAGATACTCTAGAAGCACTTACAAAATTAGGTGTAGTCGTTAAATTAAATAGTAAGGTAACGGATTATGTAGATGATACTGTATATTTTGAAAATGGAGAAACAATTAAAACTAAAAATTTAATATGGGCAGCCGGTGTTACTGCTAAAGTTTTTAATGGAATGCCTGCTGAAAGTTATGGACGGGGAAGAAGAATGGCAACTGACGCTTTTAATAAAGTAAATGCAACACAAAATATATATGCTATTGGGGATACAGCAATTTTAACTGCTGATAATAACTTTCCTAACGGCCATCCGCAGGTTGCTCAGGTTGCCATACAACAAGGGATAAATCTGGCTAAAAATTTTAAAGCTTCACTTCAAAACAAACCACTTAAACCTTTTGTTTATAACGATAAAGGATCAATGGCGATCATTGGAAAAAACAAAGCAGTAGTGGATTTACCAAGTCCTAAATGGCACTTTAAAGGATTCTTTGCCTGGTTTATTTGGTTATTTGTTCATTTAATTTCATTGATTACTTACAGAAACCGATTGAATACTTTTTACAATTGGATGGTTGCTTATTTTGCCAGTGATCAATCTCTCAGAATGATAATCAGACCAGATAAAAAACAACAGTAAAGACATAAAAAAATCCGGAATTAAATATTCCGGATTTTTTTATACCTAATTAATGACCAATGGTAATTTCGTCTCCGGATGATATTTCTACTTTTTGTTTGATAAAACGCTTTCCTATATTGAGAATAATAAATGCTAAAATTGTTGTAGCAGTCATGATGGCAACCATTGGAGCTACTGAATCCTTAACAAAAATCCCGATGGCAAAAGAAGCCAAAGCGCCTAAACCAAGCTGAATCGCTCCCATCAATGCAGAAGCACTTCCTGCATTTTTAGCAAAAGGAGCCATTGTAAGTCCGGCAGTATTAGGATTTGAAATTCCCAAGCAGCCTAAAAACAAAAATAACATTCCAATCGTTTCGTATAAACCCAAAAGATTGTTCAAAGAAAGAATCAAAAAAGTGATACTTATTGCGGATTGAGTTATTAGAGCACTAAAAATCATTTGTTCACTTGTAAACCTTCTCAATAAAACCGAATTTAATTGACTAGAGCCAATAAAACTCACCGACATGAACGCAAAAATCCATCCATATGTTTTTGCATTAACATGATAAATATCCATAAAAATCATAGGAGAGGCCGCTACGTAAGAAAATAATCCAGAAAACGCTATTGCCCCGGTAAAAGCATAAGTAAAAAACTGAGGTTCTTTGAGTACTTTTAAAAAGTTTGAAATAATTGGCTTTGGTTTTAATGAAATTGAGGTGTCAGGTTTGTAAGAATTTGGCAAACCTATTTGTGAAGCTGTCAGAATAGCAATTCCCATACACATTAAGATTAAAAACACTGAATGCCAACCGTAATCTTCAGTTACATAACCACCAATTGTTGGTGCCAGCATTGGGGAAAGTCCAAGAACAAGCATTAATAATGAAAATACTTTAGGTATATCTTTTACGGGAAATAAATCCCTTACCATTGCTACAGAAGCTACTGTTGCAGCACAGCTACCAACAGCCTGAATAAAACGCAGGAATATAAAAGTATCAATATCGGCAACATATACACATCCTAATGACGCCAAAATATAAACCATTAAACCAATAAACAAAGGTCTCTTTCGTCCAAAACGATCCAATAAAGGACCATACAGTAACTGTCCAGCTGAAATTCCGATAAAATAACTTGATAAGCTCATCGAAACTTTTGCAACTGTTGTATTCAAATCTTTAGCAATTCCTGAAAATCCGGGTAAATACATATCAATAGAAAAAGGACCAAGTGCTGTTAAGGAACCTAAAACAAGAATAAGTTTGATATATTTTTTTGTTGTCATTTTCTTAAAATATTTCTTAAATTTTAGTTTAATGGTAATAATTTACTATCTTGTTGAATGTAATAATTATTTTAATGCAAAAAATGGTTATTATGTAAGTTTTCAAAAATGTTTTGAAACTTTAACTCTAAAATTTTAATTATGAAAAAATTCACTTTACTATTAGCTCTTATTTTTACAACAATTTCTTTTGCTCAAACAATCACTTCAAAACAAGAAGATGCAAATGTAGCGCAATATGCACTGCTTACAAAAGTAAATGAGTATTATCCTGACATTACATTAAACAAAACCATCACTAATTTTTATGCTGATGGAAAAATTATTGATTCACAACAGCAATTTGATTTAAAAGAATCAAAATTTTCAAGTTATAAGTTAGGTATAGAACCAGATAATAAAAAATTATTGTTTGAATATATATCTCCTGAAACTGGTAAAGTTTATGGAGATGTTACTATTTTTAATGGAAATGCTTTAAGAACTACTTTTTCAGAAAAAACCAATGAAATTGAAGTATCATTGAATGGTAAAGCTGTATACTTAAAAAAGCTGTAATTCAATTGTAAATTTTTAAGGCTATTATGTTAAGTAATAGCCTTATTTGTATACACTATATTTTGAACTATAATTTATAGTATGAATTGCAGAACGTCCAACAAGATGTTAACAAGTTTATTAACAATGTATTTAATTCAGTTCTTTAAAGTTTAGCTAAAAGTAAATAAAAAATAGGAACAAAAAAAAAGCCCCGTTTATTGGCGCTTATTTATCTGCTTTTAATAACGACTTATAGGGGTTGTCAGCAAAGACCTCTTTTCCATTCTTATACAATATAAAGAAATTTTTACTTTTACCCTTGATAGATAAATCCACCTTATAAATATCAGTACCAAGAATATAATAAGAACCTCTTACTTTTAAATTACCATTTCCCTCAGCATAAACATATTCATAATCCAAACGATTATTTTCAGAATTCAAAACAATTAGATACTCATCAGAATCATTTGGAGTTTTACTATACTCTATATAACTTTCTGCTATTTGTTTATCCTGACCATAAACATTTAAAACTTTCATTGGTAAAATAAATTCAGGATAATAATTATGTATTGAACTAATAAAAGAAGATTGAGCGGAATTTAATAATTCAGACTTAGAAGTGAATGTCTTTTTTTCCTGAGAATAAGAAGAGAAACAAAGTATTATAATAAGTAACAAAGTAATTTTTTTCATATAGCTTTTGTGAGTTTATAATTATTAAAGATTTTCAAATATAGTGCCAATAATTTAACCTCTCTTTGTAAATTGCTATAAAAGAATAAATAATTATACCTATTTAAAAAAGGAATTAATGAAAATAGTTGTTAATAAGTCTTTAAATTAGGTAATATTGAAGCCTTGTCTTTATGAAGTAGAATATGTACTTTTACAAATAAGAAAAACACCCTGAATACGAGGTGTGTTCAGGGATAAAAGTTTTCTGAATTTTCAAGATGGAAAAGTTACCAGTTAATTGGGAAAAATTCCAAATCATTATTTCCACGATTGTTGTTACTTGGGAAATAATTCGTTTTTTTATTTAACTGTAGTTAAAAGTATTACAAGTACTTTAATCTACTAAAGAACCTAGCTATTTTGCTAGGTTTTCTTTTATATGTAAATTCAATGCTTAAATCTACTACGCAAATATACGTAACTATATACATAATGCAAACTTTTGTTTCCACTTTTTGATATATGTTAGTATGTATTTATTTTCAATCATATATATTATATTGTTAATGATCTATATTATTCTACACAACTAACATCTAATTATACTCTAGTACTAGCTATACTGTTATATATAAAAACCTTTGTAAATTAATACAAAGGTTTATCTATAACAAAATCATTAACATATTGTCGAGAAATGTATTTACCTGTTTTTCGGTTATAAATGTTTATATAGTGATAATCAAATCCGATATCTTTTAACAACCAATTATGCAGGTAAAATATTGATTTACAAAACTCAATTTTTATAGGCTTAATGTTTTTGTCTTTATTAAAAGCCGTACAACTGTAAGGAGTAGGAGTAGTATTAGCCATTTTTATGCTCCAAAATCTAATTCTGGAATTTTCTTCCAATCAATTAAAACATCAAAAGAACGTCTTAAAGAGCCATCATTATTCAAAGCATCAATAACATACAGCCAAGCAGTTTTTCCTCCAAAATTTGGAACAACTTGATTAACTCTGTAATTAGAATCCAAAGAGAGATTGACAAAATTATTATCAATATCACACTCAACTCTAAACTGAAAATAATTACTAAAATCACTTTTAAAGTCAATTTTTAAATAAATATCATCTATCTGAAAAACACTTGAACCTGATGGCAATTCCTGAAAAGAACCACCAGAACCATCATTGATAGAAAAAAATTGATCTATAAAACCACCATATGGAAAACCTGAGGGGAAAATAACCGCCTCAGTTAAACCTGTATACATATGGTTAATAGCTAATACTCTAAATGAATTTTGTGCTACATAATCAGGATTTACAATTTTAAAAGTCGGTCTAACATGACCATAAAAATATTGATTTTTAACATTAAGAAAAGAATTTCCCTGATAGATATCAACAGTTGGAGAACTAAAAACAGCCTTATTAATACTAAACACAACCTTTTTATTTGCCTGTAAAAAATGATTCATTGGAATCATATTTAAATCAGTCATACCCAAATCATTTATAATTGATTTCATAAATAAATTATCAGTATGATAATCGCTATCGACATGAGTATTATCAAATTCAAATCCGTCTTGTCTTTTGTTTTCTATAAATACAGCAAGTATAAAAAACTCTGTATCAATACCTTCTAAAACGTATCTTCGACCATTAAAATGACCGCCTGACATTTCGCCATTAATAGACTTTACTTTAATGGAATAAGTGGAATCCATGTAAAGAACATAATTATCTGAACTTATCATAATTAATTAAATAAAGGAACTTGCTTAAGTTCCGAAGTGGATAAATATTTTTTTAAATCAGCTTTTAAATCTCGTCTTGTAATAACATAATAACAGGCTATAACTAATGGAACAGTAGTAACTTGCTTCACTTTTAAAAGTTCATTTATTGTTTCTTTTTCATTTTCAAAATTTGAAAAAGGCTCTATTATCCAAGTGTACCAAGGAGCATCTTTTGTCTGCTTATTTGTACCTAACCAAACAGCTAAGCTTTCAGCTATATCATGAACTTCTTTTCGAGTTGTAATTTTATTTAGTTCATATTCTTTTGTAATTGGATTAGCTACAGCAATTTTTAAATCGTTTTCCGCACTCTCTAAAGCTTTTTGGTCTTCGTCAATACTAAATTTATCATACCATTTTTTTAACAATGGATAACCAAAAATGATTATAAGAACTACTAACCAATACTGCCTAAGAAAGTCAAAAAACCAAACTGTATTAGCTTGGTTTTTAGTTCTATTCACAAGAGCCATTTACTTCTTTTTTAAAAGTTTGTAGGCTAAAAATCCAGCCAAAGCAACAAGTACAATATTTGCAATAGCTTTGTTACTCGCATAAAATGTTTTAATTTTTTCTAACATGATGTTTATTTTTTATAATTAATTTATCTTCTTTTTTTTGTTCGTTTGTTTAGACTGTAACGCTCAAAACAGTATAGCAAAAAAGTAAAAAAGGTATTAGTAGATAATTAAAATTGAACTTTTTCTTTGCCGTAACAACAACATTGTTCAAGTTATAATCTCCAATAATGTCAATAGCATCCTGAATATCTGAATCATAAATCAAATCATGATTAGGAGCGCATTCATGTTTAATAATTGCCCTTGCAATAACTAAATAAAATTTAGCATCAATAATTTGAATAGTTTGGTCAGCAGATAAGCCGACAGCTTTACAAATGATATTTATATATTGCTCTGTATTATTCTCAGAGGGCGGAGCGTACTCAGTAATTAATTTTCTAATAGTATTTTTACCCTTAGAAATATCATTTGTTAAATCTCTTAACATTGCACGAATTCCATATTTAACCTCTGTAAATTGCTCAAAATGACCATCAGTATTTTGTTTGTTAGGGATTTTTCCCTGCCAAGCAATTGAAGTTAAAACCAAATTGCCCGGATTGTTATTCCTAACACCTCTGGTAAGATCCTTTCTACCTAAAAAACTACTCATTTTCTAAGGTATTTAATGATTGGTCGATTGGTAGGGTAGAGGGTTTAACATCTTCTTTTTCTAAATCCAATTTACTCAACTCATCAGATACAACCTGAATACCTTTTAAAATTGCAGTAACTACAGCACCGTATTTTACTATAATTCCAATTACGGATAATATTGTTTTTAAACTTTTCATTTTTAGTTTATTTAAGTTGTTTTCTTTTTTCTAAATACTCTTTTAGGTAATCCGCACCCTCATGAATTATAAGAGGGAGGAATTTTAATAAAAACCTAAACATTAATTTGAACGTAAAAAAGTTCCTGCATACCCTCCGTTTTTTGCCTTTGGATTGATAACAATTGCCATTGAATCAACAACTACTTTACCAGTACTTTTCTGCATAGTTCCCCAATGAAATTGTTGAACACCAGTTTTAGTATTAGTAAAAGTCACAGCGATTGAACCGAACCAACCTTTATCAGAAAGATTTGATTTTGACGTAGTTACAGCTTTTATCGAAATCAATTCTTTATTAGATAATCGCCACCCTGTAGTAAGATGTTGTTCAACTCCCTTATTAGGTCCCGAATCAGGAAAATAAGTGGTATGCTTAGCACCTGAGTGCTTAACCTTTTGTTTATTTTGATTATTATTATTGTTAGAATAACCTTGATTTTGATTATTGTAACCTTGATTATATTTTCCCATTAGTTTATAATGTTTTTAATAATTAGTATTATTTCTGCAAACTTTTTAAAGATGATTACAGCCGAATCCATCAAGAATACATATAAATAAATCCGACTGTAATTTTTTGGTTTATCGCTTTCTGACACGAGCAGAACGGCTATTTCCATTGTGTTTTAAAAGCCAAATCAAACCGATTAAACCAACTACAGCACCAACTAAAATTTTCCAGTTTTTTGTAAACCAAACCTTTAAAGTACTACTAAGAATAGTAGAACCAATTTGACCACTACCAGTTACTACACCTGAGGAAAGACCATCATTTACACCTGTCAATATAGCATTAGTTAAAACACTTGTTCCAGCACTCGCAACAGCTCCAACACTTTTAGCCGTACTTTGATTTAAAGCAGCTGTTTGAGCGTTCCAATAATCTGCTTCAGCTTGCTTTCCTTGTGCTTCTGCTTCTTTTGCAAGCTTTTTAGCTTCGACAGCATCAGTAACTTTTCCTATTACAGTTTGAGCAATTCCACCGACACCTGGAACAAAACCGACAGCAGTTGTGGCTACTTTTACCAAATTTTTGAAAGAAACATTTTTCTTAATTGACTGACCTATTTTTTTAAAAAATCCCATAGCCTATACAGTTTTTAAGGTTCTTACAACAAAATTGATGATAGAACCCTGAGATTTATTAATTTCTAAGGCAGTAACAGCCACTAAAGGCAATGTTAATCTATCATTTAGCCCTTGAACAACAGAACCATTTTTCAAAATAGCCTGAACAGGGTCAATGTCACGACTTAAAGTTTGTAATTCAAAAGGCAGATACTTAACAATTTGACCATTTACAAATTGATATGACAAATCAGAAACAGAAGGATCGACAGTCATAATTGCTAAATCAAAACCGTTAACATCAATCTTTTTATTAAACTCCTCAGATGCTACAGTTTTTTGTTCAAAGAAATAAATTGAATCTGTAGATTCTGGCTCTTCAATTCCATGTAATTCATACAATTTTGTATCAACTAAATCTTCTAAAGTAATTTTGATACTTTCTTTTTCAGCAAGAAAAATAGAACCACCCTCTGATAATTCACACAACGCAATAAGCGCATTATCTTCATCAGATTGAGTGCATTCAGTTCCGTAAGTACTAGCTAGAATGAAATCCTTTAAAGGAATCTTATTAGCCAAAATAACATTCGAACCATTTCCACGCTCAATATAAATACTGATTTTTTCAGTCTTCAATTCAGATAAAGCCAAATCACTTGACACGATTAAAGAACCGATTGATTTTGTTACTTGTAATTCAGGCGATTTATTAACCCCTGTAATAGATGCAATTTTCATTTTTATAATTTTTAGTTATTAAATTTCTTTCACAAAGATTATTACAGTTCTAAAAGAAGGTTTTCTATTTTTTTCGATTTCTTTCTAATTTTTTCGATTTCTTTCTATTTTAAGTCAATATTTTATATGCTATAAGGTCAGAAATCATCAAATAAGTTCTTTTCAATTGTAGGCTATCTAAAATAGTTTGATACTCTTTCCTTGCAGTCGGATAACTCACACCGAGTAAATACATTAACTCAGTTTTTGAAACTTTTTGGCTTGTATTTTGTGTTTTCATGGCTTATAAAAATAAAAGTTGATGTTCATGAAATAGACTATAATCAAATTGATTGACTATTTTTTCTTTTGTTCTAAACTCGTGCAGATAGAAATGTAATTTGTTGTTGAACCAAGTTAAAAGCGATTTTTCCGTAAGCAAGTCCAAATCTTCGAGCAATAAATTAAGCGCAACAATGTAACTAACACATTGATTATTTGCGTAATATTCCCTAAATAGGGATTTTGCCAAACGTTTTTTAATTGTAGTACTCGAAAGAGTATCTTTTCTCAAACGCTTAATTATAGGATTGAAATTTGAAATTTGAGACTGTAAATAATCAAAATCGAAAAGCTGTATTAAGTTTTCTTTGTTTACCTGACTTTTACCTGTATTCTCTCGTAATTCAAAAAAGCCTTTGTTTGCAATTTTTAATAATTCGTATAAGTTTGCCTTATCAAAAATACCCCAAGTCATTGACTGACTTACATTTTCGTTTGCTTTTGAATGTTCATTTAAACCTCTGAAAAACGCAGAATTTAGTTGAAATTCAAAACGCCAAACATTATCATTTTTTAGGTTATTATTTGCATAATACTCATTTATATAAGGCTTTTCGGTTAATTGAAGAGAAAGAGTTTTGTTATAGCATCTTATAATTTTGTCGGATGTTCTTTTTCCGATTTGGAAGCCATTGAGGATGGATTTCCCTTTGAAAGTTTCAAAGTACGATTGTATATTCTTAGGACGACCGCTAATAAGAAAATTACCGCTAACCATATTAGAATATAAATTACGATAGGAGTGATGTGTATCACATTTATCCAAACAAATATCAAGGCGATTAACAGATTTAAAGCTATATAAAGTTTCATCGCAAAATTTTTCAATAACATTTTTAAGTTCATTATTTGAGAGTGTATAAAATAAATTGTTTTCGATTTGTAATTGTGCTAATTGTTCGCTTATAATTGCACTTCGAGGCTTAGCGGTATAAATACCAATTTTTAAATCCTGATAATAAAGGTCTGCACGAATTTCAAAAATTTTAGTTCCGTAATCATAAGGCTTTAAACGAAATTCTGAATCTTCGGGAAACTCCCCGAACGGCTGACCTTCCAAATTAAGTATTAAGTAGTCAATATTTATAAGCGTTGTTTTTAATTTGTCAGTTTTAAATTTAGTTTTAGTTTTGTGTCGTTCTTTGTATGAAATCATAGTTTTTACGTAGGTTTGAGTGAGTTGGCTGCCGTTATACCCTACGGCAACGATTGAAAATTTGGACTTATAAAAGGTTAGGGGTTTCAAACATTGAAAAATGAAGTTTTGGTAAATCTTTTACAGTAAAAACAATACTTGACGTAGCTTTTTCAGTAAGTTTTTTTAATTCAACATTTTGAGAATGAAAAGACAGCGCATGTTTAATATGTTCTAAATTAATTTCTCTGTTAATTTTCACAATCTCTTTAATGATAAAATCATATTGATAATGCAATTGATCCACAGAAACAGTTTCTACAGGATAATTTACATACTCGTTTAAATCCTCTACAATGCAAGCAATTTCAATTAGTAAGCCATCTTTTTTTGCAAGTAATTTTTGAATTTCTGACATATTATTTATGAGTTAAAAGATTATGTTTTAATAGCTTTTTGAGCAACGTTTTAGAGCTATCACAATAAAAAATAAATTCATGCAATGCCTGATTTTGACGAATTATAAAACAATCCTTTTCTATATGGATTGAAATTCCTACTTTCGAACCTCTAACACGAATGTGCAAGATTTTAAAGCCTAAGTGTTCAGTTTGACAAAACGGACGAATTTTTTTTAAAAAGGTTTTAGCATTAAATGTTGTTTGGCGCATAGAATCTACAAACACAAGCAACAGCACATAATTTTCTAATGAAGAGCGTTTTAAAGCCATAGGTTTCTTTGTTAATAAGTTACCTTACAAATGAACTATAATTTATATTATGTAAAATAGAAAATTAATATATTATTAAAAATGAATATTTAAACTCAAGATAATGAATGAAATACTGAATTTAAATTAATATATTTAATAATAATTTTAAGAAAAAATTTAGAATTACACAATTCAATAGTTTTGCTGTAACATTATGGCATAGTGATTTATTATTTTATTATTTTTACATTTGACTATATTAAATTTACTATGAATACAATTGCTGAACATATTGCGGATTTTTTAAAAGAATATCCGCCATTCGATAATTTGACATTTCAGGAACTCTTTAATATTGCAACCAATATCCGTGTAATAAATTTAGAGAAACATGCCGTTTTGTTTCAAACTAATGATTTACTTCATGACAGTTTTTATATTGTATCATCGGGTATTATAAACTTGACCACAATTGCTGATGCTGAAGAAACAATAATAAATAAATGTCATGAAGGTGATATTTTTGGATTGCGTCCTTTTTTCGCAAAAAACAATTACATGATGACCGCTAAAGCGCGTGAAGAAAGTATTGTTTATGCTGTACCAATTGCTGTTTTTAGGCCATTTGTGGCTAATAATTCTGATGTTTTAAACTTTTTATTAGAAAGCTTTTCAATTAATTCGCGCCATACAAAGGATAATTCAAATTCAGGTGGTAAACTGATTTCTGATAACGGATTTTATTCGGATACACAATCAGAAATGCAATACATTCAGTCTCTTAGTTATAATAATTCACCATTAACAACCACAGCAGATAAAATTGTTAAAGATATTGCCATTTTAATGACTGATTCAATGGTTGATAATATTGTTGTTTGCGAAAATAATAACCCAATTGGTATTTTAACAGATGCAGATTTGTCTTCAAAAATAGCGACAGGTCGTTATGGAATTACTGAAACAATAGATAAAATTATGTCATCTCCTGTTGTAACAGTTATTGAAAACGTTTCCCTTGCAGAAGCCCAGTTATTAATGTTAAAACACAATGTTACACATTTATGTGTTACAAAAGATGGTACAAATAAATCCGTTGTTAAAGGTATTATTTCAGAGCATGATTTAATTGTAGCTCAGGCAAGTAATCCGGGTGTATTAATTAAAGAAATTAAACGCTCACAATTGCCAAAAGATTTAAAACAAATAAGGGATCGTTTATCTGATTTAATTCAGAATTCCATTCAAAAAAATATTCCAATTTCACATGTCTGTAATATTGCCAATGAAATTAACTTAGCACTTATAAAGCGTGCTGTTGAATTAACAATATTGGATTTAGGCTCCCCTCCTGCCCGTTTTGCATGGCTAAGTATTGGTAGTCAGGGAAGAAAAGAACAGCTTTTACTTACGGATCAGGATAGTATATTGATTTTTGAAGACGTTACTCCTGAAAAATACAGAGAAGTAAAAGATTATTTTTTGAGGCTTGCAAAAAGAACTACATCTCTTTTAGAAAAAGTAGGTTATGAATTCTGTCCAAACGGACATATGGCAAGTAATATGTTGTGGTGCAAATCACTGACTGACTGGATAAAACAATACAACAATTGGATGAATACTCCAGGTGAAAATAGTAATGATTTGAGTAGTATTTTTTTTGATTATGAAATTGTTTTTGGTGAGCCAAAAATTGAAGAAGCTATTGAAAATGTTATCTTTAAAAATGCAATAAATAACCCATTGTTTTTTGATTTTTTAGGAAATGATGCTTTAAAAAGAAATTCGCCATTAAGTTTTTTCAAGAAATTCATTTTAGAAGAGGAAGGCCCTCATAAAATGAAGTTTGATATTAAAACAAGAGCATTGATGCCTTTAATTGATGCTGCTAGATTATTAATATTAAGTTCAAATATTAAAGGAATCAAAAATACATATTTAAGATTCAAACAACTGGCGATTTCAGATTCAAAAAATGCTGAGATATATTTAAGTTGTGCGGAAGCTTTTTTGACCTTATTGAAATTTAGAACAGTCGAAGGATTGATAAATGATGATTCCGGTCAATATATAAACATAAAAGAATTATCTAAAACAGACAAAGAGAAATTAAAAAATGCATTAGCTCCTATGCGTGACTTGGAAGAGTTAATCAAAAGTAAATTTCAACTTACACAATTTTCATAATATGCTTGACTGGCTAAAAAATATTAATAAAGAATATCCTGAGTTTTGGAAAGAATACCTTAGCAAATTTGAAACTAAGCCAAACAGGTTTGTAGTTATATCAACCGAGACTTCAGGTCTGAACCCCTTGAAAGATGTAATTTTGTCTTTGGGGTCTTTTGCAATAATTGATGACAGCATCATAATACAGGATAATTTTGAAGCCGTTTTATTGCAATATAAGTATTTGCATGATAACGGTTTATCAAATGAATTTATAATCGAAAGTAAAATGAAAAAGCTTCAGGAAAATGAAGCTCTTCAAACTTTTATAGAGTATTTGGGAAATGCTGTTTTGATTGGTCATCATATTAACTTCGATATTGAAATGATTAATGCTGCATTAGAAAGATTAGATTGCGGCAGATTAAAAAATGAAGCATTGGATATTGATGTCATGTATCGAAAATTAAAAGACATTAATGACAAACAATTTTCTTTGGATGAATTATGTGAAATATATAAAATTCCAAAAAGTGACAGAAATTCATCTGCAGAAGATGCTTACAGAATTTCTTTATTATTTTTAAAACTAAAATCTAGATTAGGAATTAAATAAATTATTATGTCTTAATAGATAATTGACAAAATCAAGTTATATTTTAAAAATTTAATTGAATAATTTTGCCATCCACTGCATTTATTAAATATACAAGTACTTTGGCGATTTGTCGATTCTCCAAAATACTATTTCATTTTTATGTCTAGTTAAATGAATTCAAATAAAAAACTTCAGGTTTTCTTTCCTTTCATTTGTATCATTTAATAATACAGTGATATCTACAAACAAAATTAATTCTTTAGGAAACCATTGAATATCATGTATCTAGTTTTGCAACTTTATTTTTTTTAAATTTTATATTATTTTTCGCTTGTATATCTCACATTTATCCCTATATTTGCACCCGCAAACAAACCTCATTAAGCTTAATAAAATAAGCTTAATAAAAATACAAGGCCTCGTGGCGCAACTGAATAGCGCATCTGATTACGGCTCAGAAGGTTACTGGTTTGAATCCAGTCGAGGTCACTCTACGGGACAAAAGATAAAAATCATCTTTTGTTCCGTTTTTTTTATCTTCTAAATCCTTATTAATCAAATAGATAGACTCCACAATTGAGTTGACTCTAGCGGTTTGTATTTTATTTTCTTGAATTGTAAAATTTTCGGGATAAACTAAACCAATTAGGCTGCGAGCCTCTGACAAATCCATGTCTACATATGCTTGGTTCATCTTAATTAAATTGTCAATTCCTTTATTTAAAAGCTCTTCGATACTATGTTTATCTTTTGTTACTGATGATAATTCTCTCTCAAGGTTTGTAATTCGTAAACCGTAGTCCTCTTTTATAAGCTTGTAATCATCTGGGTCAATTTTTGATGTTAGCAATAAATCTCTCGCATTGCTTAATCGTAATTCATAGTCCTTAATTTGTTCTAAAAGCCTTCTTTTCTGCTCACCTGCATTATCAGCTAGTTCCCGATGGGTTTCGTACAAAATTGAACTATAAAGTTTTCTAATTTCAGGGAATGTCTGATACTTTTTAAGGTTTTCAACAAACAAATTATTTGCTGTTTCAGAGTTTATTCTGAATTTACAGATAGACTCGCAATGATAATAGTGATAGTGCTTGTGTCGCCCTTTGCATTTACTTCCCTGTAGTTTTTTCTGGCACTTTGGACAGATAAAAAAACCTCTTAGAGGAAAATCTACAACGGTCTTAATTTTAGGCCTGTAAATACGTGTTCTGCCATCTAAAACATCCTGAACATTATAAAATAATCCCTCAGAAATAAGCGGTTCATGGAGTCCCTTAACCAACATGCTTTCTTCGTCCTTATATTTCGGAACAAAAATTTTACCGTAGTATATTGGATTTCGTATCAAGCCCCACATATTAGCTTTAGTTCTTTTAAATCCTCTCCTCTTAGCCATATGATATATTTGTTCAGTATTAAAGATCCCCTTAGCAATCTCCTCAAATATCCAACGCATAACAGAAGCTTCGGGTTCAACCAACGCAATATATTTTGTGCCATCTTCTTTTGACTTATTGGCATATCCAAATGGTGCAGTACCCATATATCTTCCTTCTTTCTTTGCTCTTCTCATTCCATGAAAGGTATTAAGCGCCCTTCTATCGTTTTCAACTTCAGGAACTGCAAGATAAAAAGCAAGCATCATTTTGTTTTCTGGAACTGACAAGTCAAGAGGCTGCTCAATTGCCTGAGGTTCCACTCCTAACTTTCTTAAAGTGCTTATCATTTGATATGCGTCACCTGCATTTCTGCTGAAACGATCCCATTTTGTAAACAAGATAAGATCCGTTTTATTTTTTTCCTTTTTCAACTTAATTAAAATCTTATTCCACTGTGGTCTATTAAAAGTCTTAGCAGAATGATCCTCATAAATAACATTTCGAACCTCGATATAATTTATCGAGCAATATTTACGAAGAACTTCTTCTTGATTTCTTTGGGAATAACCTTTCTCAGCCTGCTCATCTGTGCTTACGCGTATGTATAAATCTGCAATAATACTCATGATTCTAAAAATTTAGATACAACCGCATGCGCGATTTTTCGTAAAAATAATAAAATTTCAGTTGCTTCCTCAATCGTAACATTCATACCCTCAGAGTTTAACATTTGCATTGCTTTCTCTGGAGTAATTTTTCCTCTATTAATTTCATCTTCATTATCCATTTCATTTCATTTAATAAAAAAAGCCCTTATTGGGCTTTTGATTCACTTTAGTTTAATCGAAAAAGTAAATTTTACTTCTAAAAGTCTTTTTTGATGAAGGCTCATATTTCAAATAACCATACTCACTCAATTCTCGAATACATTTATGATATGTATAAGCTGATAATACTTTAGCAACTGGAGTGATTTCATATCTGTATGCTTCAATTGGATTTGTAAAACCATTACTGTTTCTGAATTGTAATAAAGCCGCAAAAATTGCTATATGCGTTGGACTGACACGAAAATCATTTTCGATCGCAGTAAAGAAATTATACAATGGCTTTAAACTTTCCATAACTCTTATATTGAATGAGATTTACTTTTTTTACTGTTTTTTTTATTATCAGATTCCGACGAGTCTGAATTAGTATCAAGATTTTTTTTTTGTTCTTTTGAAACAGATTGATTTTCAAGTATTGATTTCTTCTCGTCTTTACTTTCACGGTGATTTATTCTCTGCATGTTTTCATCAAAAACTTTTACAGTCTTAAATTGAGGATTTGCCTCGATGTACATCTTGCTTTCAACACCGCCGACTACAAAGGTGACTGACTGAAGATTTCCTTTCTTAAGGGAATTCAGCAAATCCTCTTTATACTTAGCGGTTTCCAATTCCTTGATTGAATGCTTAGCAACACTGGCTTCTAAGTCGTAGCCGTAATTTTGATGATAGTGATTAAGTTTGAAGTTACCGCCGTCATCACTATTTTTAAAATCTATTTGAATCCAACAATTATAAAGTTCTCCGTCCTTATTTTTTAGATCTTTATTTACAGAACGGCCTTCCATTAAGTTGTAAGCCTCTTTGAGCGTAATATTACCACCGCTGCCGTTAATATAAAAGGTTTGTTCTAAAGATTCTTTTGAATTTTCTTTTTGAAGATTTACATGGTACGAATTAAAAAAATACATATCACTCTGATCTGACTTTTTAAAATTCAGCACCGTATTCATAGAATCTGAACCGTATACTCCTTCTCTCATAATCTTAAATTCTTTCTCACCCTGCATCATCTTTTCTTTCAGGTCTTGATCGAACGTCTCTCCAAATCCAGTATATTTCAACTGGTCTTTCAGGTATTCTAAATTTTTCTGATTCATAATATTTATATTTAAGTTATTTTCTAACAATTCTTTTCTTTCCCTTTCCCGATTGGCAAATCCGGTAAGATCAAATGCCTCATTCTGCGAAATATCGATTCCGCTCTGCAGAACAACCCGTAAATCATTTATAAGTGACTCTGTAGTTATACTCTTAAAATAGTCTGCATCATTAGTCATAATAAAACAGTATTCTTGTGCGTCCCAAGTGTTTCTAAAAAACTCGATATTATCAGCATCACAAATTCGATCCATTTCAAAGGCACTATAGGCATAGCCCGCTTCTGCAAATTCCTCAGCCAAACTCAGCAGAATTTCAACATCATTTATATTTATTGTCATGATAGAATTATGGAATTTAAAGTCACCGTTTCCTAGTGCCTACAGTGGAATCAAATGGGGCGTATTGTCACGCTCCAAATTTTACTGTTTGCAGTGCACCCATGTTTGGAAACCCTCCTGCCAAAGTACCTGCGCTAAGTTCACTTCCTGCCCTGCCTGCGCAGGAAAACTTAAAATGATGCCTTATAATCAGGTGCATTTTAAAGAAACTGAATACTCTGCCGTTGTGGATAGCTGTGAGGGGTTTCAGGTCGTGCGCATGATAATTAGCCACAAACACATGAAAAAGAATTTCACGCCGACCTATTTTCATAAGGAAGTCATGCAGCATTGGATTAATCCCAAAGGCGAAGTCCGAACGCTCGCACTCAGCACCAATGTGTTTTCAAGTACGCTAGATGCATGGAAATTCTATTCCCCGCTTGAAATCAAACCAAAGGATTTCTCTCGTAACGCCAAGTACTTTATCAATCCTTATAAAGTCTATCCGCAGGTTAAAGTGCTTCCAATTTTAAAAAGAAATGGCTTTAAAAGTTCGGTCTATAACATTGCACCGCACCTGCTCTTCTCATCACTTTTATCCGACCCCATCGCAGAAACCCTTTTGAAATCTTGTCAGCTGAACCTATTGCAGTACTATATAGGCGCTTCAAGACAGAACATCCGCCGAAACTGGCAGGCGGTCAAAACGGTCATCAGAAATGGCTATAAGATTTCAGATGTGCAGATTTGTGAGGATTATCTCGAACTGCTTCGTTATATCAATAAAGACCTTTCATGCCCTCTTTACGTCTGTCCCAAAAATCTAAGTGAAGCTCATGACCACTTGGTACAGAAAAAAAGGGAACTGCTCAGAAAGAAAAAACTCCAGGGCCTGCGCCTTGAAATCGAAAAAGCGCAGAAAAAATACGAAAGCGACAAAAAGCGCTTTTTCGGACTGCTTTTTAAGGAAAAAGAACTTACTATCTCCGTAATCGAAAACGTAAAGGATTTTATGCAGGAGGGTTATGATTTAAGACATTGTGTATTTACAAACGAATACTACGACAGAAAGGATTCGCTTATACTCTCGGCGAAAGTCGGCGAAAAATCCGTGGAAACCATTGAAATCTCTCTCTCTAAAATGGAAATCCTGCAATGCAGGGGCTTAAAAAACAAGCCGTCAAAACATCACAGGCAGATTCTGAATCTGCTTAGTCAAAACCTCACCCTGATTAAAGACAGGATGAAAAAAAGAAACAAAACAAGAGTTTTATCATAAGCCGGCATTACTGCCGGTTTTTTTTTCGCCGCGCAGACACTTCAAACTTTAAATGTTTTTGAGGCCAAGAAGTTTATTTGGTTTGATTTAGATTTAAATTCTGACATTCAGGTAATTATACCTAGTATCATAAGCATCAATTTAGATAAATTTACTTCATTGTTTATCTGGCAGAAATCAAAACCTAACATTCTAATTTTCAAACAGCACAACCTGCCTATCTAATGCAGGACATTAAAAAAATACAAATTCATATCAATTATAAAATACAGGAACATTCTATGACTTACCAACAGGCAGCCGCCCACATTCAGCAAACTTACCTTAAACCTTTGGAAACTTTTGAAATCAAAAATTTAAGTGATATAGAACGATTTCATGATGAGCTGATCCGCATCAGGGTAGAAATCAAATTCAAAGTAGGACTGGATGTAATGCCGCACTACAGGGGTGAACAAAATTATGGCTGGGATATTCTTCCCGGAATATTCAGGCCTCCCTTTTCGGGAACAATGGATTTGAAAAAAGCCAGGGAAATTGAGAAAAAAGGCGCAGAGATTTTCAAAGAAAAAGTAATTGAAAATTACGGGGAAAACCAGCTCTTCAAACACAGCATAAAACCCTATGGTGAGACTTGGGACTTATTGTTTCAGGCGCAGCATGCAGCCTTAAAAACAAACCTTTTAGACCTCTCCACCTCGAGTATCTCTTCATCTTTTTTTATGTGCGAACCTGACCCCCGCTTTGATGCGGCGGAGGGACAGCTCTGGGGAATACTGGTGCCTTCCGATTTTATCTATAACGAAACTTCCGATTATGATAAACTGTTGTACCCTGAGTTCGATCCTTTCGCATTGGAAAACGGTTTTATCTGCAACGTACCGACCTATATTACCGATATTGACCAAAGGACTTACCAATTCAGGCTTTTCCGCCAGCACGGAAGACTGTTCGCCTCATCCGATGCCGATCTGCATATCCCGATGAACCAAAAAGAATTCTGGAAAGATATGATGATAAGGGTCAGGGTTCCCGCCGAAGCCAAAAAAGCAATTTTCAACGAACTCATCCAAAGAGGAATCGACCGCAAAAAGATGATGCATATTGAAACCCCGCAAGCCGATAAAATGATAAATGATATTAATCAAGTACTGACCAACATGTAAGGATAAAATAACAGCAATTCATAAAGCAATCAATAATTCTAACTAACGCCCAAAAACAATGAATCAGAAAATTATCGACAACAAGCATGGATTTGCCATTTTTCCATCCGTGAAAATCATGAATTTTGTCACAGACAATGATGGCACCAAAACACTAAAATGGATCAAACACCTGATTTTCGGGGATTGGATAGGACTTAATCTGGGACCGGACGGGCAGCCTGTTTTCGAAGTCCACAATAATATCCAGTATGTCAGTGTCAGGGGCAGAAACTGCAGCGGACTTATAGAACCGCATGAAATACAGCCCAACAGGATACTTGAACTTAATTTTGTGGATGTAGGACAAGGGGACGGCTGCCACGTAGTGACGCCCGAAAACAAACATTACATCATTGATGCCGGCGCCTCCGACAACATGTTCCGTTATTTGAAATGGAGGTTCAATCTCAATAAAGCAGGTAATTTCCCTCCGCCGATGGACGTCGTAATCTCGCATTCTGACGAAGACCATTATGCGGGCTTCACTAAAATATTTGAGCATACAAAAGAAGGCCGCAAAACTTTCAATATCAAAAATGTGTACCACAATGGCATGGTTGAAAAAAGCGGCACCCATCCTTCCACCCTCGGTACACTGGTAACCAGCCAGAATAAATCTTACATTACCGATTTATGCCAGTCAGAGGCCGATTATCAGGCCAGGGTCACCTCCCAGCCCCTGAAACATGGACAGTACATCAAAATGCTGCAAAAAACCACAGCGGACAAAATAGGTATCTGGGCAGGGCTTCCCGGTCTGGATACCGACAGCACCAAAATGGAAATTCTAGGGCCGGTGACACAAGACGTACTGGGTAAGCCTGGGCTGCCTGTATTTGGCAGCAATAAGGGAAAAACTAAAAATGGACATTCGGTCATTTTAAAACTTACCGTGGGAAAAGTGAAAATGCTCCTTGGAGGTGACCTGAATGAACCTGCCGAAGACCATCTCATGAAGCACTACACCGGAGCCGATCTGCCTCTGCTGCGAAAGGGATTAAAATCAGCTGATCCTGTTAAAAGACTTAATGCCGGCAATGCAATCCGGGCTGCTGTCCTTCAGGCAAGGACGGTTTTCCAAACCGATATAGCCAAATCCTGCCACCACGGCTCTTCTGATTTCACCAGTGAATTCATGGATGCCCTGAACCCTATTGCCACTGTTATCTCAAGCGGTGATGAGGAACCGCACTGTCATCCCCGCCCGGATACTCTGGGGACTATCGGAAAATACAGCAGAGGGCTGCGATCACTCATATTTTCAACCGAACTGGCACGGTCTACACCTGAATTCTTAAAAAAGACACAAAACAGCAACACATCTGCTCCTATTACCAAAGAACGTCTGGTAACTGTTTATGGAATGATAAACGTGCGTACCGACGGCGAGAAGATTATTATTGCCCAAAAACTGGAAGCCCCCGCAGACAGAGGTGCATGGGATATCCATGAAATTACTTGGAACAGTGCTCTTAATGAATTTGAATACCTTTTTTAAATACCTTAAAGACACAATATCCTCTATAAAAATAAACCTCAGAAGCCCGCCTGCTGTTGAGCAGACGGGCTTGGCTGTAAATAAATTTGGAAATTGGATTACTTAATGGCAATAATAGTGTCCACAAGGTTTTCCTGATCGATAAACGCAGCGATATACTGCTGGACTTCATTACGCTTATCCGAATCGGTCTCAAAAGTATTGATATGAAATTCGTCATCCTGATCCAGAATATGAATAATCTCAGTATACCCTTTTGAAATCAGGCTTCCCTTGAGTTTAATGACTGTGAGCTGCTGCCGGGCATCCAAATCTTTTCTAACTTTTAATTGTATTACTTTTTCCATTGTGAAAGATTTACAGGTTAGTTTATTGATGAATCCGTAGTCAAATATACCAATTTAGCCCTTTACTCATATTCTCTGTAATGTTAAAACATAATATTTAGGCAGAGTGTACGATTTTAATTATTCCAACAATAACTGGAAAAAAACTATCTTTACAATTACGCCGATTTGTCAGTGGCAACACATTCTTAAAAGCGGTGCAATTGTATCAACCAAAAAAAGTATAACAAAGAAATTTATGGCAGGAAATGTAAATGTTACTTCTAACGGAATAAAAAAAATTCTCAGTAATTATGAAACTCCCAGTGCTGTTGCAGAATATATCTGGAATGGATTTGATGCAAAAGCAAATACTGTCGCCATAAACTACTCAGTGGATAACTTTGGATCACTGGAATACTTGGAAATAATTGATAATGGCTATGGTATCAATCAAAATAAATTGAACTCAAAATTTAAGCCTTTTTATGAATCTGAAAAAGCTGTAAAAGTTTCTGCTCCAAAACACACATCTGCAATGCATGGTAAAAACGGGGTCGGCAGGCTGACTTTTTTCACCTTTGCCAAAAGTGCAAAATGGATGACAACTTTTTTGAATGGAAAACAGTTCGAAACCAATACTATAATAATAAACAGCAGCGAGCTTACTGATTATAAAGTTGAAAAGGCTGGTAATGAATCCGATTTTTCAGGCACTATAGTTACTTTTACCAATCTACAGATTTCCGAGAATCAAATGGACAAAGTAATTATTCCTTTTCTTATCAGGGAGTTCTGCTGGTTCTTGGAATTAAACAAGCACAAAAATTTCCAGATCAAAATCAACAATATCCCCTTAGACTACGAATTTAATGTAGCCGAAAGAGATGAAAAAATATCAATTACTTATTCGGACAGTAAATCCGGAAAGCAGACAGTATTTAATATTAAATTTATTCAGTGGAAAGAATCGCTGCACCAGGAATATTCAAAATATTACTTTTTAAATGATAAAGAGAATGAGGTCTACAAAGATCATACAACACTGAATAAAAAAGGAGATGAATTCTTTCACAGCGTTTATATACAAAGCGGCTATTTTAATGATTTTGACTTCAACAGCTCAGAGAATGAAACTCAGGGCAAGTTATTTGGAAAAGCTAAATCATCTCCTGAATATCGTTATTTAATAAAAATAATCAATCAGGTATTAAGGGATAAAAGAAAACCCTTCCTAAGACAGTTTGCCGATAAACTTATTGAGAACTATGAAGAAACAGGTATCCTTCCTGTTTATAAGACAGAATGGGAAGAGAGATTTAAAAAAGAAGATTTAATTGAGACCCTGAAAAGTCTGTATGAAATCCAGCCGAAATTATTTACCAGCCTTAGCATAAATCAAAAGAAAACATTTGTCAGGTTTCTTGACCTGCTGCTTGACTCCAATGAAAGAGAAGATATCTTTAAAGTGCTTGATGAAATTCTTGATCTTTCAGCCAAGGAAAGAGAGGATCTTGCAAAAATTTTCAAGACCACAAAACTGAACAGGGTTATTGAAACTCTCAAATTAATTCAGGACAGATACGAGACAGTCAATATTCTCAAAGAGCTTGTCTATAATAAAGACCTTAAAGCCAATGAGGTCGATCACTTACAGAAATTAGTTGAAAGCCACTATTGGATCTTTGGAGAACAATATCATTTAGTTACTGCCGCTGAACCTAAATTTGAGGAAGCTTTGAGAAGATATATCTATCTTTTGACTGATAAGGATACTGCGGTAGAAATAGATCATCCGCATAGACTTAAGGAAATGGATATTTTTGCCTGCAGACAGAATACCCTATTGGACCGAATAGAAAATATAGTGGTTGAGCTTAAACATCCGCAGATCAATCTTGGAAACAGCCAATATAGTCAAGTTTATAACTATTTGGAGTTAATTCAAAAACAACCGGAATTCAATGCGCCAAATATGTCTTGGGAGTTTTATCTTATTGGAAACAAATTTGATTCCACCAATTTTATTCAGAATCAGATAATTACAAACAAACCTCATGGCACCCGTTCATTAATTATGCATTTAGAAGAAGGGAGGATAAAAGTTTATGCAAAAACCTGGAGCGAGATTTTTGCAGACTTCGAAATCAAATATAATCATCTAAATGAAAAATTAAAACTGGAAAGGGAATATTTAACTAGACAGGTTAATAGCCCTGATATGGCTATTGAAACAGTACAGGGAAATTCAGCAGTACAATTAAAAGAAATTAAAATAAAATCCTAGGTAAAGAAAAATAGCAGAAAATCGGAATTGTGAATGGAGTGTTTTAACTTTAAGAAATGGGTTATTTCGAAAGCTGGAAATAATTATCAACCAACACAATTTATTAAATGCCGGACACTACTGCATGGCGTGAATACAAACAAGTTTCTCAGGCTCTTAAAGATATTACTGCTGTTTGTACTTGTCTTAGTATTAAACTTAAAAAGTCATTTTCTGTATTAATCCGTGACGAGGCAGCCGGATTTGGAGTTGTCTACAATTTCAAAAAAAGCAAAAGCGTTTTTTAAAGATAATAAACCATCCAAATTTTGTGATAAAATCCTTGTACAATTTATTTAGAAAAAAAAACTAAAAAAATAATACTTAAGATGCTCATGTTCAAATGTGTAATATTTTTAGACTGATAAAAATATTGAAAAAAGATATATTTGAATCTAGGTGCAGAATCGGTGCATCACTTTTAAGAACAAATTTAAAATACTGTTCTACAATCACTTGAAGACTTAAGTTCGAAACATTACTAGGCTGTTTTTATTTTATTTATTCCATTTCGTTACTAGGTTCGAGTCCCGTTCCCGCTACTAAAATAGTACCATAAATAAGTTTAAAATTTTGTGGCAAAATCCTGGCACTAGGTTTTTGGAATGGATACCTTTTTTTGCTACAAAAACTTAAGGCAAATACTATAGGAATTGCAGCAGAATGGAATCATTGCTACTCTTTCGCAATTATTCACCTGCACTCCATAGAAAGATGTCAGTAAAAATTGATTCAGCCCGCCATTCGTTTAGCACCGGCTTTACTAAATTGCTTAAATATAAATCCAGGCGCAAGTCTGCTAAATATATAAAGCAAACGCGCCGTTCCAAAAATCATCTCCAGTTTGTCATTTGCAAGATTAGTAACGCCACTGGGTACTAAATAATCAAAATACTTACCAGCCCCATAGGATACATATACTGTCCCAAGCCCAACAAGCCCATTAAGACTTGTAGATTTTCTTTTTTTACTTAATTTTACTTTTTTACAACATGAATTATAACATATATTATAAACAAGTTTAACGATAAATCATACTTTTAAAGTACGTATAAGGGGTGTTTTGAGTTTCGTAGCAAAATCGTGGCAAAAAATCCATGGAGCGGATACCTTTTCTACCAAAAAGCTTATGGTGTTTTTTAAAGTTATTTCACCCATCTAAGTTTTATGGAAGAATCGTGGAAAATAGGTGTCTTCTAAACCAGAAATCCCGAAACCAACCACTTTTTCCATTAAATTTATTCCGAAAATCCGTTATAGTAATTCTTGATAATATTATTTTAAAATTAGTAGACATTACTTCCTGAAATTGTAAGGATATGCTCTGTATGTATTGAAGGACAATAGTGACCGTCATTTTCTGCGTAGTCTAATTTTTCAACATAAATCTTACCATTACTGATTTTGTCAAATTGAAACAAATTATGAGATTCATATCCAGCAATAACCTTCACATCATATCCGTTATTTTGATAGAGTGTTAAACCTTGCCCAACAAGTGCGTTTCCTCCACCGCTTGGAGAAAGAGAAAAGTATATTAAAACATCTTCAATACCATCACCTGTAAAATCTCCTGTATATGATTCTTGAATATCAAGTATTGCATCGTGCGATTCTAAAATTTTAGGAAAATAATTTTTGAATTGCTTTTCTGCAAGTCTTACTGCATCATTTGTTGATATTTTATGTCTAATAATTTGCATTTCTTTTATAGACAATTCTTTCTCTTTAAGTTCTAATTCTTTTTCGCTTTTTGAATTATTGCAACTTGTAAAAGCAAAAGATATAAGTATTACAACTACTACTTTGATTTATATTTATATTCATTTTGATTTGTTGTATGTTTTTAAAATAATATTTCTTTTTACTCCAATCTTTTTTAGATCCTTCTGTATTCACTGATAGGCGCTAAAGCATTAAAAGCAAAAAATATTATTTATGCAAAAAAACCCGAGGCTATTACATGCGGGCTTGTTGTTAATTTTATTTTAACAAATTAAAAGCGATATTTAATCTAAAGAAATATAATTTAGAAACGCATGATAATGAATAAGTAAATATATTCTCAATTATAAATCTTAATAATGTCTTCTTATTAATAAAGGTAAATTCAACATATCTCGAATTTTAGTTACTATAGATTTCTTAGTTTTTTTTCCTTGGAATGCTAAAGTATAAATTTTTCTTATTTTGTTTTTTTTTATATACATTTTGAAACTTTAATTAGTAAATTTTTTTTTTAGTACAAAGCATTTAGTATTTATTATTAAAAAAATAAATATATGATTTGCACAAAATTTTTTAAAATATAATTAACAATTATACAAGATCCCTATATTGAGGCTGGAAGTCGATACTAACTCTTCACTAAAAGTGCAGAGAGTTTGTTTCACTAGATACTTTAAGTCTCTAGTGAAGCAAACTAATCTTAACAAATGAATATTTAAATAAAATTTTACATTTCTTCGCATCACTAAGTATTACAATAAATTTAAAGATTTTAAAACCAATAAAAATGAACTATAAATGCGCATAAATAATTAAAAATCAAATCATTATAACGTATCTGTTTTCCAAAAAGATGCACATGCAATTCCTTAAATATTTTACATTATTCGCCATTTAAATATTTGTTTTTTGGATTAACCAATTAAATAAAACATATTGCCTTCTTTTTATGCTGATTTTTTCAGTTCTTTATTGCATCATAAACTATATGATTTATCACTTTTAATTAAAATAGTATGATCTGAAGAGCAAATATATTCCGGTCTCTTTTTTTCTGAAAGTGGTAAATTATTAATACTATTATATGTTACTATAACAGTATCTCTCTCGTAGGGAGATAAATTACCTGTTGAAGCATGAAACATATTTGGATGAAAAAAAACAACTGATCCAGCTGTCAGCTCTAAAACTTCAATTCCATTTAGGTCAGCATATGCTTTAACAATATTATTATCTACAGTAAACTTCAAGTTCGAATTTAGTGAATTTAATATATCATTTTTATCAATAGTATCCTTCTTTTTAAATTTTGCTATACCCTCTTTATGTGATCTAGGAATTACCATTAAAGGTCCTTGAAACGATTTTGCATCATCTAAATAGATCATTGCTGAAATCATATCCGGTGATGCAACTCCATCATCTATGTGCCAATAAGGATAATCTTGATGCCACTCCCACCATTTTCCTAAAAATGGCTCTTTAAGATTTAATTTATATTGATATAAATATAAGTTTTCTTCAACCAATTTTTGAGCTATAGACAATAGTCGTAAATCTTTGTATAATTCTGAAAATATTTGTGAATGCATATGAGGTGCAAAAATGGAACGAATCTTATTATCCTCACAAATAACGTTCGGTAATTCTTTTTGGTCTTCAAAATTAGATATTTCATTTTTATACATATTTACTTCTTCAAGTGTAAACATGTTATCAACTACAATATATCCTTTTTCATGGTAACTTTCAATTTGACTTTTCTTCATTTTTTTTTACTTACAAAAGTATTATTTATACTCCTACAAATAAAACAATTAACATTTATAAAACCTAATTTTTTTAACACGTTTTTTCTATTCATTTTGCCAAAATTATTATTTTATTTAAATTTTATCCTTAACTTAAAATTGAAATATTATTTATAAAAATTTATAATTTTTAATAAAATTCACTACAATTATTCAAAAGTCTAACAAATGCTCTTAAAATACTTAAGCTACTTAAATGTTGCATTAAAAAAAGTATTTTTCCAAACAGTTTTCGCAAAGTAAAATACAATTTAACATTTTGAGAATTTTCTTTGCTTTATACTTTTACAATTTTTTGAATAACTATAATAAAAAACAATTAACAGATATTTTTTAGTTCATTTATGTGTTTTAAGCTTTCCAATATTCTAGTAGAAGGTGGTCCAAAATCAAGTAAACATGCTATTTCATCTACTCCTGCTTCTTCTGTCTTCCGCACCATATCCATACAAGATTCTTTACTGCCTATTAGTCCTTTGGTATTCGCAAATCTTTCATATAGAAAATTCAAGAAATCATCCAAATCTTCTTCTGATAAAGAATCCAATGAAAAACCACTATCTCTATTGTAAGCCATGCCCTCAAATAATTTTTTATTTCGCTTTAAAAAATTACAGTACGGTTTTCTTGCTTCCTCTTTTGTGTAATCATTATCCAATCCAATAAATGTATGCAACATCAAGGTTACTTTACCTGTTTTAGGATCAAAACCATTCTCACTGCGTTCTTGTCGATAGAGCTTTATTTTTTCAGCCAACTCTTCTACTGTTTGATCTAAAACTGAAGTAAGTATATTAAACCCTAGCTTTCCGGCATTTTTAAATCCTTCAGAACTTCCGCTTATCGTTATATAAAATGGCACTTCTTTTTGGACTGTAGCAGGATATATCTTAACAGCTACCTTTTTCCCATTACCACTTAATCGCTCTATAGATTCTCCTCTCCATAACTTTTTGACTGTATCTATTCCTTCATACATCACCTTATGTTTATCTTTATAATTTTGAGAAAAAAAAACGAAGTCATCTGGGTTCCATCCTGAAGCTACTGATAATCCAACACGTCCATTGGATAAATTGTCAACCATTGCCCATTCTTCTGCTACACGTATAGGATCGTGAAGTGCCATAACCACACTTCCACTATTGAGTCGTATTTTTTCAGTTATACTGGCCAGAGATGCTTGAAGCACTGCTGGGTTATTAAATATCCCACCAAATTCGGTAAAGTGACGTTCTGGAACCCATATTGATGAGAAATCATTTTCATCACCATAAATGGCACACTTTTTTACCAAATCATAAATATTTCCAGATAAAGAATCTTCACTACTCGCGAAAAACATAATTCCAAATTCCATATATTTTACTACTTTAATTTAACTATTATTCTTACTATTTAAAAAACTACAAATTTGCTCAACATTCTCTCTATCTAAAATGGCATCATGGGTTGTAGCTATTGAATGAACTAATACTTCTTTATTAGTGTATTTATTCCATCCGTAGTCAAACTCATAAATATCATTCTCTGTAAAAATTATTTTACCATCCATTTTTGCATATGTTGTTTTAAATAAAATAACTTTTGCATTCAGTTTATCTTCAACTTTATTTAAATAAGAACAATTTTCATTGTAGAAATTAACTTCTAAACGCCCTTTAAGTTCCTGATCACTTATTTTAAATTCTGACTCCCTTAGCAATTTGCTCACTGTTTCAAGTTGTTCTTCCTTAGATTTATCTTCAATAGCTAAATCCGAAAAATTGAAGTCTTCCCCAAATATTCCAGTTTGTTTTTTCAAAAATTCTCGAAACATCTTATCTTCATCCATTTCACTATTATCTTCAAATGAAACTCTTCCATCAAAAATTAATAGCTCATCTACTTCAAATCCGTTATTTCTTAATTGCAACGCCATTTCATACGCTATGGTTGCTCCGAATGAGTATCCTCCAAGTCGATAGGGACCATATGGATCCTTTTTTTGCATTTCTGCAATGAAAACTGAGGCCATTTCTTCGATAGACTTTAAAATTGGAGATTCTCCATATAATCCTGAACATTGAAATGCATAAACAGGTTGATCCTTTCCCAATTGTTTTGTTAGTTCAATAAAACAATTAACCGTTCCACTTCCTGGTGGGGTTAGATATAAAGCTTTTCGACTTCCTTTTTCCCGTAAAGGAACCATAATATTTTTTTTAAAATGATCTACTGAGTACATCTTATCTACAAACTCAGAAATTGTAGTATATTCAAATACCAGATTTATACTGACATCTGTCGAGAACATGTCATTAATAAAGGAAACTAATTTTATAATCAACAAACTATGGCCTCCTAATTCAAAAAAGTTATCATGGATTCCAACCTTATCAACTCCTAATAATTCCTGCCAGATTGCAGCTAACTGCGCTTCGGTTTCATTACGGGGTGCTACATATTCTTTACTGGATAA